>PMHU01000204.1:449-33308 GCA_003156795.1 Acidimicrobiaceae bacterium
CGGCGAGATGGCCACCTTCGACGGCTTCGTGCTCGGCGCGGTGGTGGCGGAGCGGACCACGCGCGCCGCGCTGACCATCGGACCGCTGGCCGTGGCGGTGCGGGACCCGGTCATGATCGCGATGGGCGCGGGCTCGCTGGCCGAGCTGACCGGGCGGACGGTGAACGTGGCGCTCGGCTCCTCCAGCCCGGTGCTGGTCCAGCAGTGGCACGGCCGCCGCCAGGAGCGCACCGCGCTCGCGCTGGCCGAGTCGGCCACCGCCGTCCGGACCCTGCTGGACGGCGGCAAGGCCGACGTGGCGGGTGAAGTCATCAGGACCCGCGGCTTCCGGCTCCGGACCAAGGCGCCTTCCTCGCCGCTGACCATCGCGGCGTTTGGCCGCGGCGCGGTCAAGGTGGCGGCGCGGCACGCAGACCGGATGGTGATCAACCTGGTGACGCCGAAGTCGGCGGCCCGGCTGGTGGAGATGCTGCACGACGAATGCCGGGCGGCCGGGCGGCCGGTGCCGCCGGTGGCGGCCTGGGTCGCGGCGGTCGTCAGTCCGGCGGCCCTCGGCCCGGCGGTCCTCGGTCCGGGTGTTGAGCAGCTGCGGCGGGGACTGGTCGCCTACATGTCCGCGCCCGGCTACGGCGAGATGTTCGCCGAGGCGGGCTTCGCCGACGTGGTGCGCTTCGCCCGGACCGGACCGCATCCGGGTGAGCTGCTGGCGGCGATACCGCCGGAGATCGTCGGGCACGTGTCGCTGGTCGGCGACGAGCCAGGCGTGCGGGCCCGGATAGCCGAATACGCCGACGCCGGCGTGGACGAGATCGCGCTCGTGCCAGGATCCAGCGACGCGGATCCGGCCGGGGTGGGAACGCTCACCGCGCTGGCGCCCGTAGCGCCGGCCTAGGAGGAACAGTGGGGCTTCATCCGGCTGAGCGGGTCCGGGAGTACCGGGCGGCGGGCTACTGGAACGACGACATGATCGACGCGCTGCTGCGCGAGCGTGTCGCGGTGCACGGTGACATACCCGCGATCGTCGACCCGCTGAACCGGGACGCGCTGATGGACGGGCCGGTCCGCACGCTGACCTGGCCGGAGCTGGACGAGCAGGTATCGCGGCTCGCGCAGGTGCTGCTGGACGAGGGGATCACGGCCGGGGACGTCGTCGGCATCCAGCTGCCTAACACCGTCGAGATCGCCGTCGCCTTCCTGGCCATCGTCCGGATCGGCGCGATTGTGGCCCCGTTCCCGGTCCAGTACCGCGCCTACGAGCTCACTCATCTGTCCCGGGTCGCGCAGGTGAAGCTGTTCATCACGGCGGGGCGCATCGGGCGGCGGCAGGCGGCGGCCGAGATCGCCGGGTTGCGAGAGCAGATCCCGTCGCTGCGCACCGTAGCCGCGTTCGGGCTTTCCGGGGCCTCCGGGGTCTCCGGGGTCTCCGGGGTCTCCGGGGCCTCCGCGACGGAGGGTGTCGTCGGGCTTGACGAGCGCGTCGCGGCGGCCGGTGGCCTTCGCGGGCTGGATCGCTACCTTGCGTCGTGGTCGCCGGACCCGAACGACTGCGTGACGATCTGCTGGACCTCGGGCACGGAAAGCACTCCCAAGGGCGTGCAGCGGACCCACTACGACTGGATGGCGATGTGCACGTCGACGGTCGAGGGCCCGGACCTGACCGCCGACGACGTGCTGCTCAACCCGTTCCCGATGGTGAACATGGCCGGCATCAACGGCATGTTCCTGCCCTGGCTCAAGGTCGGCGGGCTGCTGGTCCAGCACCATCCGTTCGACCTGGCCACGTTCTTGCGGCAGATCTCGCAGTACCGGGCGACCTACACCGTCGCGCCGCCGGCCCTGCTCACCACGCTGCTGCACAACGAGGCGCTGCTGGCGACCGCTGACATCTCCTCGCTGCGGTTGCTCGGCTCAGGCTCCACCCCGCTCGCGCCGAGCCTGCTACAGGGCTGGCACGACAAGTACGGTATCGAGATCCTCAACTTCTACGGCTCGAACGAGGGCATCGCGCTGCTTGGCACCCCCAAAGACATCCCCGATCCCGCCGTACGGGCTCTGTACTTCCCTCGCTACGGCGCCCGGAGCTGGTCCTTCTCGATGGCGCGCACGACATTGGCGCGGATCGTGGACCCGCAGACGGAGAAGGAGATCACCGCGGCGGGCGTGCCGGGCGAGCTGCGGATCAAGGGCCCCGGCGTGTTCCCGGGATACCTGCCCGCCAGCGGCGTGCCCGACCCGTTCGACGACGACGGCTACCTCAAGACCGGGGACATCCTGGAGATCGCCGGGGACGAGCTGCAGTACCTGCACTACGTCGACCGCTCCAAGGACATGGTCGTCCGGGGCGGCATGAAGATCTCGGCGGCCGAACTGGAGACCTTCGTCTCCAATCACCCCAAGGTCGCCGACGTCGCCGTCGTGGCCTACCCGGACGAGATACTGGGTGAGCGCGCGTGCGCGGTGGTCGTTCCGCGGCCAGGAGAAACGGTGAGCCTGGCCGAGATCGTCGAGTACCTGCGCGGGCTGGGTATCGCGACCTTCAAGCTGCCCGAGCGGCTTGAACTGCGAGACGAACTGCCCCGCAACCCGCTCGGCAAGATACTTAAGCGTGAGCTACGCGAAGAATTGCGGCATTCAGGCTAAAGCGTTTCTTTTACGATAAGTGCTCCGACTGTGGTTGTCTCGCCCGCCGATCGGGAAAATCAGGCATAAGCTGAGGCAACAGTGCGGGGGCGTAAAGTGATCAAGAATTCCGGTTTTATCGCCATTTTCTTATGCGCTCGGCTGTTTGAGCTTATCAACGGCGTAATGAGCGAAAAGGAGCGCATATGCGACGCAAGTGGCCCATTCTCGCGGCGGCTATTCCCCTCATGTTCGGCTGGGCCCTGGCAGCGGCCTACCCGGCCGGAGCCGCCGCCGGCGTAGCGGGCGCGAGGGACGTATTCGGCGCTACGGGCGTATTCGGCGCTTCCGGGGTTTCCGGGACGAGCGGTCCGGTGCAGCCTGGAGGCGTGGTCAGGCAGCTAGGTCGCACGTCCGCGGACGGAAGACCACAGACCGCAGGCGGCAGGATGCAGGCTGAGCAGACCGTGGTGTCCAGCAGCAACTGGGCCGGCTACGCCGATACCGGCTCCAATGACGGCTTCACCAACGTCGCGGCCAGCTGGGTGCAGCCGGCCGGCCACTGCAGCTCCGGCGACCAGTACTCCGCGTTCTGGGTCGGGCTCGACGGCTACACCAGCCGCACGGTGGAGCAGACCGGCAGCGAAGTCGACTGCGTCGGCCAAACCGCCGAGTACTACGCCTGGTACGAGATCTACCCGAGCCCGGAAGTGACCTTCAGCAACACGGTCAAGGCGGGCGACAAATTCTCCGCCTCGGTCAGTTACCTGGGCGCCAACAAGTTCCGGCTCACGATCACCGACGCTACCCAGCATTGGAAGCGCTCGGCCACCCGGAGGCTGGCCGGGGCGGCGCGATCCTCGGCCGAGGTCATCGCCGAGGCGCCCTGCTGTACGTCCAGCGGCGGCATCTTGCCGCTGACCAGCTTCGGCACGGTCAGCTTCAGCGGAGCGACGGTGAACAACGCGGACCTGTGCACGCTCAAGCCGGTGGAAATCACGATGCCGGACGCGTCCGTCTCGTCGCTGTCGAACTGCCAGGACTTCGCCGCCAGCTACACCGGTTCAGGCGGCGGCTCCCCCGTCCGGGCCAGAGGCCGCGGCTTATCACCATTCCCATGTGTGTGGAAGTGGCGCCCTGATCAAAGAATGTGCAGGGTGCCACTTCCATGCGCTGGCCGGGCGGGCGCCGCGGGTGGGACCGGCGGGGTTAACCAGGAGTGCAGTGCGGGGCCGGGGGCGGGACGTCGAGGGTTGGGTTGCGGTCGAAGAAGCCGGTCGGCTTGAGCACGAAGCCGCAGTGGGCGACGGGCATGACCGGCCAGTCCTCCAGGCGCGGGAAGTGCGTGGGGCCGAACGTGTGCCATACCACGAGGTCGGTGCCGTCGATGTCCTGGTCGGCCGCGATGAAGGCGGGGATCCCGGCTCCGCCGGGATGCTGGTTCACGAAGTCGCCGGCCGAATAGCGGTGAGCCGGGTCGTACTTGGTGACCCAGAGGTGATTGGCCGCGAAACCGGCCCTGGCCGCCAGCGGCGAGGCCGGATCGGCCAGCAGGGCCGGGGCGGACTCCGGGTAAAGCGTGTAGGCGGTCGGATGGCCGAAGCGGTTATGGCGTTCGGTGCTGACCACCCGCCAGGTCCGGCCGCGGGAGCCGTCCGCGCGGCGGCCCGCCTGCGACTCACGAGTCAGCCGGGTCACCGTCTGCACCATGGCATTGCCGTAGGGGTTCTCCGGGCCGATCGGGGCTCCGCTGACGTCCACCTCTTCGACCGCGTTGGCCGGGCCGTCCACGGTCATGTCCAGCCGGGCGCTGAACAGGTGCTGGTGCACGGGCGCGGCCAGGCCGGGCGCGACCTCGGTGGAATGCGGGTGGTCACCGCCGGGATGGGCCGAGGTGAAGAGCACCCCGGTCAGCTTGACCTCGCACTCGATGGTGCCGTCCAGGTAGAAGTACCAGTAGAAGCCGTAGTCGTAATTGCCGACCGTGGTGAAGTAGGAGACCACGAGCCGGCGCTGGCGCCGGGACTGAGCCGAGCCGTTGAAGATGTCGGTGTGCTTCCACAGGATGCCGAAGTCCTCCTCATGGATGCAGATCGCGTTCGGTATCGTGCGCGGCTGGCCGGTGTCGTCGGTCACGGTCGCGTCCAGGTAGGCGATCTCGCCTAGGCAGTCGCAGCCGAGCTCGAGCGAGTTGACCCACTTGCCGACCAGGAACTCGCCCGTGTCGAAGTACGCCTGCCAGTAGCGGAATCGCGGGTCGCCGTAGGGCACGACCATCTCGGCCAGGCTCGCCCGATGCAGTATCGGCCGCAGTCTTTCCCCGTCATCCCAGCCCACGTCGTGCAGGACGAGGGCGTCGAGAGGGTGCATCGACACCCTGAGACGCCAGTTCTCCCATCGGATCGCAGAGCCTTCGACCACGAAGCCGGGGGCGTCCGGCTGAACGATGTCGAGCGGCTTCAGGCTGGTCCGCCAAGCCCCGACGCCCGCCTCGTCGTAGTTGGCACACTCGCTCGGAATGGCAGCCGCTTCGGGATCGTCGAGGATCTCCAGGATCTCGCCGGTCGTCACATCGAAGGTGGCGACCAGGCCTTCGATCGGATGGGCATACCCATTGTCGGTCTTATGGTGACGGACGTAGCACACGATGCGCACCAACCGTCGACCTTGCTCGCCCGCAACGCCGAAGTTGCCGGCCGGCCACGGGTCGTGCTGGACCCGTTCGATATCGTCGATCCCTCTGGCCCTCAGAGCCGCCAGCCACCGCTCGTCTTTCTTGACGACCTCCACGGCGCGCATGTACTCCCCGAGCAGGTAGGCGGCGTGGCAGTCCGCCAACTTCACCCACCCGACCACCTCCGCCCCGGCCAAGCTGACCGTGACCTCCTCAGTGGCGCCGTCTCCACGATCGACGAGGATCACCTCGGCCTGGCGATCTACATCTCCGCCGACGAGGTCCTTGTCCGGCTCGAGGAGAGTCACGGAGAAAAACCGGTGAGACCCCCGGAATCGGGCATCCCGCTTGACGGCGGCGACCGCAGCGCGGATCTCGATCTCGTCCAAGGGATCCAAAGGATGGGCCAAGCCGGTGGCCACCGCGTCGACCATGCCCACAACCCTTGCATACCGGGCGACTCCGAACCCCCTAAGGACCGACACCGGGCCCCCAAAGCCGGTCTCTGACGGGCCAGCCGACCTCCCGGGCGACGGCCCGCGCTCCCACTTCCGGCCCGCCACCCCACCTCCGCCGTCCGACGCGCCGAAGACCCCACCCGAATTTGACCTGCGGAGGTCCTCAACCCAAGTCAGGAAACCTGGCTCGAAGCGGCGGGAAAATGATCCCAGCCAGGCCGCGAATGGTCGCCACTGAAGTGGCGCGCCAGTCGAAGTAGTCGCGCCACAGCGTCACCTGGCCATCGTGAACCTCGAAGACACCGCAGACCCAGAACTGCATGCGGAACGGGCCCAGGATGACCGCGTCTGTGCGCTCGGTCAACACCGACGATCCGTTCTCCGCGATGCGATGCACGACGACCTGAAAGCGCAAGTGGTTGCGGTAATACGCTCGGGCCGCTCGGGCGAAGCGATCTCGACCTCGGATCGTTGGCAGCGACACATTGCTGTAGAGGATGTCGTCGGCCACGAGCGAAATCACCGTCTCGGGGTCCGCCTCCTGCATGGCGTGGAGAAAGTCGGTGACGACATCGAGCGGCGCTCGAGCGCCGGCTGAGTCGCGTGGGAGGACAGGATCTGGACGCAGAGTCGGTGCCACGATTCGCTCCTCAAGTGCTTCGAAGCCTGGACGAGGCGACGGTAGCACCGAGGCGACATCCGCCGGCGCGACGTCGAGCGCTCCCGCGCTCCCCTTCCCTTTGGTGCGAGCACTTAGTGCCAGTCGACGACCTCGTTGGCCAGGTTCGGGTACATCTTCCTGACGTCCTGGTTGATTTTCATGAAGTGAGCCTCATTGAGCTGGCGCGCCGCTTCGGCGTCCCCGGCGCGAACGGCCTCTGCAATCTCCAGGTGCTCCCGATGCACCCGTCGGCGTTCCTTCAGGGTCCACTCGCGATGCTCGTCGTACCGGGCCCGGTCGGCAAAGATAAACGCCACAGCACCGGCCATCAGCGTGACCACGTCGTTGTCCACCAGACCCCAAAGAGCACCGTGGAAGCCTGCGGATTTCTCGATCCACTCGCCGTCATTCATCTGCCGGCTGGGCGGTTCGAGGGTGGAGCTCGGCACGTGCTGTTCGAAGGTCTCGGGCCCGTCCGCCGCGCACCGCTGAGCCGCCAGCGCCGCGCACATGCCTTCCACGGCTGGGAGGGCTTCGAGCACGTGCGAAAAAGGCGTTCCCGTGATCTGCAGGAAGAGGGTCATGGTCTTACCGAAGTCGATGGGGCTGGGCCGGCCGACGATGGGTCCGCCGCCGAGGCCGGGCCTCATGACGATCAGGCCTTGGGTCTCCAACAGCCGCAGGGCTTCCCGTACCGAGGACCGGCCCACGCCGTAATTCTTGGCCATGACGTGCTCGGGCGGGAGCGGCGATCCGGGTTGAAGTCCTCGGTCCGCCACCTCCCGGGCGATCAGCCGAGCGACCGCCTTGGACACCTTTTCGGATCGGGCCGAGGTGATCTCCTTCGGAATGGAGACGACTGAGAGCCCCCGAAGGTGTTGTTCGGAGCTTTCCCGGTCAGGATCGTTACCGGTTGGCATTACAGAGTCAACATACTGAGAGAGCCGTGATCATCGCTGTCATCGGGGGCGTTGAACCGTCGCTCATCCACTCGGCTTCGTCGGGCTGAACCGCACCGGCAACGCAGCCAGGCCCGACGTCAGGCTGGTGGCTGCCCACTCCTCCGGCCCGGATTGTTCGAGGTCTGGCAGCCGGGTAAAGAGTTCGCGCAGCATGACGGTCCCCTCGGCCCGGCCGAGATGGGATCCGACGCAGAAATGGGGGCCGCCGGCGCCGAACGCGATGTGCTCGTTGGGGGAACGGCGAATGTCGAAGCGGTCGGGATCGTCGAAAACGGCGCCGTCACGGTTGCCGGAGCCGAAGTAGACGGCCACCCGTTCGCCGGCTTCGATCGCCTGGCCGGCGAGCTCGGTTCGTTCAGTGGCGACCCGTCGGATGTAGGTGACCGGCGACAGCCACCGCAGCATTTCTTCGATGGCAGCCGGGATGAGGTCGTCGAACTCGACGCACAGTTGGCGGCGCTGGTCCGGGTGGCGGAACATTTGGAGCATCCCGCCCGAGATGAGGTTGCGCGACGTGTCGAGGCTCCCGTCGGTCAAAAGGATAAAGGTGCCGAGGAACTCGAGTTCGGTCGTGCGACGGCCGTCGATCTCGGCGTTGGCGTACATGCTGAACACGTCGTCACGCGGCGACTTGGTCTTCTCGGCGAAAACCGCCTGCCCCAGCGTGAACAGCTCCATGGCCGCGTTCACCATGGCGTCCATGCCTTTGACGTCGGGAGAGCTGTGGATGATCATCAATAGATCGTGCAGGTGTCGTCCGTCCGATCGGCTGATACCGAGGAAGTCGGCGGCGGTGTACCCCGCCATGAGGCCGGCGCACTCCTCCACCAGGTCGCACTCGCCCCTCTCGCAGATCTCGTCGACGACGGTACGGGCGATGTCTTGCAGCGCCGGAACCCGGTGCCGGACCGCCCTCGGCATGAGGCGCGGCACGATCATCCTCCGCAACACGGCGTGCTCCGGGTCGTCCATGGCCAAGAAGTGCGGGACCATCGCCGCCGCACCATCCTCGATGGTGACAGTGGGGGCGCTCGAGAAGATGGCCGGGTTGCGCTCCACGGTACGGATGTCCTCGTATCGGGTCACCGCCCAGAACGTGCCGCCATCGGGGGCGGGATGCCGGTACACCGGCGCTTTCCTGCGCAGCCAGGCGTACTGATCGAAGGGATGCCCGTTCGCGAAGGATGCGGCCGAGTACAGATCGATCGACGGCGCCAGCTCGGTCATCGGTTGGTGAACCCGGCGTCGACCGGCAGCGCCACCCCGGTCACCCACTTGGCGTCGTCGGACACCAGCCAGGCGACGGCAGCCGCCACGTCGTCGGGTTCCAGCAGGGCGACCGGCATGGGGTTGGCCAGGGCCCCGGGATCGTCGCCCACTGCGGACACGGCCCATCGGGCGAAGGCGTCGTTTTGGACCATCCCGGAGTTGACGCCCGTCGGATGGATGGTGTTGACCCGAATGTTGTGGGGCGCCAGCAAGTTGGCGTAGAAGCGCATGAGGCCGACGATGCCCGCCTTGGCCGCGGTGTATCCGTCGAGTCCGCCCCACCCGCCGACGTAGCCCTTGAGGCCGGCGGTGGAGCTGGTCAGCACGATGGCGCCGCCCCGGCCGGCGGTAATCATGTCGCCCGTGACGACCTTCAACGTGTTCCAAGTGCCGACCAGCATGAGCTCCAGCTGCCCGGAGAAGGCGGCGTCCTCATCCTGCTCAGAAGGGTAGGCGATGCCTCCCGCGTTGGCTATGAGGACGTCCACGGAGTCAACCCGCAGCTCGGCCAGACCGGCCCGGTACGCCCGCTCCAGTGCTGCCCTGTCCCTGATGTCGGCGACCTGGGCCGACGCCCGGGCCCCTTCCTTTTCGACCAGGCCGACCGTCTCGTCCAGGTCGTCACGGGTCGCCATGGAATAGGGCAGGGAGGGGATGTCCTGGCAGACGTCCACGGCGATGATGGCGACGCCGGCCCTGGCCAAACGCAAGGCGTGGGCCCGACCTTGCCCGCGGCCCGCTCCTGTTATCAGGGCGGCCTTGCTCGTGAGACTTCTCACTTACCCGTCTCCTTTACCGATCATCAACGCAGGTGGTACACGTTGGCTGCGTTGTCGTGCAGCACTTTCTGCAGGACCTCCGGCCCGAGATAGCCAAGCTTCTGGGCGATGAAGTCCTTCGGCGCCAGCGCCTCGCTCGCCGGACCGGGAGACATACTCGTTGGGTGGGGGAAGTCCGTCTCGTACAAGATGTTGTCCGGGCCGATCGTGGCCAGCGCGGCATCCAGCCCCGGGCCGTGCTCAAACCAGAAGCACCCGTAGATCTGTCGCTTGAAGTACTCGGTCGGCAGGAGGTCGTATTCGGGATGCTCCTTCGTCACCGCGCATTCGCCCCACATCCAGTCGAGCGCCTCCAACGCGAACGTGAGCCAGCCCACCCCACTTTCGACCGAAACGAACTTCAGTCTCGGGAAGCGGTGGCACACCCCTCCCCCGATCAAGGCCGCGACCGTCTTGGCGTTGCTGACGAAGAAGGTCACCGGAAACGACGCCCAGTTGGCGGCCGTCCCCGCCGATGGCGGCAAGAGCCCGACGCCGCTCATGTCCCCGCCGCCGATATGGAAGTTGACCGACAGCTCCATGTCCTGCGCCGCCGCCCACAAGCGGTCCCAGTGTGGATCGGCGAGGCCCGGGCTCCCGAAGTACTCAGGGCCTTGCGACATGATGATCCCGCGGTGGCCCATGGCTGCGCAGCGATGCATCTCGACGATGGCCACATCGATGTCCCAGAACGGGGTAGCCATGATCGGGATCAGCCGTTGGGGATCGGCCGAGCTCCAGTCGGTGAGGAAGTCGTTGTAGGCCTGAATGAGGGCCAGCGCCAACTCCGGGTCCCCGACGTCGGCGAATCGACCCGCGCCGAACCCGGCCACATTGGGATAGAGGATCTGGGCGTAGATCCCGTAGCGGTCCATCAGCGCCAGCCGGTCCTGGGCCCGCCACAGCGACGGGTCGACGACGTCGAGGCTGGGCGGATGGTGGGGAGGAGCATCCTTCCACCCAGCCTGCGCCGCCGCCGCGCCTGCGCCCAGGATCTTGTCCCCCGCCACCCAGAGGTCGATCCCGAGGTTCTCGTCGCGGCGTATGTAGGGCACCCGGTCGCCCCACTTCTTGGTCGACACCCTCGACGTCCACAGGTCGTACGGCTCGATGACATGGGTGTCGGCGTCTATGACGGGGATCGAGGCCAGATCCAGTACTTGCGTTGCGCTCATGAGATGACGCCCTGCTCCTTGAGTTTGGTGATGTCCTCCCAGCTCCGGCCGAGCTCCACCAGGACGTCTTCGGTGCTCGAACCCAACTCGGGCCCGGGAGTGAGGTCGGGTGCGAAACCATCGATCAGGACCGGGACGCTCACCAAGGGGAGGGTCGTGCCGCTCGGGTAGGTCACCGGCTTCAAGTATCCGTTGATCTTCCCTTGCTCATCTTGAAGTACTTCGGCGCAGTTTTGGATGACGGTCCACTGGCCCTCCTGTGAGTCGAGCACGGTCTTCCACGCCTCGAAGCTCCGCTTGGCAAAGACGTCGTCGAGGAACTCCACGCACTCGGTAACGTTCTGCAGGCGCTTCTCTGCGTTCTCGAAGCGCGGATCGGTCGCTAGTTCAGGAAGGCCGATCGCTTCGCAGAAGCCGGGCCAGTACCGGTCCGCCTCCAACATGGCCAGCACGACGGTTCGGCCATCCGCGGTGCGGTAGCCGTTGGTGAGGGGATTGCCGGGACGCAGCCGGTTGCCTTTTGGCAGCTCGTCCTTACCGATCACGTGGGAGCCCACCAGGCTGGCCTGCATGGCCCACATGCCCGACGCCAGCAGGGAGGTGTCGACCAGGGCCCCTTCACCCGTCTTCTCGCGCCGGTACAAGGCGGCGGCGATCCCACCCGCCAGGTGCATCCCGGTCTGGATGTCGCCGAAAGCCGGACCCGGCATCGGGACCGGATAGCCGTAGTCGGCCGGGCTGGCAGATGAAGCCGCCGCGCTCCGAGACCAATACGAGAGGCCGTCGAAGCCGCCTTTGTCGGCGTCAGGCCCGATCGGTCCGTGGCCGGTGCCGCGGCCGTAGATGATCCGCTCGTTGCGCATGCGCACGTCGTCGACGTCGATGCCCAAGCGCCGGCGAGCCGGTCCGAGGAAGTTGGTGATGAACACGTCCGCCTGCTCTACCAGGTCCATGACCACCGCCAGGCCTTCGGGTGTCCCGACGTCCACACCGACGCTGCGCTTCCCCCGGTTGAACACCTCCCACAAGTACGTAACCCCGCCCGCACCGGGCCGGATGCCCCACGCCGACAGCCCGCGAATCGGGTCGCCGTGCTCGGGGTGCTCGATCTTGATGACGTCGGCGCCCCAGTCGGACAGTACGGCGCCGGCGGTCGGGACCAAGCCGTACAGGGCTACCTCTACCACGCGGACACCGTCCATGACTTGGGCCAACCGTCCCCTCCTCTGTGCAGACCCGGCTCTCTGGGCCTCGATGCCAACCCGAGAGAACTATATGTATATTTAGTAGAGTAGTCAACGTACCTTGGCGTTCGTTACGCAACAACTTGGAACATGTCCTCGTGTATAACGAGCTTTCATGGCGAAGAACTTCGTCAACTTGCTTCGGAGCGAGCCCTTAGCGGGGGGAATATGTACGATCACCGAGATCGATGCGCGATTGTCGGCATCGGCACCACGGACTTCACCAAGGCCTCGGGCCGCAGCGTCCTGACTCTCGCCACCCAGGCCGGGGCGGCCGCGATTTCGGACGCGGGCCTGGCGGCCACAGACATCGACGGGATCGTGCGCTGCGAGCACGACGAGGTGCGGCACAACGATTTGGTCGAAACGCTCGGCACCGCCAACGTCACCTACTGGTCGTCGGTGGGAACAGGCGGCGCCGCCCCTTGCGGCATGATCGGCCAGGCAGTGGGAGCGATCATGTCCGGCCAGGCCAGGACGGTGCTGGCCTTCCGTTCTCTCAACGGCCGCTCCGGCCGGCGCTTCGGCCAGGCCGGCCGGGCCAGCCCGAGGTCTATCGGGGGCAATGGCAGCTACGACGAGTTTTTCATCCCGTACGGGTTGGCGGTGCCGGGACAGATGTTCGCCATGATCGCCCGGCGCCACATGATCGAATTCGGCACCACCTCTGAGCACCTCGGATCGATCGCGTTGACCTGCCGCCAACGGGCGAACGCCAACCCGAACGCCCAGATGGCCGATCGTGAGTTGAGCATGCAGGAGTATCTGACCGGCCGGCCCATATCGCTCCCCCTTCGTCTGTTCGACTTCTGTCTAGAGACGGACGGGGCCTGCGCCGTGGTCGTCACCGACACCGAGCGGGCCCGCAACCTGCCCCACCGGCCCGCCCTGATCCGGGCCGTGGCCCAAGGAACCTCGCGCCATCCCCAGATGGGCCTTGTCTTGCCCACGTTGCTGCGGGAATCGCTTACTACGCAACCGTCCGCCGACGTCGCAGAGACCCTGTACCGGCGAGCCGGGATGGGCCCCGAGGACATCGACGTGGCCCAGTTCTACGACTGCTTCACCATCACTGTCCTGCTGCAACTCGAGGACTACGGCTTCTGCAAGAAAGGTGAGGGAGGGCCGTTCGCGTCCGGCGGGGCGCTCGACATCGGCGGGGCCATCCCCATCAACACTTCTGGGGGGCATCTCTCCGAAGGCTACATCCACGGCATGAACCACGTCGTCGAAGGCGTGCGCCAGATCAGGGGAACATCCAGTTCCCAAGTCGCCGGCGCTGAGACGTGTTTGGTCACTTCGGGCATCCCGGTCGCCACTAGCGCCATGATCCTGACGGCGTAGTCCGATGGCGCCGTCTTTGATGCCCTACACCATCGATGCCGACACCGCAGGCTTCTTCGAAGCCGCCCGGGAGGGCCATCTGGTCGTTCGTAGCTGTTCGGACTGTGGCGCCAATCTGCACCCGCCGCGCCAGTACTGCCGACACTGCGGGGGCTGGAACACCCGTTGGCGGAAACTCACGGGCCGGGCGACCCTCGTCACCTGGACCATCGTGGAGCAGCAGATGCTGCCGACCTTCGAAGTCCCCTACACCGTCGTCCTGGTCGAACCAGACGACGCCCCCGGCGTCCGGTTCGTCGGGTCGCTACCCGGGCGAGTCGAGTCCCTGCAGGCGGGTATGGCAATGGCAGTCACCTTCGAGACCGTCGGCGACGGGGTCGTGCTACCGCAGTGGTCGCCGACCGAGTGAGCCACACCGGCCTTCAAGTGGAGCTCGGCTGCACGCGACGACCAGCGGGTCACCCCACCGTGGCGGCGGCCTCGGCGAAGATCACCTGGAGTTCGTCGGCGGATGGCCTCACCAGATCGATGACGGTATCGACTTCTGCTTGCTCGTCAGCGGAGGCGGCTTCTTGGACGGCATCTATTGCCAAGGCCAACCGGTCGCCTTCGGCGAAGCCCTTGTCGATTTGTGCAAACGGCGCCGGGTAGTCACTTTCCGCCAGGGACCGAAGGATTCGGTGGGCGGCGGCTGCGCTAAGCGGCTGGTTGACGATGCTCATTAACTTGATCTCCCGGTGTCAGTGGTCGCCCTTCGGCGTACTGAGACCAGGATTCCGAACCGGTCCCAACGGGCGACCTGTATTCGGCACAACATCCGCCCAATGGCCTCCTCGCAACCCGTTGTCGAAACCGCGAGCTCTTGAGCCCGATCGGCCATGATGCGTGGTCTTTGTCGCGGAGCAACACGCCGCGCCTTAGATCGTCGGACTGGCGTTCCACTCTTTAGGCGAACCTGCTCGACACCGTTCACTTCATAGACGTGCAAGCGCCTGTGTCTGCGATTGATATATCGCGTGGGCGGCCATGTCGGGACATAGTACGATTTGTCCGTTTCTTAGGGGCGAAGTGTCGTAGCCTGACTGCCGTGGATCGACTGCTGTCGGCCGAGGATGTAGGACCGTGACGACCAACGCCGCCCCTGTCGGCGGACCGCCCTCGTTTCGGATAGCCCGACTTGACGATCACGACTCTGCCCGTCTGCTTGCTGACTATGAGGCCGAACTCGCCCGCCACGGCATCGTGCTCGACCGTGACGAGGGCGGCGGCGTCGGGGTAGAGGAGATGCTCGCGCCGCAAGGCGTTTTCCTGCTCGTCGAACTCGATAACACGACCGTCGCGTGCGGGGGAATCCGTCGTCTCAGCGACGACATGGCCGAGGTCAAACGCATGTACGTCGCTCCCACGGCGCGCCGGCGTGGCGTCGGCCGCGTTCTGCTGGCCCGGCTCGAGGACGAAGCACGTGTACTTGGCTGTCGACTGGCGCGGCTCGACACCGGACGGCGGATGGTGGCCGCTCTTACGCTGTACAAAGCGGCTGGGTACCGGCAAATCCCCGACTACAACGGCAACCCGCACGCAGGACATTGGATGGAGAAAGCCCTCTAAGAACAAGCTATTGGGCGCAATGAGCTGGCCGCCGTACACGAACCGACACCAGGTCGGAGATGGCCCATCACGTGGACTACGAAGGGCGACCTCCACCCGCTGTTGTAGAACCACCGTTTGGCCCGAGCGAACCGCCAGATACTCCGTTGAATCCGGCACCGGCGCCAAAGGCCTAACTCCGGTGCGGGCCTCATACACGATCGAGCCTCGACGAATAGCGGGAGATGGACGATCTGCATGCGGGCGAAGCCACCTGCGGTGATGGGCTTAGACCTTCTATTCGCGGCTATGGACTGCTGCCGCGACCAAGGCCTGGCGAGGGTATTACCGTTGACTCCGTGGTCACCCTCGAGGAGCTGCTGGAGCAGATTAGGACCCTGCCTCTCAATCTCGCCTCAGTGGAGCACGGGGCGGACGAGGATCACGTGGAAGACGACGTAGCGGCAGCCGTCGCAGAACTAGCGGTCGCCGCGACCATCGCCCGCGTGGCCCAGGAGAGCTTGCGGTTGCGAGTCGAGATCGCTCGCAGCCGCGGTGCTACCTGGACCACGGTTGGGAAGTTGATCGGGTTGACACCTTGGCGAGCTCAGCAGCGGTACTTCGAGAAGCGACCTTTTGGCGCCCGGTGGTAGCTGCTCGCTGAACGAATGCGAGCCTCGTGAGCGCGGTGAGCAGGAATCGCGGGCTGCTACAGGCGGCGCTTGGTGATGATCTGCCCCTTCACGATCACTCGGTTGGCCATCTCCGCCTCGTAGGCCAGTCGCCGCTTCTCGGCCCGTCGGCGGCGCAGGACCGGCCAGAGGGCAACGGCGGCGGCAAGGACGACAGCGCCGGCGGCCCAGGCGGCCGTGAGCCCCGCCGGATACTCCTGCACGGTGAGGCCGACCTGGCCGCCCTGGCGTTCGAGCACGGCGTACTCGCGTGCCGCGAGAGACGCCGCATCGGTGCTGACGCTCGGCGTCGTCCCCACCGCCTCCGAAACAGAGACGATTCGGCCGTAAAAGAGCTCAGCGACCTCTAGGGAGGGAGTCCCCTTCGGGGCCTGCGCCGAAGGTTCGTACGTCACGGTATAGGAGCCGGGAATCCCGGCCACGCTCCCGGTGGACTTACGATCCAGCGAATCCGCCGCGTACGTCGTGATGCCCATTTTCTGGCTTCGAAGCTGCAACAGGGCGGCTCGGGCGCTAGCGACGTCGGGCAGAAGGAAGGCGATGATCCCGGCCGCTGAGGTCTGCGACGCGTTCCAGACGATGGAGTAGATACCGGTCCGCGACGGCGACGTCTTTGCCGCGCTGGTGACAGCGGCCAACCCGGTCTGGCTGTCGTTTTTCTCCACGGCCTGCGGAGTGGTCTTGGCGAAGGCGGCGAGGCCGGGGGTGTTGGGTACCAGCCGGGCCAGACGGGTCCCGTCGATGTGGGTGTAGGGGATCACCAGCTCGTAGACGACGGCCGCTACCACCAGGATCACGACTGCCCGTCCGACAGCGGCACCGGCGTGACGTCTCCGGCCGGTACTCCCTCGGCCCGCCTCGACAGCCGGTTCTGTTACGTCCGCTTCACGTTCCGGTTCCGGCTCGCCGTTCGTTCGCTGTGCGTCCGTGTTGGGCTCTGACGCGACGGCTGCCTCGTCCTCGTCCACGACCTCTTCATCCCGTCTATCTGTCACGGGCCTCCAGCGAAGACCCCTGAGATGAACGGAGCCTGAACCACCGCCGGACGGGTCCGTTCGGCCGCGCGGTGGGGTCATCAGCTCCGCCGACCACCAGGTAGGGCGCCAAAGCAAGCCGCTGTTCAACAATGGTCATAGACAACATTACGCCCGGACGAGCCGAGCGCTAAATATGGCGTCAGGCTGGGCGTCGGCCCTCAAAGTCTGGCTGGCGGTGCTTGATCGTGCAGGCGGGCGGCGCCGGCAGCGCCTCTGCGTGGGTTCAACTACCGCCGCGGATGTACTCGACTGCTCAGGAGTGCTATTTACATCCGGCGAGACACGAATCGTCCTGGACCGCCCGGCCATGCACAGCCCCAGCTGGCGCGCCGATCCGACCGAGCCCGGGGAGAGAATTCAGCTGCGGTGGGACTCAGCTCTCAGGCCATTTGACGTCGGCCAGACGAACATCCCATCCGAAACCACCCCGGCGGTGCTTGGCTGCGTGCTGGGAACACCCTGGACGGATTGTCCATTGGCAGCACATGTGTTGAACACCGGACTGCCTTGTCGCTGGCCTCGTGCCGACGCACCCTGCGCGGTACTCACCGAGTACATGGGGTTCTGTTCACACCAAAAGACCTCGTTGGAGGTCAGGGCTGTCAGTGTCCCCGTTGTAACGTCGAGAAGAGCGCGCTCCCCTGACAGTTGCGTTACGACCAAGTGTGTGCTGTCGGCGAAGGCCACACCTGTTCCCAGGGAAAGAGCCTGAGCCCCCTGGACAGGCAAAGACCATTTGATCGTCCCCGACGTCGGATTCACTCCTTCGAGGGTGAGGCCAACTCCAGGCATGCTGACCGAGTTTCCTGTCTCGCTGGCCGTACCCGAGTACCTGCAGATGACGTCAGCGGTGAGGAACTGCAGTCCTCCGCCACACATGAAATAACCCGGATCGTTCCAAGTGATAGTCCCGTCAGAGACCGAGATCCCGACGGTCTTGAATTGGTCGAGCGGGTACGTGGCCCCTGAGGGAGCCGCACCAACGCTGCCCACATCTAGGCTTCCCTGCGCTAGGAAGTCCCAACCGTAGTTCGGGTCGTACTGCGTCCCTCCGAAGATTTTTGCAACCGCCTTCGACCAAAGGACCTGACCGGCAGGCGAGATCTGGTCGAACGTAGCCTTCGAGTCGCTGGTCTCCCAGAGCCCGCCACTATTGGATAACCCGGGCGGCGATACCGACATGTTCCGCATGGGACCTTCCGGTACGGCGACTACGTGCCCCGTTGCCGGGTCCAACAAGGGCAGGGCGGTCGTCGTATCCGAACTAAAGGCCGCTATACAGAAGTCCCCGCCGCACACTGCGGGAGCGTCTGAAAGCACAAGAGGCTGAGGCACGGACCACACGACGTTCCCCGTTGCCGCATCGAGCCCCTCGACCGTGACGCTGGGATCATCGGACCCTCCAACAGGAGCCAATTCCAACACGGTGTCTCCAAGCACCGTTGGACCGAATGCCACTCCCGGTGTGATCTGGGAGGCAGAAAAGGTGCGGGTCCACAGAGTTGCGCCGTTTGTCGGCCTGATTGCGGTCAATTGAAGTTGTCGATTGGACGTTAGGTCCAAGGCGAGCACGACGCCATCAGCGGCGACAGGGCTTCCGACCACTCGAAGTGAAGAGTCGGTCCATCCGGGGCGGCTTCCTTTCGAGATGATCATGAATCCGCCAGTTATCCCAAGAATGCAGAGGATGACGATGGCGATCGTGATGACCACGCGGCGCGGCGGCCGACGTGAGCGTGTGAAGTCGCTTTGACCCCCTGGCCAAGCCTGAGGTGCGGGGTACCCAATGCCTGGGGGCCATGGCTGGGACGGCGTGTTCCAATCAGCGACAGACGGCTGTGCCGGCGTCGCGCTGGCAGACGGTGCGGTCCAAGATGGGGACGCCCCGGTGGGTATTCCAGCTGGCACGCCTGACGGATGTGGTGACGATGGACTCCCCGCAGAGGGCATCGGGTACGGGGCGGCGATCGGGGATCGACAACCGTCGCAGAACGAGCCCGCCACAGGAGTGCCGCAGTTGGGGCACAACAAATTCCGTTCGGACGGTATCGACCCCGGGGCCGCCTGCGTCTCGGGTTGCGCAATCGGGGGCGATGTCGCCGGAGTAAGGGAGGGCGGCGTCTGGGTGTAGTTCGTGCCCGCCGGGACTTCCCGCAGCATCCCTACGATCTGTACGCACGCGGCGATGCGTTGGTCGGCCGCCTCAGGATTCTTGGACCCGTCGAGCTTGATAGCGAGCAAGTGCTCCCTGGTCTGCGACAATGCCGCCGCCAGTTCAGCGGTCATGGGAAGCGTCCCGGCCCGGTAGGCGTCATGGATGTCGCGGACCTGGCGTGTGGTGTCGGCCA
Source organism: Acidimicrobiaceae bacterium (assembly GCA_003156795.1). Lineage (GTDB taxonomy): Bacteria > Actinomycetota > Acidimicrobiia > Acidimicrobiales > Palsa-688 > PALSA-688. The sequence continues at coordinate 19,338 of PMHU01000204.1, forward strand.
CGAAACTCAAGTCGTCAGCCCCGCCTACCACCGTATCTGCCATCGGTCAGGGCACTGCCGGCCGGCTGGCCGCGGGGCGGCAACCACAGCAGACAGGCCTAGCGAGGGCTCCGACACTCCAACTCAAGACGGGTCCTTTCGCGCCACGGACAGCGCTGTCGCCCCACAGCAGTTAGGGAGGGTATCGGCCGAGTTTCAGTGAACCTGAAGCACATCTATCCATTCATCGCTGCGGATCCGGTCGACGAAGTACCGCTCGCCCACGCGGAGGAGGCTCTTGGGGAGCCAGGGCTCGGGCCGGCCAGCGCCGGGAGACGGGTTCTCCTCCGTCCTCATCAGGACTCCGAGACCGAGGAGGTCGGTGCTACCGTCACGACATTGGGCCGCACCGGGCGGTCGTTATCCACGAGGTGTGGCCATGATCATTCGTGATTCTCTTTACATAGACGGAGCCTGGGTCTCGCCGTCCGGGTCTGACACGTTGGACGTCATCGACTCGACCACCGAAGAGGTGTTCGCCACGATCCCGGCCGGGACCTCGGCCGATATCGATCGAGCAGTCCAGGCGGCGAGTCGGGCCTTCCCCGGTTGGGCGGCCACGCCGGCCAAGGACCGTGGGGCGTTCATACAGAAGATGGCCGAGGGACTCCAAGCCCGCGCCGGCGAGATTGCAGACGTGATCAGCCACGAGGTGGGGATGCCGAGGAGCTTCACCGAGACTTTTCAGGTGGGGCTGCCCATGGGGGAGTTCGCCGATAACGCCGCCCGTGCGGCGTCTTACAACTGGCAAGAGGAGATCGGTAACTCCCTCGTCATCAAGGAGCCCGTCGGTGTCGTGGGTGCCATTACGCCGTGGAACTTTCCCCTCTACCAGATCGCCCTCAAGGTGGCACCTGCGTTGGCCGCGGGATGCACGGTGGTGCTGAAGCCGAGCGAAGTCGCTCCGATCAACGCCTTCATCCTGGCCGAGATCATCCACGAGGTGGGACTGCCGAAAGGAGTCTTCAACTTGGTCACCGGTCTCGGGCCGGTGGTCGGCGAAGCGATCGCTGCCCACCCTCTGGTCGACAAGGTCTCCTTTACCGGCTCGACCCGAGCGGGCAAGCGGGTCATGGAGATCTGTGCGCAGAGTATCAAGCGGGTGTCGCTGGAAATGGGAGGGAAGTCGGCGAACATCATCTTGGAGGATGCCGACTTGGCGGCCGCGGTGCCAGCTGGCGTGTTCGGCTGTTACTTGAACTCGGGCCAGGTCTGCTCAGCTCCGACGCGGATGCTCGTGCCGCGTTCGAAATTGGCAGAGGTCGAGCAGCTGGCGGCAACCGCGGCGGCAGGCTTCGCTCCCGGCGACCCGTTTGCCGCCACGACGGGGATCGGTCCGCTCGTCTCCGCCGTTCAACGCGACAAGGTCCGTGACTACATTAAGAAAGGCGTCCAAGAGGGGGCGACCCTGGTCGCCGGCGGGGCCGAAGCCCCCGAAGGGCTCGAAAAAGGCTTCTTCATTCAGCCGACCGTCTTCTCGAATGTGTCCAACGACATGACCATCGCCCGGGAAGAGATCTTTGGACCGGTGCTCTCGATCATCCCGTTCGATACCGAGGAAGAGGCCATCGAGATCGCCAACGACACCGACTACGGCCTTTCGGGAGGCGTCTGGGCCGGCACCCAGGAGCACGCCATCGAGGTCGCGCAGAGACTCCGTACCGGCCAGGTCGACGTGAACGGCGGCGGCTTCAACCCCCTGGCGCCCTTCGGCGGCTACAAGAAATCAGGTATCGGTCGCGAACGAGGCGCTTTTGGATTCGAGGAGTTCCTCGAAGTGAAGGCCATTCAGAGGTAGTCGTCGACACGATCGGGATTCCCCGGTCATGACGAGAGCCGACCCTGAAAACCTCGCCGGGCATCTGTCAAGCGGTGTCAGTGTCGCCACAGCGAGTCGCGGGCGGTGTGGATTCTTGGACGGGAGGTGAGGGAGTGCTGTGTCTGACCTGAAAGAGGAGCTACACCGTAAGCTCCAGGCCAGCCGGGCCGCGCTGGGGTCCAAGCTCGACAATCTGAGTGAATACGATCGTCGGCGCCCGATGACGCCGACCGGCACGAATCTGCTCGGCTTGGTGAAGCACTTGGCCGGGCTGGAGTATGGGTATCTGGGTGAATCGTTCGGCTACCCGGCCCCGGAAAGCATGTCATGGATCGAGGACGGCTCGATCTGGCAGGGCGCCGACATGTGGGCCAAGCCCGATGAGTCCAGCGAATACATCACTGGTCTCTACCGGCGCGCCTGCGCCCATGCTGATGGCGTCATACAGGCCCTCGATCTCGAGGCACCTGGGTCGGTGGCGCACTGGCCCGAGGACCGGCGGGATACGACCCTGGGCGTTCTGATGATCCGGATGGTCGCGGAAACAGCCCAGCACGCCGGCCACGCGGACATCATCCGGGAACTCATCGACGGAAAGGGTGGCCCGGATCAGTCTGCCTTCGACGAAGCCACATGGCGGGAATACATCGCCCAGGTTCAAACCGCGGCCAACACGTTCGCCACCGGCTCCCAGGCGACCACACGACCCTGAGCCCTGGTGTGCAGATCGGGGCAGGGAGCGGGATTGATCTGTTGGCCGATCGTACCGCGGTTCCTAGCGCTCCTGCTCGGTCGGGCGGATGAGCACCTCATTCAGGACGACATGGCGAGGTTGCGTCACCGCATAGGCGATGGCGTTGGCAATGTCGACCGCTTGCATGGTCTCAATGCCATCGAAGGTCTTGGCCATATCCTCCAAGATCTCGGGACGATTCTGGAACGGAAGCTCGGTCGCGGTAGCGCCTGGCTCGATCGCCGTAACCCGCACGTGACGCCGCGTGACCTCTTGACGAAGCGACTCGCCGAAGGCCACCACGCCGACTTTCGTCGCCGCGTACACCCCGTTGTTGAGACGGGCTATTCGCCCGGCAACCGAACTGATGTTGATGATGTCGGCAACACGTCTGGGCTCCGACTCTGCGGCATGCAGCAGATGCGGCAGAGCTGCATGAGTGCAGTACATGAGCCCGAGCAAGTTGATCTCGATCATCCGCTTCCATTCCCCTGTCGGCGCGCCGCTGATCGGACCGAGCAACATGACCCCCGCATTGTTCACAAGGATGTCGAGCCGCCCGAAGGCCTCCACTGTTTCCTCGACGGCGCGCCGGCATTCGGACTCCTTGGTGAGGTCGGCCTCGATGACGCACACCTTCGAAAAGCCGCTGATTCGTCCGGCCACCTCGGCGAGTCGGTCACCTCGTCGAGCCGCGATAGCCACCTTGCTACCGTGGCCTGCCAAGGCCAAAGCCGCTGCTTCGCCGATCCCGCTCGAAGCACCGGTTACAAGGACGGCGGTGTCGTCAAGTACACCCATGAGAGACCTCCTATTGTCATGCCGGTGTGGGTGCCAAGCCCTCCCAGCCCAACAAGCGAAGATACCCGCATTGCTCAGCGCTTGAGGACGTCACACGGCCTGGAGGTGCGGTTCAGTAGCAACGAACATCCAGTCCGTGTGACGTCCTCGGCCCAGTTACCAGGATCCCCCCACGCAATGTCGCCTTCGCCGTCTGGCGAACCGAGCCCGAGACCTTGATCGTTCCCTTAACGCCGTAGCCATGCAGGGCCCGATCCCTCGGCTCGGATCCTAGGCGTACCCCAGGGACGCGGCTTCGGTGCTTTGGGACCGGGCGACGCGCAAGATGTCGCTGGGCGAGATCGAGCCCTGCGGCCCGGTGAAGATGAGGTGGTAAAAGAGGGGCCCTCTCACCATATTGATGTCCTGCGCAACCTGACTTCCAGTCGGTGCCGTGAAGGATCGCGTGAAGCCGGAGGTGTCGGCTAACCGGGGCGTCGGGAAGGTGGTCAGTTGACTGGACGCCTGGCCAGCGAAGGTCAACAGATTGAAATACCCAAGAGCCTGCCCGGGCGACCCCATCACCTGAACCCTGATGATCAGCGTCTCGCCGGTGCCTTTGACGGCCCACGTCCGTTGGTAGGCACTCCTAAAGCCGTACTGCCGCAAGATCGCTTCTTGTTGCGCAGTTTCCTGATCGTCCACGGCTTTCGCCGTCGCGGACAGGCCGAGGGGCCCGTCGAGGTCGGACCCGGCCGGCGCCTCGAGGTAGTTGGCGGGCAGGCGGTCGAAAACAATCAGTCGAAGATCACCGGGCACGGCGGTGGGGATCGCGGTGCTGCTGGCGACACTCGTCCTGCTCGTCGATTTGGTGGAGTTGCAACCCGCCAGAACCACCATACCGAGCATCGAAACTACGGCCGTCCGCCACAACAGGCCCGAGTATGTCACCCAACGACACTAATCCGGACCTACCGGCTCTCATTGCGATCGTTGCCCTCTCAGAGATGGCCTTGGTCTGACTGATAGTTGGACGTTGCTCATGAAGCCCTTCGGACAGTTCGTGCTGATCGCCGACTACCCGCAGATGAGCAGACTGCTATCAAACGCCTCGTGGTCGAGACCGAGCGAATCGTCTACCGCTCGTAGCCTTTGGCTCTTGGGGCCGCAGTCCGTTCCTGGGGTTTAGCCGGGGATGAACTGCCCGATCGAGTTTAACTGCGGGATGGTGAACCACAGCGCCCCGTCTGGGCCGGCGGTGATGTCCAGGGCTCTGTTGCTACCGGTGGGGAAGCTCTTCACTTTTACCACTCCGGCTTTGATGGTGATCCGCCCGATACCGTCATTGGCGTTCGCGAACCACAGGGCCCCGCCGGGGCCTTCTGTGATCGTCGATGCGCGGTGGATATCGCTGCCGGTGTAGTAGGTGACCGCCCCGGCGGTGGTTATGCGACCGATCGAGCTGTTGTCGTCTGCGAACCACAGCGCCCCGTCCGGGCCGGCCACGATCCCGTCAGGGGCGGGTTGACCAGGCAGTCTGTACTTGGTCACCACTCCAGCGGTCGTGATCCGCCCGATCGAGCCGCATGGACTGGTGCCAGTCCCGCATCCGGCTCCGTTGGTGAACCACAACGCCCCGTCCGGTCCCGCCACGATCCCTTCCGGGTTGTCGATGCTGGGGTCGGTGTAGTTGGTGACCACCCCGGCGGTCGTTATCCGCCCGATCGAGTTGTTGAAGTAGTTGGTGAACCACAGCGCCCCGTCAGGTCCCGGCGCGATCCCATACGGGTAGTCCATACCGTTGGTGTAGTTAGTGACCACTCCAGCGGTAGTGATACGACCGATCGAGTTGTTGAAGAAGTTGGTGAACCACAACGCCCCGTCCGAGCCGGCCGCGATCCCCACCGGGCCATCGATGCTGGGGTCGGTGTAGACAGTCACCACCCCACCCGTCGTGATCCGCCCGATCGAGCTGTTCCCGTTGGTGAACCACAACGCCCCGTCAGGACCGGCCGCGATCCGCACCGGGTCGTGGATGCTGGGGTCGGTGTAGTTGGTGACCACCCCAGCCGTGGTGATCCGACCGATCGAGTTACTGCCGTTGTTGGTGAACCACAGCGCCCGGTCCGGACCGGCCGCGATCCCCCCCGGCTCGTCGATGCTGGGGTCGGTGTAGTTGGTAACCACCCCAGCGGTGGTGATCCGCCCGATCGAGTTACTGCCGATGTTGGTGAACCACAACGCCCCGTCAGGACCGGCCGTTATCGCATCTGGGGAGTCGATGCTGGGGTCGGTATAAAAAGTGACCACCCCTCCGGTCGTGACCCGTCCGATCGAACCGGTCCCGTTAGGCCCACCAGACCCGTTGGTGAACCACAACGCCCCGTCCGCCCCACCAGCCATACCGTAAGGGCGGTAGACACCCGGGTAGGTCGTCACCGTCGGCGGCACCTTCGCGCTGGCCACGCCAACAGACGCATTCAACGCCACCAGCGGAAGTCCCAGCACGAATGCAACCAACACCGCGACACGGCGAACAAGAAGGACACGTTTCCGCCCAGCCGGGGAAACCGCCAAACCAACCCGAACACGACGCCAACCACTCTGGGCCATGCCGTCCATAGTCCCTCCCCAAGCTCCGCAGCACGAAACTCGCCCCACCAAACCTATCTCACCCCACGGACGATCGCCCGCCTACGTCCTCAGTTTGGTGGCGACGATGACACCACTGGCCACGGGTAGCTCCGCACAGACGAGATCGGGATGGGTGACGATTCGTTCCCTCACCGAGGCAAGGCCCTCTCGCAGTTCGGGATCCTCGTGCGCCGTCAGGTCCATGTCATCGACAAGGAGGAAACCTCCTGGTCGGAGCGTGGAGATTGTCTTGCGAAGCTTGAAGATCTTCCCCCCGGGGGCATCGGGGAAGATCAGGTCGAAGGCTCCGATCGTTCCGACGACATCGGCCCCGTCTCCCTCCACGATCGAAACCCAGTCCGGCCAGCCGACACTTCTCGTCGACGCTGCGATCGCAGAATCGATCTCCACGCTGACCACCTCCACGTCGAGCCGAGATCCGAGGCCGTGGACGATCCAGGACAGACCGACGCCGCATCCTGTGCCGATCTCCAGGATCCTTCCCCCAACGGGGACGGCGTTGGCCAAGCAAGCCATCAGTTGTCCCACCTCTGGCTCTGAGGAGAGTTCGAAGCCGAACCTGCTCGCTCGATCGTGCGCTGCGGCTACAGACTCAGGAATGTCCATACCCCACGACCGTATCCATGGAGGTCCGGCGCCGTCCACGCTCAACGGGACCTGTCCACGATCGGCTACGACGCTGCCCGATCGCGCCAGCACGACGACGGCTCTGGAGCTCGTTGACCGTCGGCGGCAGTGGCTCTCCCAGAGCGCGAGATCGGATCTTCTGGGAACGATCGTCGGCGAGGCGCCCGCAAAACGGGGTCGGTCGCCATTGCGAGGTTGCTGCTAGACATAATGGATGGATGGCACCGGTCAGCTCCTATNNTGGTGCATGGGTTTCCACCCAGAAGGCGTCGGCAAGGGTCATACCGTCTCTGGGAACCGTCTCGCAAAGCAAGCCCACGTTCGCAACGGAACGGTGCACCAGATTCTCGTTTACGACGGCGATGAATGCGTCGGCTGGTGCCAGTACGGGCCGCCGGAGGAGCTTCCGAACATCAACAACCCGAAAACCTATGCCAAGGGCCTGGCCGAGCTGCCCGACTGGCGGATCGGTTGCATCTTCACTGGAAGCGGGCACCGGCGCAGTGGGGTTGCACGGGCCGCCCTCGGCGCCGCGCTGACCGCCATCCACGATGCTGGAGGCGGGCTCGTCGAGGCCTACCCCGAGCAAGTCGAGGAGCGCGCCCCTCAGCGCGGTGCGTATTTCCATACAGGGCCGGCCGACCTGTTCGAGGAGCTCGGCTTCGAGCGAGACCGGAAGATAGCGAAGTGGCGGTGGGTGATGCGGCTGCGAATCCAGTCGTAACCGAGTCCTGCAATCCATTGCCACGGTGGGTGACAGCCTCGAAAGGGCTCACACGGCTACCGGCCGCCCCCTCTGCGACCGGTCGAAGTTCGTACCACCACTCCTGCTTTTCACGCAAAGCCGGACTGGGGGTGGACGACCGAATCGCTGCAGGTTGCGAGTGGATCGCATTTGCTATGCCTTGGCGTCAGGTCTCCGGGGAGATGCTGACGACGCTGTTGTTGCCCGGGCTGGTGCACCAGAGCGCGTTATCAGGACCCGAAGTGATGTCGTCGACATGGCGGGTTCCCGCCTCGGTGTACATCGTGATCTGTCCGGAGGTGGTGATCCGTCCGATTCTCTCACTTTTGTGGTCGGTGAACCACAGCGCACCGTCGGGCCCAACCGTGATCGCGTTTGGCTCGTCGATTCCATGCTTCGTGTAGCTGGTGACGACGCCGTCGGTCGTGATCCTTCCGATGCTGTTGTTCCCGTTAGTAAACCAGAGGGCTCCGTCGGGGCCTGCGGTGATCGCAGTGGGGCTAGCGATGCCGGTGCCCGAGTAGTCCGTGACCGTCCCCGAAGTAGTGATCCTTCCGATGCCGTCGATCCCGTTGGTAAACCAGAGGGCTCCGTCGGAGCCGGCTGCGATTCCGAGTGTGTCGTTGAACCCCTCGCCGTTGTAGATGGTGACGGCGCCAGAGGTAGTTATCCTGCCGACACCATGCGAAGCCGGATCGGTGAACCAAAGTGAACCATCGGGACCTGCGGTGATCTCTTTCGGATCGATGACCCCGTTCGCTGTGAAGTCCGCAACAGAGCCGGACGTCGTGATCCTTCCGATACTGCTATTTCCGTCGTTGGTAAACCAGAGTGCCCCGTCTGGTCCCGTCGTGATCCCGTAGGGTTCGTCGATGCCGGGGCCGGTGAAGGTCGTCGTCGTTCCGGATGCGGTCATCTGGCTGATGCTGTTCCCAGCGTAGTTGGTGACCCACAGTGCTCCGTCAGGCCCGACTGTGATACCGGATGAATCGTCGAACCCGGGTCCTAAAAACGAGGCGAGCGCCCCCGAAGTGGTCAGTTGTCCGATGGCGTCTGTCCCGTAGGACGCGAACCACAGCGCAGCGTCAGGTCCTGATGTGATACCTCGCAACATTCCTCCGAGGCCGGTCGCGGTGTAGGCCGTCACGACGCCTGATGTCGTTATTCGATCGATGTTGCCATCGGCTGAGACATCACTACCGCTGGTCAACCACAGGGCTCCGTCGGATCCTGTCGTGATGCTTTGAGGTCAGTAGATCGTGGATGCCGTGTATTCCGTTAGGGCACCCGAGGTAGTCATCCGCCCGACGCTGCTACTTGGGGTGTTGACGAACCAAAGGGCTCCATCCGGACCGGCCGTTATCCCCGTAGGTCCCGCGATTCCCGTTCCAGTGAAACGCGTGACCGTACCTGAGGTCGTTATCTGCCCGATGCTGGCCTGCTGGTATCCGTAGTCGCCGTCGTTGGTGAACCACAGGTTTCCGTCAGGTCCGACCGTGATCTGCTGGGGCGAGTTGATCAACTCTCCGGAGAATATAGTCACCATGCCGCTGGTGGTGATGCGGCCGATGCCTCCGCCGACCATCGTGAACCAGAGTGCACCGTCGGGACCTGACGTGATCCCTCGGGAGGCGTAGGCCGTCCCACCCAGTGCAAAGTTGGTCACCTGTCCGGATGGAGTTATCCGTCCGATACTTCCGTTCTCAAAGTTCGTAAACCACAGCGCACCGTCGGGTCCTGATGTGATCCCTTCAGGTCCGTCGATACCCACTCCCCCGTAGTTGATGTTGGCACCCGAGGTGGTCATACGCCCGATCGTGTCGTTCTTATAGTTCGTGAACCACAGCGCTCCATTCGGACCATCCGTAATGCCGTCCGGTTCATCAACCCCGTAATAGAATGTCGATGGTAGCGACATCGATGCAGGACTATCCTCAGTCCGCGCCGCGCCAGTGACCTTTGTAGCTCTGAAGACACGAACGGCGGCTCGAGCCGTTTGCGCCGCAGCAAAACCGGAGCGGACCGAAGCCCTAGTGCTTCCAACGCTGACGGACGCGTCGCGCCTTACCGACGCAGACGAGGCCATGCCCCACGGTCCCCCGGCCAAGAACAGAGCCAGCACCGACGCAGCAACCCCCCTACGAACAGCACCCCCGACACTCATGCCCGTTCCCCGTTCCCAACCGCGAAGGCTGACGTCGCGAAGGTAGCACCAGGCACGGACCCAAGCTCCCACCCGTGGCCCCGAACGCACCTCATAGACGCCGCTAGCAGCCCAAGGCCATTCCCCCTCTCAAATCCAAACAGAACGCCACATCGGGAAACCAAAATGACTGCGACAAGCACCGTTTCAGAAAGCGCCTAGCGACGGGACTGGCTCCAGCCAACGGCGAGCGCGTCTCGAAACTTCGCGCTCGGCGAGGCCCGGCGTCTCCGCACGTTGCGGGTACGTCAGGAACTGGGCGGCATGGCTGAAGGGTTCGGCTTTGCCACGGACCGCCGCTTCCGTCTTTCGCTCAAGCTCCACGCTGAGATCGCTGAGGCCACCAGGACTCCAGCAACGCCTAGGAGTCGATATGCGACGGCGAACGGTGAGAGGGCGAATGCAACCATGCCCACGCCGCCAAGGACGAACGACAACGGCACAACCAGCCCGATACCGAGCGCCACTTCCTCCACGGTCTCCTGATTGGGGTGGTCAACTTCGAACTCGAGCCGCGGAGGGACCAACTCCGGCCGAGTCTCCAGCAGATTTTCAATGTCATGAGCCGTGACCAGCTCGAAGTCAGCTCCGGCTAGACGGCAGAGCTGTTCCAGGCAGTCCGGTTGAAACGGCGAAAGAACGTTGGAAGTGTCGACTCGATAGATCACTTCGTCTGACTCGTTCTCGGCCACCACGAAGTGATCTCCCCGGCTCAGATACCCGACCGGGCGCCGCTCGACGTCCACCCAGACCAGCTTGTTTACCCGAGGAAGACTCGACGTGTGCCAGTCAGGCGAGCCTGGGGTGGCGCAGCACAGATGGTCTGCCCCATTGATAAGCGTGAGGCCGCTCGAGTTCAACAGGATCATCCTCGACTCACGATGAACGTGGCCCGACACCAACGTCACGTCCTCCCCTGGGGTTAGGACATAGGTTGAGTCGGGCGGACACGGAGCAAGGTCGGGCAACCGATCTTCAGCGACTGCTCTCTCAATCTCGTCGGGACTCCTGTCGGCGATGTGAAGCGGATCCCGGTCAACAGTCTGCTCTGGTTCAACCCGGGCATTGAAAACCGGAAAGGTCGAGGACTGATCTGACACGACACCATTATGTGGCCAAGGATCAGCCGATCTGCGGCGCACTCCTCGTAACCACGCAACCGCGGAAACCGCCAGGCCTTCACGTGAGGCTGCTTCAAGACGCCACCCACCCCATCTCGACTCTGCTCGTCCACAGGACCCAAGCCCACGAGTCCTCCCGTGAAGACTCGTCCACAGGACCCAAGCCCACGAGTCCTCCCGTGAAGACTCGTCCACAGGGCCCAAGCCCACGAGTCCTCCCGTGAAGACTCGTCCACAGGCGCGTAAGGCCGAGTGTGGCGTCCCTCGCGATCGTGCGCCTCTGCCAGACATAGGGCCAGACGGGATGGTCTGGCACTATCTCGTCCGTGGCCCCTGTTCGGTTGGAATCGAATGGTGACGGTCGGCCGATCTAGGTACCCATGGCCGGGTCCAAAATGGCCCGGGCAACGAAAGAGCGGCTGAGGCGTTCGCTGGCTTTCCCGAGCGGATCATCGAGCTATGGAAGCGGAGGATCGGCAGTGAGCTGAGCGCGGCGGAGGAGGATGAACTTCGCCTTCTCACCGAGATTCTTGGCAGATCCGCACCCGAACTGCTTCCTGCGGACTGAGAGCGCCGATCGATGCCGACTCGGTATCCGGCCTGGCTCAAAACGACCAGCAGCCGTTGTTCCAAATGCTCTGAGCGTGCCACCAGATCATGTAACCGAGCCCGGCGTCAGCGACGAGAACAACGGACCCGGCCACCACTGCCACCACCGCCGCGGCCTTTATCGCGGCCCCCGTCGAGCCGCGACGGCGGGAAACGTAGAAGCAGACCCCAGCAACCACTACGCCAATGGCACCTACCACCGGCCCGAGTGCCTCCACGTCCACGAAGCGCACCCCGCCCGGTGGGCAGGCTTGACGGGTGGTCAGATCCCAGATGGACAAGGCAACGCAAAGTGCCGAGGCCACGAGCGCGACGGCGCCGGCCACCGCAGCTAGTGAGCGTCCGGGCGGGGCTGTGGTAGCGGGGAACACGACAGGCACTACCAGCAAGGTAACTACTGTCGCCGCTGGGCTGCGTTCACCGTCCATAGGGGACAGATCCCATTCCGTCACCGCCCACCCACGATCAGTCCCGACCGACACCAACCTGGCGAGTATGCGCTCGTGGACTCCTCGGTGGGCCCGCTCGCGACCGAGATTCATTGCTCTGCGAGTTCCTACCCGGGTCTGGCCGACGTCGCGAGGGCAGACCGCGGTGGGAGTGGAATACTTGGAGCTGTGTTGGAGAGGGATACCAAGGGCTACTGGCGGTCCGCCGACGGCCCCAGCCTCGCCGCCGTGCTGGCATCCCTCGGCGCAATCGGGTCGTACGTCTTTCTGGTCGTCTACGAAGGGTGGGCCAGGGGCTCTGCCGCCATGTTGGGTTCCTTGGGTGGCTACGGAATAGTCCGCCTGGCGAGGTGGCGGTTCCCTGATACATACCGACTTATCACCGTTGCGATGGCGGTTCTCATCTTCTTGGCCCTCGTGCTGTGGATCGGCGCTGCGGTCATCTAACAGAGCAGAAACGAAGCTCTAGCGATTCCTAGACCGATGGAGCGCGTATAGCCGAATCGACGTCGATACTTTATCCGACCAGCGATCTCGACGACCGCGCGTTCTGGCGCGGCCAAGACGGGACGGGAGACCACAGGTAATCCTCGCCGGTAACTACCCCATGGATCACCTCTAGAGCTGCCGATTACCGGAACGCAGTCACAGGTCAGCGCGTAGGCTGACCGTCGTGGGGAACGACGCGGCGCCGATGGGCTCGGGCCAGGTTGAGTGGCTGGTGGTGTGGGGTCAGCCCGGACGGTCCGATTGGAGGGTTAAGCGGATATTAGCTTTTGACGACGAAGAGGCGCTGGTCCGCGCACGCGAACTCCACCATGAGTTGGGGAACCCCACGGCGGCGTTCCTGGCCCACCCGTCCACTGCGCCATGATTCCCTGTATCGGCGCGGCCCAGTTGCGGTCCTGCTCGCCAGCGCCTCGATCCCCCTGATCATTGTGCCGGGTGTGCTTCGACGTCGTTCCGTTGTTGCCATGGACCTTCGGCCGGAGAGCCTGCCGACTCCGCGTCGCTGTTGCTGCAGCGGCCACCGACGCAAATGCGACGACTGCGAGGACCATGTGGATCTTGCCCTTCACCGTTTCAAAACGGCTGCCCGGTTGGTCGGTGGGGAACGCAGGCATCAACAAGCGCGCCGCTGCGTTGGCGAAGAGCAGCACGACGACGACGGTGGGCACATACGGATGAAGCCCTGTTAGGGCGATAGCGACGCTGGTGCAGGCCAACGCTCCGGCAACGAGTTGCGCCCAGAACCAGCCGCGGTAATCCCCGACGCCATAGTCGCTGATGGCGTCACGGACCGGGTCGTACTTAGTCGGAAGAACGTGGAGGGCGACAAGGAGGGCCAGTTGCGCCGACACTGCCACTAGGGCGATCACGCTGGAGGTATCAACCATTCTCAGCTCCCTGACCGCAGAACGTCGCTATTTAGGGTGGGTGGTTCACTAAGGAGTCGCGCCTGGGGGCGCCGGATTCGGGCCCTCCGTTGTGGGCAGCAACTTCGCCCTTTTTGCAGCCCGCCGACGCTTAATCCAGGCCCAAATCAACACGACACCCTCCGGTTCCGGTAGACGCACTTGCTTCGAAGCCGGGGTCCGGGGCGACGCCCCCGAGAAGGCGCCAAAATCGCCAGCACCGTCGCTCACGGGCCGGGGACTCAATCCGTGTCTGTTAGTAACGGTACACCCATCTGACCGAAGCCGCTCCCAACCCTGAAGAAGACCGGCTCTTAGCTGGCCACGATCGACGGGCCGGCGGGGTCTTGAAAGCAACCTCTAAGTGACAACGGCGCTGAACGGTCGAGGACCCGCCTGGAGTCAAGGCATGCCGAGACCCGTTCCCAGATCGAGCGCCCAGAACATCGTGGAAACCCGTCATCGGGCGAACACACATCAGAGAGAACTGGCTCCAGCCAATTGCGAGGTCGTATCGCCGTTCCGCGCCGTCCGTCTACCGAGCGCTGTCGCTCGGTATGGAACATTCGGCATTTGCGCCAGAATCGTGGGTTGGACCTCAACGCTGCGGAGATCGCGGCACGCCGCGAGTCCTGGAAGGATCGTGCTGCGGCCTGGATGGTACTCGCCGCATGGGCCGGTGTCGCCAAGCGCGAGCTTCTCACCCAGTTGTTGCGGGACGACGACCTCGCTGTGATCAAAGCGACCGCCGATTGTCCGTGGCCATGTAAAAGTCC
>PMHU01000057.1 GCA_003156795.1 Acidimicrobiaceae bacterium
CAGGGCCTGGGCTGGCAGAACTCCTACGGCACCGGCAAGGGCCGCGACGCCATCACCAGCGGTCTCGAGGTGACCTGGACGCCCACGCCGATCACGTGGGACAACAGCTTCCTCGAGACCCTCTTCGGTTACGAGTGGGAGCTGACCGCCAGCCCGTCCGGCGCGCACCAGTGGCGTCCCACCGATCGAGCGGCGGACGACACCGTGCCCGACGCGCACGATCCGTTGAAGCGCCACGCTCCGATGATGCTCACCACGGACCTCTCTCTTCGGTTCGACCCGGCCTACGAGCCGATCTCGCGGCGCTTCCACGAGCGCCCAGACGAGTTCGCCGACGCCTTCGCCAGGGCCTGGTACAAGCTCACTCATCGCGACATGGGGCCCATCTCCCGCTACCTCGGTCCTGAGGTCCCTGCCGAGCAGCTCATCTGGCAGGACCCTCTTCCCGCTGTCGATCACCCCTTGGTCGACGCCGACGACATCGAGGCCCTGAAGAGCAGGATCCTCACTTCCGGACTGTCGATCTCCGAACTCGTCGCCACGGCGTGGGCGTCGGCTTCGACCTTCCGCGACAGCGACAAGCGCGGCGGGGCCAACGGGGCTCGCATCCGCCTCGCTCCACAGAAAGACTGGGAGGTCAACAATCCAGCCGAGCTGGCCACAGTGGTGGACACCCTGGAGAAGATCCAGGTCGACTTCAATGGCTCCCAGACCAGCGGGAAGAAAGTGTCGCTCGCCGATCTGATCGTCCTGGGCGGATGTGCTGCCATCGAGCAAGCTGCCCGGAACGCCGGTCACAACGTTCAGGTTCCGTTCTCGCCGGGACGCACGGACGCATCAGCAGAGCAGACCGACGTCGACGCCTTTGCCGTGCTCGAGCCGACCGCCGATGGTTTCCGAAACTATTGCCGATCTGGCGACAAGCGCCGGCCAGAGGAGCTACTCATCGACCGGTCGAGCCTGCTGGGGCTGACGGCCCCCGAGATGACAGTGCTCGTGGCCGGTCTGCGTGTCCTGGGTGCCAACACCGCCCACGCCGATCACGGTGTCTTCACTGCCCGACCAGGGACGCTGACCAACGACTTCCTCGTCAACCTGCTCGACATGGACACCGAGTGGCGCGCGTCCTCGAGCGAGCACATATACGAAGGTCGCGACCGCGAAGCCGGAAAGGTCAGATGGACCGGGACCGCGGTCGATCTCATCTTTGGCTCGCATTCCCAGCTCCGATCCATCGCCGAGGTCTACGCCAGCGACGACGCGCAGCCGAAGTTCGTACGGGACTTCGTCGCCGCGTGGGACAAGGTCATGAACCTGGACCGTTTCGAGCTGCCCTGACTTCGTCGCATCAGATGATCGAGTCAGGCCGGGTCGTGGGATTTCTTGAGCGCGGGTATTACCGTGTCGGTTAGCAGGTGGACACTCTTCCATCCTTCATCGATGGGCATGCCACCGCACAGTGGGTATAGCGACACGAAGGCACCGCGGCCTCGGGCCTTGAGCTCGGCGACGAGTTGATCAGGGGTGAGGATGAGGTAGCGGCCTGAGGCTCGCACTTCGTCGAGGGTGCGTACTCCGGGCAGGTGCATGATCGAGCGCGCGTCAGAGGTCGCCCACTGCCCGTAGTGGACCGCTTCCCACACGAAGTGCTGCCCTAGTTCGGCCCACGCCTGGTCGGGGTCCTCGTGGAGGAAGACCATGGCCAGGTTCTCGGGGGACGCCATCTGCACGCGCGGTTCTATGCCCTCGGCCTGGCACAGGTCTTCGTAGTAGCGCTGCAACTCGGGCAGATAAGCCGGGATGTTGAGTGGAAGCCGGAAGCGCACCGCCCGGCGAGCTGTGGCCTTGACGCCGCCTCCCACCGACAACATCGGGTGTGGCCTGGTCAGTGGAACCGGCGTCACCCGGATGGTCGTGCCTCGGTAGTCGAACGGCTCGCCGGACCAGGCGGCGAGCATCGTTTCGAGGAGCTCATCCATCAGCCGGCCGCGTTGCGAGAAATCGACGCCCATGGCCGCGTATTCGACTGGCCTGTATCCCAGCCCGAGGGTCACGACCAACCGTCCGCCGCTCAACTGGTCCACGACTGCGATGTCCTCGGCTAACCGGATGGGATTCCACAGCGGCCCGAGGGCACACATGACATTCACGAAGATGTTGGACGTGGCCGCCAACATGCAGCCGCCCTCCAGAATCGGGTTACAGCTCCAACCGAAATCTGTGACGTGGTGCTCGTCCAGCGTCACCACCGCCACACCCCTGGTGTCCCCCCACTTGGCCATCTCCAACGCGGCTTGCAGCACCTTCGACTGCTCGACGGGGTCGGGTTCTGGCCGGGCGAAGGTAAACCGGAGGATGCTGGTGGCCATACTGTCAACTCCCTTCGGACACTTGCTGCCAGTGGTCGCGCTGGGCCCGGAGCCAACCCGACTCCCAGAAACTGCGATCGCCCCCGGTATCGAGCAGGCGCTGGTGGGCTTCGGCCATCAGGGCGGCGGCCGCCAGGTGGGTCGTCGACGCCGGGTTGCGGTCGTGGCGCAATACCGCCTCGCCCAGGTGGATGGCAGCAGCCGGCTGGCCTTCACCGACGAGCTCCCGTCCCCTCTGGACGACGGCGTCGGCGCCGCTCAGGGCGACCAGCTCGGCGAAGGCTTCGTCGGCGACGGTGGGGTACAACTCGGTCGTTGAGCGCAGCTTGAACCATCCGATGTAGGTCTCCCAGATCGTACGGACGGCCCAGGAGACCTTGCCGTAGCCCTGGCCTACTCGCAAGTGGGCGGGTAAGACGATCTCCCGCATCAAGCGGTCGGGATCCTTCCCTTCGTTGATACCGGCCACGGTCTCGGTGTGCACGAAGTCCACCGCATCGTGGAGGCGGGTCAGGNNCAATGTGTTGAAGTTGGGAAAGTGTGGGAACAGCGGCCCGAGCATGTTGCTGATCAATGCCGTGCGCTGCTTCGGGAGCCAGACGATGGTGCTGTCGATCGTCTCCCCCCCAGGGACCGAGATGCACTCGATGGGGAGCTCACCCACCTTCAGGGAGAGTCGCTCACTGAACGTGATGTCCGGCACGGGCTTGTCCTGGCGAGACGCGACACCGGGGTTCTCCTTGGCGATCCGGATGGCATCGGACCCCGTCATGTCGAACCACACTCCCGCGGTGCGAATCCGGAACCGGGCGATCCTCTCGTCGTCGCTCTGGCAGACCAGATTGTTGGCCTGGGCCACGTAGCGGGTCGTGGGTTCACGGAACAGTGCGACTCCCCCGACGTGGTCGACGTGCGCCTGGGTGGTGATGATGTACGGCGTCGGACCGGGGCAGACGGCGTCGAAGACGCGCTTGTGGTGAGGCGCTTCGTAACCCAGGCCGCAGTTGACGATGATGCGCCCCGCCGCACCAGCGAGCAACAGGTAGCTGGCCGTCGTGCCCCCCGAACGGAAGATGAGGTCGGTGAGAGGTTTGGCCGGGTCGTCGTATCGGGGGACGAGGAGTTCTTTGCCAGGCCGCTCGTCGATGAGGCGGTCGACCTCGTCCTCGACGGTCATCGGACCTCCTTNNTGCCGTACAGGAAAGCGGTCGAAGTAAAAGCCGAAGTCAGCCCGGACGTCAGCCGCGGACACCCCGAAGTCGCGCTGGAGGTCGTAGACGACCTGGCCGTCGCGTCCGCGCGAATGGCTGCTCAGATACGAGGCGATCTGGGTACGCGCCGCAGCCGTCATGGGCAGATCGGCAATCTCGTAGATGCGTTCGATGGTAGCCATGTCGTCGGCGGCGACCTCGTGGAAGAACACGTCGCAGGTTCGGTCGACCGGCAGAAGGGAGCGGTCGCGCACCGACGTCTCCAGGAGTCGCCGTATCCGTTGGCGCCAGTAGTCGATATAGAAATCGGGCCGTGGGGTGCGGTAGCTGAGGCGAGCCGCGTAGGTCATCATGGTGGCCGCGGACTGAACGACCGACACCGGGTCCCGATGGGTCATCACGATCGTGGCGTCCGGGAATGTCGTCATCAATGGTCCTAGCTGTTCCAGGTGTTGGGGCGACTTGAGGACCCAACGTTCGCGGGGTTGGCGCCACTGCAGGATTTTGAGGTTGCTCAGCAGCCACTGGTAGTGCGGAGTCTGGTCGTGGGCGAGGTAGTAATCGCGCCACCGCGGACAGCGGGCCACCCACTCGAGCTGATAGCTCGAAAAGTCGGAGGTCTCGAGCTCGAGCTCTTCGTGGATGTGGTCGGGCGCCATAGGGTGCATCGATACCATGTGGGGGAGTGTCGCCTGCATGGCCTGCCACGACTGCTGGCATCGATGCCATCGGGGGTCGACGCCGGCCGGGCTGGGCCCCTCCCGTTCGTCNNGGGCCGGCTCGTAGCTTTCCCACAACGGTAGCGACCGCAGCCGTTGGTCGGCCGCCAGCAGGTTCACGAGATGCGTCGTGCCCGAGCGGGGCAAGCCGACCACGATGATCGGCCGGCGGATCTCTGCATCGTGGATATCCGGTTGGCGGGCCAGCAGATCAAGGACCCTGAGCCGGTTGCCGGCATAGCGGGTGCAGTCCCCGAACATGGTCAGGCGCCCAAGTCCGGTGCGTTGTTCGTCGCCGTCCATCTCCTCCAACCACAGGGACAACCGTTCGGTGAAGTCGTCCGGCCCGAAGTCGTCGAGCCCGGTCCTAGCCGCTGCTTCGGCCAGCACCGCGTCGACGGTCAGTTCTACCGTCTGATTCTCGCCGTAGGAGACGGCGGCTTCCTGGGCCGAGGTGAGGCGGGGATGGGCCAAGTCGTCGATGCGGATCTGTCCGGGCACGGCTCAGCCCTGGATGGAGAACCCGCCGTCGACGGGCAGGGTCTGGCCGGTAACAAAGCGGGCGGCGGGACTGGCCAAGAACAACACGACCGGCGCGACATCAGCGGGGGTACCAAAACGTCGCATCGGCGTGCGCCGGAGGATGGGGGCCGTCAGCTCATCAAAGGGCATCATGCCCGCTGTCATGTTCGTTTCGATGAGCCCAGGGGCTACCGCGTTGACCCGGATCCCGTCCGCGGCCCAGCTCGCGGCCAGCGTCTTGGTGAGCTGTACCACGCCCGCCTTGGCCGCCCCGTAGCCCGGGACCATCTCGACCGCGAAGTAGCTGGCCATCGAGCCCACGTTGACCACGCTGGCCCCGCCGTCGGCGGGGCTGGCCGCGAGCAGCTTCCGGCAGGCGGTGGAAAGGCGGAACGCGGAGAACAGGTTGACCGCAACGACCTCCTCGAACACCTCGGGCAGATATTCGTCCCGACCGCCCGGAAGATTCTGGCCGGCGTTGTTCACCAGAACGTCGAGGGCCTCCAACGAGTCGGCCAGCGCGGCGATTTCTGCGGGGTCGCTCATGCGGCACTGCCGGTAGCGGAAGCCCGAGAGATCGTGGTCGTAGTCCTCTGGGCCGGACCGGGTCCCGGTGATGGTCACGTCTGCCCCCGCCGTGTGGAACGCCCGGGCCACAGCCAGGCCGATCCCATTGGAGCCTCCCGTTACCAGGATCCCGGCGCCAGAAAAATCGAAGGACGCCTTCAGCATCGGCGGAACCTTGAGTTGCAGGGGAATCCGTCAGCGGCGTGCACCCCGGAGCGAGCCGACCTGGCCATGAGCGTCTCCCTCCTCACCTGCAATCCGCACCAGCTGGGAGGAGAATACTGCTTGGAGTCCGAGGGCTCTTATGTTCCAAAGACGATCTGGTGGTGGCAACGAACTCGCCCGCACGGCCGGGTCCGCCGCTACCCTCCAATCGCCGATGAAGGAGGAAACATGATCAGCCGTGAGGATATCTGCGCGACGTGTACCGACTACGTGGCGGCCGTGGCCGCGCACGACACCGACGCGGTGATGCGGCTCTTCACTTCGGGCGCCACCCAGGAAGAGCCCGTCGGCTCGACCCCTAGAGTAGGGCACGCCGAGATACGGGCGTTTTTCAAGTCCTCGGAGTCCTTCCCGTTCACGGTCCGGCGGATAGGCCCTATCACCGTCAGCGGCAACGTGGCTGCGTTCCAAATTCGGGTGGACTTCCCGTCGGGAGATGCGGCCTCAATGACTTCGACCGACATAGTCAGCTTCGACGACGACGGTCGTATCCGCTCGATCGTCGCCATCCCTGATCCCGACGCGGACCCGGACGTCCGAGGCTGAGCCGAGTCACCGTTTGCCGGCCGGGATCGTGACGAGATGCGTTCCAGCCTGAAGTCACGCCCTCTGAATTACCTGTCCTGAACTACCTGTCGGGTGGCCGACGCGGCGCGGCGGGCTGCTTCGTGGGGTCCGAGGGCGTGGAGGGAGTCGGAGAACACCTCGACTCCCAGGGGTGCGCTGGTGCCGGTCTCTCTCAGGGCTCCGACGATCCCCGCCAGATCGAATTCGCCCTCGCCTGGTAGCCGCCGGTTGTGCAGGGCGGCCTCCATCAGATCGTCCTCGGGTTGAAGCGGTCCGTCGCCGAGTTGAATGGCCCGGATCAGATCTCCAGGTACGTTACGAAGCGCGTCTAGGTCCGTGTCCGCCCGCGTGAGATGCCAGGCGTCAACGGTGAGGCCTCCGTTGGGCGCTGCCGCCATCTCAACGATCTTCAAGGCGGCGGCGAGGTCGGGAATCCTCGACCAGGGCAGCCATTCGAGATGTACCACGAGCCCGTGCTCTGACGCCCGGACGCACAAGGCCTCGAACGCCTCGGCGGCCTCTTCGACCGTGAAGGATCCGCCCAAGACGTCAACGGCGTTGAGGGATCTCGCTCCAAGGGCATCGGCCACGGCGAAGATCTCCTCCTCGCCGAATCGGAACAGGTCGAGGGTGTCGTATTCCGGAGCTATGCGAAACTTGTCGGCCCCCGGCAGCCACCACCAGGCCGGATCCAGTTCGGCGACGGCGAGGCCATGGTCGTCGAGGATGGAGCGCATATCGGAATCGCTCCATCCTTCGGCGCGCCCCCCCGCATAGTCGCGGCCCCACAGGGACACGCCGCGAAAGCCGGCGTCAGCGGCGGCCGCCACCCGTTCGTCAAAAGTGGTGCCGCGAGGTAGGGTCCCAGAGCACAGCACGAGGTCACCTGCTCCGAGGTCTATCAGCGTCTCTCCTTCACAGCGTCGGGACAGCAACCAATTCTTCAGGGCTCAGAGCCCACGCGCCCGAGGCCGCGTTGCCTTTTACCTGCTCGGGGGTGGTGGCGCCGGCGATGACAGAGGCGACCCCCTCCTGGGCGAGCAGCCAAGCTATCGCCAGCTCCAAAACCGTGCGGCCTCGCTCCTCGGCGAAGGACCGAAGACGCTCTATGTAGGCGAAGTTCTCGTCAGTGGCCATGGTGGCGAAGAAACTCATGGTCGCCAGCCGGGAACCTTCGGGAAAGTCCTCACCCTTGCGGTATTTCCCAGTGAGCAGTCCGGAGGCCAGAGGAAAATAGGGGACGACACCCAGGTGATGACGGCGGGCGGCGGGAAGGACCGACGCCTCGACCTTGCGGACCAACAAGCTCCACTGGGCCTGGGTGGCAACGAAGGCCGGTGTGTCGAGGCGAGCCGCGGCCTCAGCCGCCTCGTCGATACGGTCGTTGTCCACATTGGACGAGGCGACGAAGAGCACCTTGCCCGCGTCAACAAGGCTCGACAGCGTCGACAGGGCTTCGTCGACGGGTGCGTCGGGATCCGGATAGTGCTGGTAGTAAAGGTCGATGTGGTCNNGAACTTGGTGGCGATCACCACTTCCTCTCGATGGTCCTCGAGCGCCTCACCCAGGAACTCCTCCGATTGCCCTCCGCCGTACATCTCCGCGGTATCGAAATGCGTGATCCCGGCATCGAGTGCAGCCCGGACCACGTCGACGCTGGCGTCGCGGGTCAGCTTCATCCCGAAGTTGTTGCACCCCAGCCC
>PMHU01000312.1:0-194 GCA_003156795.1 Acidimicrobiaceae bacterium
GGCTTCGGCGCCGAGGGCATCGGGTTGTGCCGGACCGAGCATATGTTCCTGGCGGAGGACCGCCTCCCGATAGTGCGGCGCATGATCCTGGCGTCGTCAGAAAAGGAAGAGGCGGCCGCGTTGGAGGAGCTCCGCCAGGCCCAGAAGCAGGACTTCGTGGCCATCCTCGAAGCCATGGACGGCCTGCCGGTCAC
>PMHU01000312.1:217-23382 GCA_003156795.1 Acidimicrobiaceae bacterium
CGCCTCGGCGTGATCAAGCCGGGTCTGTACGGGATGCAGGTCCGGGCCCTCATGCAGGCGGCGGCCGAGCGGGTAGCTGCCGGCGGCCGGCCCAAGGTTGAAGTCATGATCCCCTTGACGGTCACCCGCGAGGAACTCGGCCTGGCCCGATCGTGGGTCGTCGACGCCATCGCGTCCGAGACGCGGGGGTTGCGCAAGAAGCCGGACGTCACCATCGGGACCATGGTCGAGACCCCGAGGGCTGCGGTGAGGGCGGACGAGATAGCCGAGGAGGCCGACTTCTTCTCNNCGGCACCAACGACCTGACGCAAATGACGTTCGGGTTCTCACGCGACGACGTCGAAGGCCGCATGATGGCCGCCTACCTCGAAGAGGGTCTTCTCAAGCGCAACCCGTTTGAGACCATCGACCAGCCGGGGGTCGGCCAGCTCGTGCTGGACGCCGTTTCGAGGGGGCGGGCGACCAAGCCGGAGTTGAAGCTCGGGGTGTGCGGCGAGCACGGCGGCGATCCCGAGTCGATCGACTTCTTCTACCGAGCCGGACTGGACTACGTGTCGTGCTCTCCTTTCCGGGTACCAATAGCCCGGCTCGCGGCGGCCCAAGCGGTGATAGCCCACGGTTGAGACCGGCGGGCCCGGCTGCTCCTCCGGCACGTGCTGACGGTTCCGCACGAGTCGGGCGCACGCCCGGTCTGACGCTGCTCAGAGCCCGAGCCGAAACTACTTGCGCGGCTCGGACTGGTTTGACCGCGGCGATACGAGAGCTTCGGCCTTCGGCCGCCCAAGTAGTTTCGGCCAGGGCGCTCCGGTAGTTTCCGCTCGGGCCCTAAGGTCGGGGCGTGGGGATAGTCGACGAGGACATCGCCAAGGTCAGGGCATCCACGGACTTCGTGGCCCTGGCCGGGGAGCACCTGGCCTTGCGCCGGGTCGGGATGCGCTGGGTCGGACTGTGTCCGTTCCACACCGAGAAGAGCCCGTCCTTCTCCGTCAATGCCGAGCTGGGCATGTACTACTGCTTCGGGTGCGGGGCCAAGGGCGACGTGATCACGTTCGTGCGTGAAGTGGAGCATCTCGACTTCGTGGAGGCGGTCGAGAATCTGGCGGCCCGGGCAGGGATAGCGCTCCGCTACGACAACGAATCCACCAGCCGGGACCATCAGCGGAAAAAGGGGATCTACGAGACGCTCGACGCCGCCATCGCCTGGTATCACCAAAGGTTGCTGTCGGCCCCCGACGCTCGGGCGGCCCGCTCCTACCTGCGCGGCCGGGGCTACGACTCAGAAGGCGTCCGCACGTACCGATTGGGCTGGGCTCCGGACGGCTGGAACCAGTTGGTCAAGGGGCTGGGCCTGCCGGCCCCCGCCTTGGTCGACGCCGGACTGGCCACCGTCGACGAATCCGGTCGCTACACCGACTTCTTCCGGGGGCGGATCCTGTTCCCGATATTCGAGGCCGGCGGCAAGGCGGTCGGTGCGGGGGGCCGCCTGTTGCCCGGAGGGCGCGGTCCGAAGTACAAGAACACGCCGGCCACCGCGGTCTACGACAAGAGCGACGTCCTGTACGGGCTCAACTGGGCCAAGAAGGCCGTAGTCGACAGGGGACGGGTCGTCGTCTGCGAGGGATACACCGACGTGATCGGACTACAGCAGGCCGGAGTGGAAGAGGCGGTCGCCACGTGCGGGACGGCCCTGGCCGACGGTCACATCCGACGCCTCAAGAACTTCGCCCGCCGGATCGTGCTGGCTTACGACGCCGACGCCGCTGGGCAGGCCGCGGCGGAGCGCTTCTACGAGTGGGAGAGTCGCTACGAGGTCGACATCAGCGTGGCCGCCTTGCCGGTGGGCGCCGACCCCGCCGACCTGGCCCGGACCGACCCCGATGCGTTGGCCAAGGCGGTGGAAGGCGCCCAGCCTTACTTGGGTTTCCGCCTCGACCGGCTCTTCGGCAAGGTCGACCTGTCGAGTCCGGAAGGGCGGGCTCGAGCCGCGGCGGAGGCGGTGGCGCTCATCGCCGAGCATCCCAACGAGCTGGTGAGGGATCAGTACCTGATGCAAGTGGCCGACCGCTGCCGCGTCGAGCCCGCCCGGCTTCGAGCGCTGGCCGCCTCGAGCAAGCCCAAGGTCGGGCGCGGCGATCGCTCCGACAACGGTCACGGTGGTACGGAGCGCTCCTCGGAGGGCGGCCGAGCGGAAGGAGAAGACCGCCCGGCACCCGTGGGCGTCAGCGGTCCTGAGATCGAGGCGCTCCGCCTGGCGGTCCACCGACCGGAGGAGGTCGTCTCGCGACTGCAAGGCATCCTCTTCGCCCACCCCCTGGCCCGTGCCGCCTACGACGCCCTGGCGGGCGCAACGACCTTCCACGGTGCCGTCGAAGCCGCCGACCCGCAGGCGGGCGAGCTGTTGCAGCGGTTGGCGGTCGAGGAGAGCGATGCCGATCCCGACGACATCATGATTCGCCTCGTCGAACGGGCCACCCAGCGGGCGCTGCGCGACCTCCAAGCCGAGATGCGCCAAGCCGACCCGGCTGACCAGGCCGGATACGCGCCGACCATTGCCTGGCTCAAACTGGCGCTGGAGACGATGCGGTCCGACGACGTGAGCAAGCGGAACACGGCGATGGAGGCCGAAGAGCGATTGGTACGCTGGATCGTGGCTCGCGACCACGAGAGCGGCTGCACGGAGGAGAAAGGATGACAGACGGGGGGTCAGCACCGTTTACGCCGGAAGGCGCGCCCACGGGCTACTTCGTCGCACTCCTCCTGCTAGGTCGCGAAAGGGGATTCCTCACCCCCGACGATCTCATCAGCGTGATGGAGTCAGTGGATCTGACACCGAGCATCATCGACGCTTCCATCGCCAGGGTTCTGGCCGCGGGTATCGAGTGGCGCGACGACACCGAGTTCGATGACATCGCGATGCTCGAAGAGGACGAGGGCCTCGACGACGGCCCGAACGCCGACGCGGCCCAGGTCGATTCAGATGAGCGAATCGCGGGTGGGGTCAAATCCGAGGACAGCGGTGGTGACGGCGCCGCAGCACCGGATCCCGAGCCGGCCGACGGCGGAGCGAGCATCTCGGTCATCGACGCCATGCGGCCCCGCTTGCGGCCTACGCTCACCCAGATACGGATCGACCTGGACGGCGGTTCGGGAGGTACCTCGGACCCGGTCCGCATGTACCTCAAGGAGATCGGGAAGGTGCCGTTGCTCACGGCGGCCGAGGAGGTGGCCCTGGCTCGATGTGTCGAGCAGGGCTTGATGGCGACCGAGCGGCTGTCCGGGTCGGACGAGGATCTGGCCCTGGTAAAGGATCGGTCCCGCGTGACCGAAGACGAACGGCTGAGGAGGCAGGGCCTAGCGGCCAAGCGCATCTTGGTAGAGGCCAACCTGCGCCTGGTCGTGTCGATCGCCAAGCGGTACCGAAATCGGGGCATGGCGTTTCTCGATCTGATCCAAGAAGGGAACTTGGGTCTGATGCGTGCTGTCGACAAGTTCGACTACACCAAGGGCTTCAAATTCTCGACGTACGCAACCTGGTGGATCCGTCAGGCCATTACCAGGGCGATTGCTGATCAAGCCAGGACCATCAGGATCCCCGTCCACATGGTCGACACCATCAACAAGGTCATGCGGACGCAGCGGCAGCTTCTACAGGATCTGGGCCGTGAACCCTCCGTCGAGGAGGTGGCCGAGCGGGTCGAAATGACGCCGGACCGGGTCCGGGAGATCGTCAGGGTCAGCCAGGAGACGATCTCGCTCGAGCAGCCCATGGGGGAGGACGACTTCAGCCTCTCCGATTTGCTGGAGGACGAAGGGGTGGAGGCGCCGTCCCAAGCCGCGGCTCGCGCCATGCTCAACGAGGCGATCAACCAGGCTCTGTCCGAGCTATCCGAGCGTGAGCGCAAGGTCGTGCGCCTTCGCTTCGGGCTCGACGATGGCCAGATGCGAACCCTCGAAGAGGTTGGCCGGGAGTTCGGCGTCACACGCGAGCGGATCCGCCAGATCGAGTCCAAGACGCTCGCCAAGCTGCGCCACCCGATGCACAGTGGTCACCTTCGCGATTATCTGGAGGACGGGTAGCTGACCGTGCAACCAGCCGGGCGCCGGGGCTGGTAGGGTTCTCGGGCTTTCCGGGGTAGCTCAATCGGCAGAGCGGATGGCTGTTAACCATTAGGTTGGGAGTTCGAGTCTCTCCCCCGGAGCCAAAGCGGTAGGGTCGGATCACGCGGACCGGGTTCTGCCCTGCAGCGCATAGCTCATCCGTAGGGCGAGGGAGGCGCATGTCCAGCACGGAGGTCACCTACAACCCGTTCGCCGAGGGGTTCGCGGAGAACCCCTATCCGCACTATGCGGTCATGCGGGACGCCGACCCCGTGCACCAGACGCCTTTCGGGAGCTGGATGGTGTTCAACTACGACGATGTCAGGTCCATGTTGCGCAATCAGAGCCTGAGCGTGGAAGAGCGGCACATGCATCCGACTGTGTTCAGCGAGCTGGTCCAGCAGGAGATGGGTGAGGCCGCTGACATGGGCAGCCGTTCGATGCTCAATGTCGACCCGCCTTCCCACACCCGGTTGCGGCGGCTGGTGTCGAAGGCCTTCACCCCACGGATGATCGAACGACTCCGGCCCCGGGTGGAAGTCTTGGTGGACGGAATTCTGGATCGGGCCGGCGAGACCGGCGGGATGCAAGTCATGGACGACCTAGCGTTCCCGCTTCCGTTCGCGGTGATCACCGACCTTCTCGGGATGCCGGATACGGATACGACCGAGTTGCGGCGGCTGTCCGGTCTCGTCGTTCGTTCGTTGGAGCCGGTCGTCGACGCGGCCACGCTGCGCGAGATCGCGGCGGCGGCGCAGTCGCTCGGGGAGCTGATCGGGGCGGCGATCGAATGGAAGCGGACGAGGATGGCGGACGACCTACTGTCTGCCCTCATCGCGGCCGAGGACGACGGCGACGCCCTGTCCGCCGACGAGCTGGCCGAGCAGGTCGTCCTTCTTTATATCGCCGGGCACGAGACCACGGTCAACCTCATCGGCAACGGGGTCCTCGCCCTGCTGCGCCACCCCGACCAGATGGAAGCTCTCCGAGCGGATCCCACCCTCGACCTGGCTGCCGTTGACGAGCTCCTTCGCTACGACAGCCCGGTGCAGATGAGCCGACGCATAACCCTCTCCGAGATCTCGGTCGGAGGCAAAGAGATCGAGCCGGGTGGCTTCGTCGTGCTGGCTCTGGCCTCGTCCAACCGGGACCCGCGCAAGTGGGGGCCGACCGCCGACCGGCTCGACCTCCGGCGGGAGGGGGCAGCTGACCACGTCAGCTTCGGGGGCGGCCATCACCACTGCCTCGGAGCATCTCTGGCCCGCCTGGAAGGCCAGGTGGCCGTGGGTCGCCTGGTGCGACGCTTCGCCTCGATCGAGATGGCGGGCGAGCCGTCCTACAATGGGCGTCTCAACCTACGCGGGCTGGCCAGCCTGCCCGTCGTGGTCGCTTGACGGTCCGGGCCGCGAGGCGTGAGCTCCGGGACGTCCGCAGAGTCAGGGGAGGGCCATGGTGTTTGCCGGCACGTTGAAGCGGCTGCCGATCGCGCTGCGACGGCGCAACCGCGTCAGGCCGCACGTCTCGCTCTGGTTTGCCGTGTTGGTGACGGTGCCGTTCCTGGGTGTCACCTCGGGAGCTGGTGCGGCGGCCGCGGCGAGCGCCCCCAAGGTAACGGTGTATGCCGGTATCGAATGGCCGCAGACGATCACGGCCGGACCCGACGGAAACCTCTGGTACACCGACTCCCTCAACAACTCGATCGGTCGGGTCACCCCCGAGGGCGCCGTCACGACCTTCCAGGCTTCGGGTATCGATGCCCCGCAAGGAATCACCGCCGGTCCCGACGGCAACCTCTGGTTCACCGATGGGGGCGGTGCAGTCGGGAGGATCACGCCGACCGGGAGCGTGGAGACCTTCGCCACTTCAGCTCGCGGCGGCGGCATCGTGGCCGGACCGGACGGCAATTTGTGGTTTACCTCCACACTGGGAATCGGGCGGATATCGACGGCAGGCACCATCCAGATCTTCACGAGCAGTGACATCGATGGGCCGGAGAGAATCACCGCCGGCTCCGACGGGGCTCTGTGGTTTACCAACGAGGCGGGCGACTCGATCGGCCGGATCACCACGGCCGGAGTGGTGTCGACCTACACCGACGCGACCATCAGCGATCCGACCGATATCGTCGCCGGACCGGACGGGAACCTGTGGTTTACCAACGAGGGCAACAACTCGATCGGCAGCATCACGACGGCCGGGGTCGTGTCCAACCACACGGACCCGAGTATCGACGCCCCCGACAGCATCACGGTGGGCCCCGATGGCGCGCTCTGGTTCACCTCGATTCACAGGGCGGGCACGATGGGGAGGATCACCACGTCCGGGGCGGTCACCAGCGTGGCAGTCACACCACCGTTCGGCCAGTTCTTCTCCATCACCACCGGACCTGACGGGAACTTGTGGCTGGCCAACTACCAGGGGGGGTACGGCACGATCCTGCGGGTCTCGACCACCGGCGAATCGTCCAGCTTCGGCGGCGACGCCATCGCATCCCCACAGGGCATCACTTCCGGTCCCGACGGGAATCTTTGGTACACCAACAACGCCAACAGCACCATCGGGCGCATCACGACCGGCGGAGTCGTCACCAACTACAGCGATCCCGGGATCAACTATCCGGACTCCATCGCCGCTGGTCCCGACGGCGCCATGTGGTTTACCAACAGCAACAACACGATCGGACGCATCACGACCGCAGGAGCGGTTACCGACTACACCAACTCCAGCGTCAGCAACCCCACGTCGATCACGGCCGGACCGGACGGCGCGCTCTGGTTTATCAACGAGAGCTTCACCAAGCACGTCAACTCCACGATCGGACGCATCACGACGGCCGGTGTCATAACCAGCTTCCCCGGGCCGGCGCGGGGGCCGTCCTCCATCACCACCGGCCCCGATGGCGCCTTGTGGTTTACGANNGTCCCTTGTGGTTTACGAACGGAGATGACTCGATCGGGCGCATCACCACCAGCGGCGTTGTTACCGACTTCACAAGCTCGGGCATCGATCGGCCCGAGGCAATCACGGCCGGTCCCGACGGCAACCTCTGGTTTACAAACGGGAGCTCGTACATCGGTCGGATGACTCCTTCGGGAACCGTGACCGACTACTACATCCAGGAAACCCACATATCCGGTGGAGCCATAACCGCCGGTCCCGACGGGGACATCTGGTTCGTCGATAGCGCAGGCACGATTGGGAGCATCACTACATCAGGGTCCGTCAGGATCTACGGCAACTCGCTCCTCCAATATCCGACCGCAATCACAGGCGGACCTGACGGAGCCATCTGGATCACACAACAGGACGACACGGTCGGACGAATCCCGACGCCAGTGACCCCGGACATCAAGAGCTTCTCGCCCAGTTCGGGGCCGGACGGTACCACGGTCTCCATCACCGGCAAACACCTCGACGGGGCGACCAGCGTCACTTTCAGCGGGATTCCAGCTGGCATCATCTCTGATACGGCGAAGCAGATCGTCGCCGAAGTACCCAGCGGAGGATCCAGTGGCCTGGTGACGGTAACCACGCCGGTCGGGACGGCAACGAGCGCGACCGCCTTCAGTGTCACTTAGGTCCTGGTCCGCGACGCTGTAGAAAGACCAGCTAGAAATGCACAAGGGCCCGTAGCTCAGCGGTCAGAGCAGGGGACTCATAATCCCTCGGTCGTGGGTTCGATCCCCACCGGGCCCACCAGCAGACCCCGTGACCAAGGCCCCGCGCCAGGTGTCGCGCCCGGTCCGGGGCCTTGGGAAGCCTTGCTTGGGCCGTTTGGTCGGGGGCTGTGGCTGGAGGTTGGTCCCATCAGATGGGAACCCCTGGTTGAACGGGTGAGCGGGGTGGCACTATTGGACTGAAGACGGTTGGTTGGAGTTCCGTCCCTGAGGAGGTAGCGATATCCGGCCGGTGGGGAGGGAGGCTGGTATGGGAGCGAGGCTGGGCGCGGTGGCCGTGCTGATTGCGGCTCTCTTGACGGGGGCTTTCGTGGGCACGGCTGGTGCGGACGCGGCTGGGAACTCTGGTGGTGTCACGACGGTGTCCCAGGGGATATTGGCGAATCAGATCAGGGCCGGTCCGGACGGCGCGTTGTGGTTTACGAACGGCGGGAACACGATCGGGCGGGTGACTACCAGCGGTGTCGTCACCAACAACTTCACTGATCCGAGTATCGACAATCCGCAGGGGATCGCGGCCGGCCCAGATGGGGCGTTGTGGTGTGGTTCACCAATGCCCTGGGTAACAGTATCGGCCGGATCACGACCTCGGGAGTCCTGAGTAGCTACAGCGATTCGAGCATCGACGATCCAGTGTCGATTGCTGTCGGCTCCGACGGCGCGCTGTGGTTTACGAATGTGGGCAATAATTCGATCGGTAGTATCACCACAACCGGGGTGGTCAGCAACTACACCGACCCGAGCATCGACAATCCGACCTCCATAGTCGCTGGCCCGGACGGCGCACTGTGGTT
Organism: Acidimicrobiaceae bacterium; assembly: GCA_003156795.1. Taxonomy (GTDB): domain Bacteria; phylum Actinomycetota; class Acidimicrobiia; order Acidimicrobiales; family Palsa-688; genus PALSA-688. The sequence goes on from PMHU01000312.1 coordinate 8,787, forward strand.
CATCAACCTTGGCAACACGATCGGTAGGATCACTACTGCGGGAGTTGTCTCGAATTTCACCGACCCGTCGATCGACAACCCAGAGAGCATCACGGCGGGGCCTGATGGCGCGCTGTGGTTCACGAATAGCGGCACCTACAATCCGCACACGGGTGTGTGGCAGGGCGAGTCGATCAGCCGGATCACTACCGCCGGGGCGGTCACGAGTTACACCAGCTCCACGATCGACCACCCCGACGGCATCACGGCCGGCCCGGACGGCGCCCTATGGTTCACCAACGAGTCGACGGGGAATACCTCGCTGACCGGCTCGATCGGGCGGATCACCACCTCAGGCTCGATATCGGCCTACACGAACAGTTCCATCGGACAGCCACAAGCGATAACCGTAGGACCCGACGGCGCGCTGTGGTACTTCAACGGCGGGACGCGAGCGACTTTGACGGCAACGTTGGGGCGGATCACCACCGCCGGCGCAGTGTCGAACTACTCCTATCTAACAAGTTGCAACTGCGGTCTTCAGGGCCTCGTCAGCGGACCTGACGGTCAGCTCTGGTTCACCACGACGTTCAACACGATCGGAGAGATCACAACCCCTCCATACGCAACCGTCAACCCGGCAAGCGGACCTCCCGGCACCCAGGTGGCGGTCGCCGGAGCCGGCTTCACCCCGGGTGAGACGGTGACAGCGACCTACAAGACCGGGCTCACCGAGCCGAAGGACGTCACGGTCTGCACCGCCGTCGCCACATCGAGCGGGAGCTACTCCTGCACGGGCGACATCCCAGCAGCATCGACTGCCGGATCCACCGGCCTTCACAAGATCAAGGCAAAGGGAGGTACGTCAGCCAGCGTCGCGAAAGCGGGCTACTCCCTCACCTAGCAGGGCCACCTCGGATAGAGACTGCCAGTCCAGTCACGAGGGTCGCCAATGTTCACACCGCCCAAAGTGCTCCACCGGTCGACCGGGAGGCCTCCCGTGGCCCAGCGACGAGAGAAATAATCGGCATGGCGTTCAGGGATCGGTCTTCCCGAAGGAGAGAGGACATCTCGAAGGCGGACCGCTTCGCCAACAACAACGTTCCCTCATGCGTGGCACTCGCACCGGGCCACACACTCAGCGCCGAACGCAAAATCGGCTCTGCGCCACAGTGGTGACGCGTAGTCTGCTCCTGTGGTCGACCGGCCCGGTGATATGCGAGGGTGGCCATCGGGTCCTCCGAAAAGAAGAGGGCACTTCGGTCTCGAGCTCGCGCTATTGCTGGTTGTAGCGTTCTGGGTGGCGGTGATTGTGGTCGTTCGCTCCAACACTCATGGCGCATCTCCTTCGATTGCGATGGCGGTGACAGGCACCCCCCTGCCCGGAACGCCAGCCGGATACCAGGCCTATGAGGATGGACCGGACCACTTCTCCATAGCGGTGCCGAGCGCCTGGTATGACATCGACCCCACCAGCGTTGAGGGCGTTGATGATCAGGCCCAGCAATCTGCAGAACGGTCGAATCCCGGACTGAGCGACTTTCTGGGTAGCCCCTCCCCGTCACTCGGGGCGGCGAGCACCAAGTTCCTTGCGTCGGGAGGCCACGTCCCCAACGGCGTACCCTCTGTTGTGAGTGTGGTGATATTCCGCCCGGTTCCTCCGACCGATCTCGGCTCGCTCGAGACCGGGATACTCACAACCACCGCACTAGCGCACGCCAAGTTAGAAGCGCGCGGCTTGGTTGCACTGAATGGGAGAAGCGCCTTTCGCGCAACCGCCGAATCCACCGTCGAGACCACGAGCGGGCAGACCGCAACAAACCAATCGGCCATTTATCTCATCGACGTAAATGACACCTTGTATGCCGTTATTGTAAGCGGCATCGACCCTGCCTTGGCGACGATCGTCCACACCTTCAATATCTACTAGTTGACATTCACCCGAGAGGGTGGCTGGCGCGGCCGAACCACGTTTCGTCGTGCCTGAATCAAACCCAGCACAGTAGATCCCGTCTGGCGCCACCGAATCGGCATTTATCGTTTGGACCGGCTTGGTGGGGCAGAATCACGGGGTGCCGGGTGCTGAGGCGGACGATTGCAGGATACGTTTGGAACGGATCTCTTCTCTCTTGCCGGAGGTGACCCAACGTCCCGGTGGGGAAGGAGGCCGCCACGTCGCCTTCATGGTCAGAAAGCGGACCTTCGCATACTTCACGGATGACCACCACGGCGACGGCCGCCTGGCGCTGATCTGCAAGGCGAGACCCGGAGAGCAAGAAGCCTTGGTGTGTGAGCGTCAGAGCCGGTTTTTCGTGCCTCCGTATCTAGGGCACCGGGGATGGGTTGGGATGTGGCTCGATTCGGGCGATGTCGATTGGGAGGAAGTTGAGGAGCTGATGGTCGAGGCGTACCGTCTGACTGCTCCGAAGAGCCTCCGTACTCAGCTCGGCTGAGCGGCGATATACCCGCCAGCGCTGATGAGGGCGCACCCCATTATTAACTCGGAGGTTCCTCCACTCCAGCGGGAAGCGAGGCTAGGCGAGCGCGGAGTGTCGATCGGCGTGGCCAGAGGGTCCTCGTTGGAGCACCCTGGGAAGCACGGAAATCAGTCGCCGCGCCGCGTGTCAGTCAACCGGCCGTGCGCCCTCCGTCGATGGTTAGCACTGAGCCTGTCAGGTGGCGTGCATCGTCGGAGAGAGCATGAACAGCAAGTGCTGCGACTTCCTCAGGAGGTACCAGGTCTCCGAGGGGGATGCTGGCAAGCCCGCGTTCGATGTGACCAGGAATGCGGCGGACCATCGGAGTGTCGGTGAGACCCGGCGCCAGCACGTTGACTCGGATGCGTCGCACCGCTAGCTCCAATGCCAGCGCCCGGGCGGTGGCATGTAGACCCGCCTTGGCGGCAACGTAGGCGAGTCTTTGCTCGCGGGGGCGTATCGCCATCGAAGATCCGCACACCAGGAGCGAGGCGCCGTCGACGACATGAGGCAGGGACAGGACCAGCGTCTGGATGGCGCCGGTGAGATTGACGCTCACCACTCGGTCCCATTCCAGCCAGTCGAGCTCCTCCACCGGGCACGGCGGTGGAAGAACTCCGGCGTTCGCGAACACACCGTGAAGACTTCCGAGCTCCGTGGCGAAAGCGTCGATAGCGGTCGTCAGGCCAGCTCTGTCGGTTACATCCACGACTTGCGGGGTGATCCGGCCGCCGCGTCCTCGTACAGCGTCGACCGTCGAGTTGAGACCCTTCGGCTCGACGTCGATGGCGGCAACCGACGCCCCCTCCGCAGCCGCCAGCAATGCCGTTGCCCGGCCAATCCCGCTGGCGACACCCGTGATCAGCACAACTCGGCCTTCGAGGCGAGGAGACATTCCAGCCACAGTACTGATCGCAACCGGCAGAGAGCTTGGGTCCCACCTGGGGGTCCGACGGGGAACTTCGTCAGCCAACCCGACAGCATCCTGATCTCCCCGTCTGACGGTGGAGGTGCCCGATTGGCCTGACGGGCGCCGGGTTAGTTGGAAGCTCTGTGAGTTGGAAGGATGGATTCGGTGGCAGTTGACCGGCACCCTGTACGACACGCTTAGATGAAAAGGAGTACACCGTGGATGTCCCAGCACTTCTGGAGCGAATTGGTGAGAACCTCAGCGTTAGCAGAGCGTTCGGGCCTGCTGTCGAGCACGACGGCACGCTGGTCATTCCGGTGGCGCTGATCGTCGGGGGCGGAGGCGGCGGAAACCAACCTCAGCATGACGACGCCGAGGGCGGAGGTTTCGGCGGCGTCGTCCATCCGTTGGGCGTCTATGTCGTTAGGCAAGACCGAGTGCGGTTTGTGCCCAGCTACGAAGCGACCTCCCTGGCTTTGGCCGTCTTGTCTCTTCTCCGTCTCTTGGCTCGTAGACGACGGTCCTGACGTGAGCCGGGGATCGCAGATCGCCGAAGCGGCAGAGGTCCCCCGCAAGAACGACACGTCCCGCACCCGGGCCTACCGCAAGGTTCTTGTCGAGCCGTTGAAGGCGGGCCAGAACGCCATCGCACATGATTTTCTCCAGTCACTTCTGGTTCGCCCATGGTCGGCATGGCGCTTGAGACGGGCGACCTGCCGTGCCGACCGGCAGTCTGGTCTTATGCCGGACGAAGCGTACTGAGCGGCAATCGACCGTCTCGTCGGTAACGCCGATAGAGGCCGAGACAGGTCGGGCCGAGACGAGTCCGGGCGGGCGTTTGGAACCGGAAGGCCACCGCGTCCGATATGCCCGACCAGTACGTTATCGATAACCCCTTGCCACGCCCGGAGATCCCACTCGGTCACTGACCGCGTTGCTGGTCGAGCAGTGCGGTGAGCTTCTTCGGCGCGAGTCTCCGGTAGCTGTCGGCCACGAGTTCACGAATCTCGTCCCAGTCGGTGTCGTCGGTGAGCCGCACCCCGATGCGATCACGGCCGGCTCGCGAGGCGAAAAACGGGGCGCCCATGGACAGCAGCGCGTCGCGTTCGTCTGGGTCGGCACGCAACANNGAACGAGTGCGCCGTCGATCTCGATCTGGTGAGTGAGGCGTCTACCCGCACCGTCACCTCGGGCATCGCCAGACATAGCCTGCTGACCCGATCGATGATGTCTCCCGGGATCTCGATGGGCGAGCTGGCGCGATCGTCGTTGGCGGGGCTGCTCACGCCGAACATTGTGCATTGCGCTCGACGGCGTGTCGACGGGTATGTTCCGTTTTTGGCGATCCGCAATCCTGAGCAACAGCGGAGTTCTCAGTGTCCACCCGGTAGCATTCTTGAGAAAGCGTGCATGGCGCGAGGTGTTCGCCGGGCCACGCGAACAACGAACCGATCGGTTCGGGTCATATGAGACGCGGCCGGCTCCAGATCTTGCGATGGCGGGTCGTGTTCTTGTGGGTCGGCGAGCCCGAACAGACGCCACGTGCCGGGCACGCCCTTGAGCTGATGCTCGCCGCGGTCGACAAAACACAGGTCCGAGCCGATCACCAGTTCTTTGACGGTCGAGGAGACCAGGACCTGGCATGGATCGGCGATCGAGGCGATACGAGCGCCGATGTGGACTGCCAGCCCGCCGAGATCGTCACCAATCATCTCGCACTCTCCGGTATGAATACCGGCTCGCTCCGGGAGGCCCAGCGCTGCCGTTTCTTCAAGTAGGTTACGGGCGCACCGAACGGCAGCCGCTGGTCCTGGCAGGGTAGCGAGTACTCCATCGCCGAGGGATTTGATCACTCGCCCTCCTGAACCCTCCACGTGTGAACGGGTTATCGAGTCATGATGCTCCAGCGTGTCGCGCCAGGCCGCATCTCCCATCTGCGCGGCTCGAGCGGTCGAGTCGACGATGTCGGTGAACATGATCGTCGCGAGCACTCGGTCAGGCTCAGCCGGAGTAAGCCGCCCAGTAAGGAACCGTTCGGTGGCAGCGAGCAGGCCAGCGAGCGGAGCCGCGTTGTAGGCGTGATCGTCTCCTTCTAGCTCCAGGTACTCGGCGCCCGGGATCGCCGATCCTAGGAAGCGGCCCGCTGCCACCGGCACAGCACGATCTCCCCGGACGTGGATCACGAGCGTCGGCACCGAAATGGCTCGCGCTACCTCGGACACATCCATTCCCTTTATCGCCTCCACCAAAGCGCGGGCCATCGAGGGCGAGACCGAGGCCCGTTCGAAGGTCGCATACTTGAGTCGACCGGCGGCCGACGCCTGACTGGGTGCGAACAGCTCGACCGCCAACCCCTTGCCCCAGTTCTGCACCAGCGACTCGAACCGTTTGATCATCTCGGGCGGCATCGCCCATGGCTCCTCAGTCGGGTTGTCCGACAGGCCCTTGACCACCGATCCGAATAGCACCAGCGCCGTCGTTCGATGAGGATGACTGGCCGCGAACAACATGGCGGACGGACCGCCCTCGGACTCCCCGAACAACGCCGCCTGCTCCACACCGACCGCGTCCATCACCACCCCGATATCCGCGGCCCGTTCCTCGAGCGTCGCTACCGTCGGGATGGGATCAGAGAGCCCCGTACCGGCCTTGTCGAACAGCACCAGTCGCGAGAACGAAGCCAAGGCGCGGTAGAAGCGGGCGCAGGCGGGGTCCCCCCACTGCAGATCCAAATGGGAGATGAATCCCCAGCAGCACACCAACGTGACAGGCCCATCGCCCAACACCTGATAGGCGAGGCTCACACCATCGGGCCGGACCGCGTAGCGTGTTTCTGGCGGCTGCACTGTCAGCACCGTATCGCGCCGCCGCGCCCCCCGAACCTTCCCGAGACCGAGCCCCTTCAACGACCTCGATAATTGGCCTACGTAGCGGTCCCTACCGCCTGCCCCAACTGTCGGCGCTTCGATCGCCGGGGAACCGCCCGCCACCCTCGATCGGCGGGCGAAGAACGACGGCGCCAGCCCGCTCGCCCAAGCAGGCCGAACGGCGCTATGCGCCCGCCCACATCTGAGGCGGCTTCGCGGCCAGCAGCCAGGGCGGGGCGAACTGCACCGCGGCGGCCGATTGTTGTGAGCCGCGGCGAAGCGAAGACCCCTCCAAGTCGGCTACCCACGAATGCGAAAAGCACCTGGACATCGTCTGCTCCCGCCCGAACGCTGGTTCGCGTCGTTGGCTCTGGAGCGGCAACGAACCCACCGAAGAACGCCGCCCATTGTTCGCATCGAGCAGAACTACGGCCCTGAGAGGCTTGCCCTGATGGCGGCATCCCTACTTCGGGCGTTATCTGGCGGGTTCCGGGAAGCAGAGCGAGACGGAGCGATCTGCGTCGCCAAGGGTGTGATCCGGCCCGGCTGTGCGGGACTCTTCATTTTACCTTGACCGTCGCGAGAACGACCGGCGGCGAGGGCACCGAACAGGTCAAGGTTATGGTGTATGGCGGGCCGTCACCGCCGTTCGCGAGAGCATAAAGGTCGAGGGTGCCGTCAAGCTCCCCGGCTGTCAACGTTTCAGTACCCGCAGCTCCGGCCGTGACAGTTGCACTGATGGGAAACCTCAAGTGGACCGGGTGGCCGTCTCGAATGTTTGCTAGTGGGATCGGAATCCCGCTCGGAGCGGCCATGTTAAACGGAGACGGCGTGGCGTCGCTGCTGTACACATTGTCGGTAGTCGCCGTCCCGTCAATGGATCTGCAGCACGCTTTAAAAAGCGCATTGGTGACGCTGGTGGGCAATGTGAGCGTTTCGTTTGCGGTCACGCTCACCGAGGAGCCGGCCGCGACGCTGCTTGGGTAACTCACCGCGAACGTCAACGGGCACGCAAACGTCCCAAACGAGCCCACCGTGCAGGTTGTCTGACCCTTCACTGTCGCCGTGACAGTCTTCGCCCAGGCAGGCTGAGCACAAAGGCAAGCGAACCCCGCTACGACAATCGAAGAAGCTGCGACACGCCAGAGGCTACGACCCATCGTGACCTGCCTTTCCAAGCCCGATCGACACTAACAGCCACAAGCCATTCGCGGCACCCCCGATACCAATCGAGACGAAACACACAGTCTCACGAGGGAGCTCGTACTGTCAATGAGCAACCAGCTCCCACAGTCGGCTCTCGGGCGATGCGACGGCTCCGACGGCTCCGGGCGCGCTGGTGTCGGTGGTCTTGGTGCAGATTGCGCCGGCCGAGGGTCGGTTGGACCCAGGCGGGTCGCAAAGTGGCGGCCCTGCGATCTCGCAGGAGGGGAGCGACTGGGCGCCGCTACAGTCACTGAGGTGACGACCGATCGGGACCGTCGAGTCAGATGGCTATTCCGGCCCAAGGACGGCGTGCTCGAAGACATCGACGTTTCGCTGCTCAGCGCGGACGACGAGAATGACCGGCGGCTCCTGATTGCTAGCGAGCACCCGAGATTCTGGCGGGCCATCGAGGAGGGCTCGCCGGAGGTCGAGATCGGCGGGCAGGTCGTCAATGCCGAGCTCCACTTGGCGATGCACGAGGTAGTGGCTAACAGGATCCTCGCCGATACCCCGCCAGAGTTCTGGGAGACCGCTCGACGACTGACCCGTCACGGGTACCGTCGCCACGACGTGCTGCACATGCTCGGATCGGTAGCGAGCGTCGAGATCTACGATGCACTGAAGAACGGCGTGACTCTTTCCGACGAGGATGTACGCGCGGCTCTCTGGCGTCTGCCGGGCGACAACCCTCCCAAACGATCGATAAGACACGGACAACGAGGCAATTCGTAGGGTATGGGAGCCCGCCGCGCCGACTCGGTGAACTCCATTTTCACCCCTAAATATTGCCCCTACAACTCAAGATAAATCGTCGTCATTTGAGCTTATTAGACGATTAGATGGACTATCGACCGGACCTGACCAGCACTTATGCTTCTGCTTGGCATCAAATAGACGGCCAGTTAGGCTCTCATAATCCCCTCGGTCGCGGGTTCGATCCCCGCCGGGCGCACCCCGTATCTCGGCCGTAGGGTCGGTCCCGTCATACGACTGCCCGACGAGGCCGTCGCGGGATGAGCGGACGGAACCTCAGCTCCTCCATCGAGCGTTCTGTCGCCGCGAGGCGGAATCCGACGAGTGCTTCGGTCGACGCGGTACCGACTCGGCGCCACGTTTGCTGGGCGTCGGCTCCGAAGATGAGACGCGGGATCGACCGTTCGACACTCTGTTGCGGTCGCTCTATCCGCAGGCCTACCCGCCGGCGCCTTCGCTCGCGTCTATTTCCCGGTTACCGGCAAGTCACTCGTGATTTCCCCAACCTTTAACTCTTTAATCCCCAGGTTCATCCACTGGAGTTCAGAAGCGGCTGTGGTTTGATAGAGATGGCCGACGATCCCCGCAATTGGGAAAACGCACGGTCGGTTGCAGAGGGGGGAAGTGTCTGGAATCGCGAGTGCGCTTCCCTATCCGCGCGACATGGAAACCGGCGGTGGCCTGCCCAGCCGCCGACGCAAGGCGGAGACCCCCGAGCGCCCTTTCGGGGGTCTCCGCCGCTCCCCAGTGGGACTCACGGACGGCGCACCCTGCGTTCGCTCGGGTCGTCGTCTCCGCGTCTGCCAGCACGGGGGATGACATAGCCGTCTGGGTGGGGTTCTGCGCCCCCGAGTGTTGTCGTGTTCATCCAACTGGGCGACCTCAGCTGGGATTTGAAGTGAATCTCTGAGGCTCGATCCGGATCAGAGACAGGATTCCCCGCGACGATGGTGAGACCTCAGCGGTCAGTTTCAATGGCACTTCGGGGGTGATCAGCTCCGACACTTCCGCTCGAAGCGCCACCCAGGTACCCACCGGTACCACTAGCGGGCCCATCACCGTCACCACGCCGGCCGGCACGATCACCAGGATGACGGTCTTACCATCGCCTAAGAAGCGCTGGTCCGGTAGGAACTGGGCGTGAAACTCCGCGCCAGAACGACACCAACGCCCGATTAGGTGAGTCACCCTCGTGCCGCGACCGATTTGATGCGCTCGGAGGGTCGTGCGAGCAAGGGTAGGATGTGATGGTGCGGGTGGCTGTGGTGAGCGTCAAGGGTGGGGTGGGCAAGACGACCACGGCGGTCTATCTGGCCGCGGTGGCTGCTCGGGGTCGGCGGGCGGTCACCCTCGTCGACGCGGATCCCCAGGGTTCGGCTGCGGTCTGGCTCGAGAGCTGGCCGATCGACAACATTGAGGTGTTCGAAGCCCCCAGTGAGCGTCTTTTGCGCAAAGCGTTAGCGCAGGACGATGAGCATTCGGTGCTGATCATCGACACGCCGCCGGCGAGCGAGCGTCTGATTTCGGCTTCCTTGGCGCAGGCGGACGTCGTGGTCGTACCGACCCGAATCGGGGGAGTGGAGGGACCAAGGCTGACCTCGACGCTGGAGATGGTGCCCGACGGCATTCCCGCCGGGATCGTCGTCAGCTCCGCGAGGACCTGGACACGAGATTTCCGGGAGGCAGTTGACGCCTGGGCCGCCGAGAGCGTGCCCGTTTGGGGAGTGGTTCCTGAACGGGTCGGAATCGCGGCGGGCCCCGACGCTGACCTGCACATCGATGGGCTCGACGCCGCGGCCGATGTCTGGCAACGAGTGACCAGAGCAGCGCGACGTCGATAACCGACTCAGAGTTCCGACCGGGAAACGTCTGGACCGGCTCCGGAAGGAGCCTCGTCGACGGGGCGACGTCAGCCGCGGGCAGAAAAATGCCATGACCGCTTTCAGGCCGCTGAGAAGCTTTCGATAACCGTGACGACCTCGCCCGCTCCGACGAGGTGGCGGTCGGGGCGCTGGCGAGAGCTATAGCGCATGGATCGTCGTAGTGACCAGGGGCAGGACTGGCCTGGGCTCAAGAGGCAAGGAGGCCCGTGACGGCGGAGGGGTGATCGATAATCATCTGACTTCCGGACGCTTGCAGTTCCTCGTTGTTGCCGTATCCCCATGAGACACCTACCGGGAACAGTCCGTGGTGGACGGCGGCACGCATGTCGTCGCCGCGGTCTCCCACCAGGGCGGCTGACCCGGGCTGTGGCCAACCGAGCGACTCCAAGGCGAAGGCGACTATGTCGGCCTTATTGATCCGGGACCCGTCTCGGGCGGCTCCCGCGATCACTTCGAAGTGCTCGGCGATCGCGAACTGAGCGACGATCTGCTCGGCGAAGTCCACGAGCTTGGAGGTTGCCAAACCGAGAGTGACCCCGGCCCGGTCCAGCTCAGCGAGCATCGCGGGCACTCCGTCGTAGAGACGATTCCGGTGGATGCCGATCTCCGCGAAGTAGGCGCGGTACCTATCAATGGCGGCCGGTACCTGAGCCGCTGGCACCCCTAGAGCGGCGAAACCGTCCTGGAGCGGTGGGCCTATCCAGGCTTTGATGGACGCATCATCAGCGTCGATCCCAAAGGCGGCCAGGGCATGCTGGTAAGACGAGACGATTCCGTCTTGGGAATCAGTCAGGGTGCCGTCCAGGTCGAAGAGCACGGTCGAGAAGCGCACGGCCCCGATCCTAGAAGTAACCCGTCAACGTGGTTCTGTCCGCCACGAGGCCGGCCGACTCCACTCGGAAAGTCGCGACATCCTGCCGCCCCCTCGCTCCGCCTTGATGAACCCGGCGGGCCCACGCCGGATCGATTTGGGCACGCTCTGGCCGTCGGATCATCGAGCGCTTCGGCAGTCGCTTACCCCTTGGCTGAGGAGGTGTCTAGTGATGAAAGTCGATCGTCGGCAAGTCCGCCACGTCACTCTTCGATATCTTCAGCCTGATGCCTTGTTCGTCAACGCTGGCCACGGCGCTGATAGGGATAGCGACTTCCTTGCGGCCCCACAGGTGTCCCTCTTGAAGCAGAATGTGGGATAGGTGATGATTGCTCGGATCGATCAGGAGCGCTTGAACCCGGCCGATGTCGCCGTCCGTAGCGTGGACCTGGTCGCCTCGTTGTACGGCCACTTCCCCTAGGGGGAGAGTGTCGTGGACTACTGGTAGAGCGGAATTGCCAACCCCCACTCCGCCGCCGATCACGTTTCCCAGCATGCCCCCGGCGAGGCCGTAGTACGGCCAGACGAATGTCTGGCCGGCTGAGTATCCGCCGTAATCGCCGATCCCGCCTGGCAGGAACTGGGTCTCTTCGGCATGATCGAGTTTCTCGAACTCCGCCATTGTGCAGCGAAGCCGGATGTCGTCGGTCGTGTCATCGACGAGATCAAGCGGGACAAGCCGGCCGAGCCCGCTGCGGTGCTTCGGCTCGACGACCAGATGGGTGACCACCCGCGCTACAGGATCGATCACTATCTGGCGTATCTCGCCACAAACGCCGTCGGTGCAGGTCGCCTCGGCGCCAATCGTGAACTGCGTCGCTTCTGCCATAACTACGTCCTCATTGCCGTGGACCTTGCGGCTCGTGTCCGCGCTCGGCGACGCCGAGTCCAACCCATCGTATCCAAGAGACCTCCCCGCCAGAGCGGCAGCGCCAGACGTGGCCCAGATCGTCCGCGGGTTCTGCGGCTACGACCTCCCTCGACTAGTGCGCAGCTGATTTGTTCCGGCGCGCCATCCGGGTTAAGGCCGGGTCATCCTCAAGCACCGAGCGCCGACTTCGGGCACGTCGACGGGGGTGAGGAGTACGATTCCTGGCCGTGTACAACTGACCACCCCTCCGGCCCCGGTAGTCACGTAGCGTTCTTCCGAAGGTCAATCTTCGGCCGGTCAGTCCTGGCCGACATGGTAGGCAAGTCCTTGATCAGGCGGTCCGAACTCGCTCAGTCGTTTGCTTGTCGGTTCACGGGATGACTGGCGCCAAGGGGTCGGATCGGTCGAGCCTTGCTCAGCCAGACCCCGAGAGCCGTCGCTCCTCCTCGGTGTATCCGAGTGTGTGGTCGCTTCCGCTTCGGACGCGCCTGATTGATGCCGAGAGTGACGACATTGCGCCGCTGACACCCTCCGGCGTGGCGGAGTAGGTCATGGCTGCGGCTGCTCCTACACCGAGGTTGCCGCCCTCTTGGATGGCGTCCTGGTTGGCGCCGAGGAAGCTGAAGTTCCACCCGGCGTCGGAGCAGTCCTTCACGGCTGCCATCACCTTGTCCTTGGACCACTCGCGGCTCGAGTTCTCCTCTCCGTCGGTCACCACCGCGAAGACGACCTGCGCGGGCCGAGAGTCTCCGGGCAACTGCGCTATCCATCCCTTCACCTCGCCGATGGTGCGGCCGATGGCGTCCAAAAGAGCGGTACCGCCCCTGGGAATGAGCCGGTAGCTGGCGACCTCGGCGACCGGTATGGCCTGGAACAGCAGCTCGTACTCGGTGTCGAACTGAGCCAAGGTCACCGAGCAGCTTCCCGGCTCCTGTACCTGCTCCTCGAGCAGGGTCTTGATGCCGCCCTCCATGTCGGAGCGTATGGACTCCATCGACCCGCTTCGATCCACGACTAGCACCAACAGGGTGGTGCCGACACCCTTGGTTCGATCCTTCTTGTCGGTCATTTCTTCCTGCCTTTCTGGCGGCTCGTCCGCCTCTTCTTGCCTTCGGGAGCCGCCGGCTCCCTGGATTTCGCTTCTTGAAGCAGCTGGTAGGCCCTCTGGCGGCTCACCCCGAAGCGCCGGGCCACCGAACTAACCGAGTCCTCCTCGGAGGCGTCGGCCACAGCTCCTGCCCGCAGCGCGGATAGGCGGCTGACCATCTCCTGGTATTCCTCTAACCTCGAGGTGGCAATGCTGTAGCGCCGCTCAGGATCGGGCACCGTCTCCAGCCAGGCCAGGAAAGCCTCGTTGTCGCCCGGAGCGGGCGGCTTCTCATCACGTCCGGGTGACATATGTCAAGGGGGACTTTACACCTGACGGCACCGAATTGTCAAACCCCCCTTGACGGGCTCGTACTCCTGCGAAGTTCGACAGGTTCAGACGTTCAGTTGCCTAGCAGGACTGACTGGCGCATAGCTACGAGAATACGCTCACATGTCTGATGTCCTTCCGGGAACCCCTGCGGCGCGGAGTCGGCTATTCGGGCGTCGCAGTCTCTCGATGGCGGGGTCCCTTGGATGCGGTCGGTGGTGGTACTAGGACGTCTTCTTATGAATGCCGTCGTATCAGAGAGTCCACTGAGCGCCGCCTTGAAAGCGTCCTGAACCCTCCGTTGAGTGTGGCCGATGACTGTAGGCTCTCGAAGTGCCGGCCTGGGGGTCGATCGGTTCTTGGAGGGGGTGGACGTGTTTGACTACACGAATGTCTCGTTTCTCGGACTGGTCATCGGCGTGATCGTCACTATCGCTGTCCTGGTAGTTGTTGTGGTGATCGTGTCGGCCGCGCTGGCGGGTCGGAACGGAACGACAAGGTCAATAGGTCCGGTCGCAGTGTTTCTATTCGGTTTCAGCTTGGTCACTCTGGCCGTCGGTTTGGCCACCACGGGTATAGCGGTCCACGCGCTCAGCCAGCTCGTCGGTCCGTCCCCACAGAGCTTCCCGGGTCCGGATGCGTTTCCACCCTGTTCGGTTCTTCCCGCGAGCACTTCGATCGCAACCACCACGACGATCCCCGTCGATGGCTCAGCCTTCGGCTCGTCGCTGCAATCCGGCATCCCGTGCATCAACGTTTCGGGGCAGGTGACGATCGACGGCACCAACTCCAACCCAGCTTATGTCGATCAGTTCTTGGGCATCGATGACACCAACAACCACTACATATCCGAAGCCGTGGCCGCCGGACTCTTTGCTCTGACCGCATTGGTGGGTTACCTGTGGGCTTGGAGGCGAGCGAAACGGCTTACCGAGGAGACTGGGCTGGGGCAACCACCGGTCGGGCGGCTTCCGATCGGCTATGCCTACCTCGTTGTCGGGCTTGCCGCTGTGGCCTTACTCGTCCTAGTACCTCTCGCCGCGGACAGCGTCTTCCGAGCGATCGCGCCCGGCCTGAACGAGACATCGGGCCACGCGGACGGACTACGTAACCTCGTCACATTCGTCACCGTGTCCGCACTTTCGGCCTGGGTTGCGAGCTACTACCTCCGGTATGCCAACTCGCTTCGGTCCGCACTGCCACCGCCAACTGAAGACAGCGCCCCGATACCGGGGTAGAAAAGCAGTAGGGCACTGGCCCAGAGCGTTCCGTCTTGGGATTCCCGCAGTGCCTATGCGGCCTTGAGTTGGCGCCCACACCGCTCACAAGATCTTTGCCAAAAGGACTGACCTCGCTCATCAA
>PMHU01000192.1 GCA_003156795.1 Acidimicrobiaceae bacterium
GGGCACGGTGGTGGTGGTCGTGCACACCGTGGTGGTGGTCGTGGTGGACCAGTTACTCGAAGTCGAAGTGGTCGGATACCCCCACGTCGACCAGCAGCCACCCCCGGGCGCCGCCCCCGACGCCCCGGACTGCACGAAGATCGAGACAATGAACAGCAAGCATCCGATCAGCCCGACCGAAGCGGAGACGCGACCAAGGATCCGCTCGGGCGCGTCCCTGGGGGCCATTCGGGAGATTTGACGCTCGATCGAAGGTCCGAAACGCCCCGGACCCTGCTCGTGAGCGCTCTTGGCGGCCTCGATGGCGCGCTTGAGCGAGTCCAATCTCTGTCCGAGCGACTCCGTACCTGAGCCAGGTTCCTCGCTCGCCCCGTCACCTAAGTGACCATTACGACCCGACACAGGACTCTCCGATCGTCTCTACCCCGTAATCAGAGGCCGTCGGTTTCGCCACTGGCTCCCCGTCCACTTAGGCGACCAATAGTCGTGAACGGTTCGAAGCCCCAAGCCTTCCACCAGGACAATACACAAAACGACCTCGGCGTCGACCAATCGCCGGAGGCCTCCCGATTCGGTCCCCGGCGGTCCCATCCGGGACCCGATCGAAACGCCAGTGGGGTGGATCGAGGACAGGGCGCTACGGTGCGGCCATGGCAATCATCGGCGACGCGGCGGAGATGGCCAGGGGGTTGCCCGATGTCGTCGAAGGGGAACGACGCGGGCGGCTCACCTGGTACGTCGACGGCAAGGCATTCGCATGGGACCGGCCCTTCACCAAGGCAGATATCAAGCGCTTTGGCGATTCGGTCCCGCCGGAGGGACCGATCGTGGCCGTGCGCGTGGCGGACCTCGCCGAGAAAGCGGCCGTCCTCGCCGCCTCATCCAACGCGGTCTTTACCATCCCTCATTTCGAAGGGTACGCGGCCATTCTGATCCAACTGGAAGCCGTGACCAAGAAGGAGCTGGGTGAGTTGATCATCGACGCTTGGCTGGCGTGCGCGCCTCCGCGGCTAGCGGACGCGTACGTGCAGGCCGAGGACCGGCGGCGCCACAAAGCATGAGGGGTCGCGGGAGGCGGGGCGCGACGCCATCGGACCTGGTCGTCACCCGTCAAGCGGGTACGGCTCCGATCGGCGGCTGGCCCGGACGGGTCACCGGCTCGACCAGAATGGCGGATATGAGAGACGTTTCCGGCACTGGGATATGGAGCGCTGGGCTCCGATATGGAGATCCGGCTGAGGCTGCTGAAGCGGCCGCAGAACTCGAGGAGCTTGGATACACGGCCTTGTGGTTCCCGGACGTCGGCGGGGAGGTCTTTGGTGTGGTCGAACGTCTCATGGCGGCCACCAAGGCCGCCACGATCGCTACCGGCATCCTCAACTTGTGGATGCACTCGGCCCAGGAAACAGCCGAAGCCCACGCCCGCCTCACCGCTGCTCACGGCGACCGTTTCCTCCTCGGCATCGGTGTCAGTCACGCGGCCCTGATCGATGCCCGGGAAGCTGGCCGCTACAACCGGCCGCTCGCGGCGATGGCGTCGTTTCTCGATGGGCTCGATACCGCGCCCACGCCGGTGGCGCCCTCGAAACGGGTGCTGGCTGCCCTCGGACCGAAAATGCTCGAGCTGGCACGGACGCGCACGGCAGGAGCCCATCCGTACAACGTGACCCCGGAGCACACCGCCTTGGCCCGAGAGGCGATCGGACCGTCGGGGCTGGTCGTGCCCGAACAAGCCGTGGCGTTGACCACCGATGCCGACCTGGCCCGCACGCTCGGCCGCGATCACCTGGCCCACTACCTCGTATTGCCCAACTACACCAACAACTTGCGACGCCTCGGTTTCGACGACGCGGACTTCGCGGCTGGCGGCAGCGACCGACTCATCGACGCCCTGGTGGGTTGGGGAAACGAGAGCGCCATAGAGTCCCGAGTTCGCCAACACCGAGACGCCGGAGCCAATCACGTGTGCATCCAGGTCCTGAGCCCAGATGGGCTCTTCCCTCGACGCGACTGGCGAGAGCTGGCTCCCGCCCTGACGAGCTAGTTCAGCCCGGTGGCGGCTGCACCCCCCAGACGACGGCGCCCCTCGAGCGATCAGGGGTCAAGCGGACCTCAACCACGTCACCGCGCCGGAATTCGCTGATCACGCCCCGCGGCAGCGACTGGATGACTTCCAAATCGAACGGGTCTTCGTCCGGCAGGGCGGTGACACGCAGCACGAACCTCACCATCGGACGAATGTCCAAAATCCCGCCCAGCGCTTTGACAGAGAGGATCTCGCCTTCTCCGGGAAGACCGTGGGCCAGGATCTCAGAGGTAAGCACAGGTTTCGGGTCGCCGGATGTCCGCCATGACACGAAGAGGATTACCACCACCGCCAGCACGACCGGAAGCAGGACGAACAAGACCAGTAATCCCTGGCCCTGAGAGAGGCCGAACAGAGAGGCGATCGGTGGTTGCAGGGCGACGGTGATAGCCAAGAGCGTAGGCAGGGCGGCGACCTGGATGTCGTTAGGGCTCGCCCCCACGCAATCTGTAGCAGCCGGCATGGAGATCTTTGATGTCATTGACGCCGAGAAGTTGCATGGTTCGGCGAGCGTCGGCAAACAGCAGGTCGGCCGCTCGTTGGACACCCGCTTCGCCGCCCGCCATGAGCCCGTACAGGTAGGCGCGTCCGGCCAGGCAGGCTCGAGCGCCATGGGCGACGGCAGCGATGATGTCCGAACCCGACATGACGCCGCCGTCGATGTAGACCTCGGCCCGGTCGCCGACTGCGGCCGAAATGCGGCNNCTAAAGGGACGGGGGCCCGATCGAGTTGGCGGCCGCCGTGGTTTGAGATCACGACCGCGTCAGCGCCGTGGTCGACCACCGTGGTGGCGTCTTCGACGGTCTGGATGCCTTTTACTACGAGCGGGCCTCGCCACTGTTCCCGCAGCCAGTCGAGGTCGCCGACGGTCACACCTGGATCGAGAGTCTTGTTCATGAACTCCGCGACCGTGCCGTCCCAGCTACTGAACGACGCAAAGCGAAGAGGCTCGGTACTCAGCAGGTTGAACCACCAGGCAGGATGGGTGGCCGCATCGAGAAAGGTCTTGACCGTCAAGGCGGGCGGGATGGTCAACCCGTTCCTCACGTCGCGTAGACGGACGCCAGCGACGGGAGCGTCGACAGTGAGGACGAGCACCCGATAGCCAGCGGCGGCCACCCTATCGAGCAGATCCCGGCTGGCTGCCCGGTCCCGCCACATATACAGTTGGAACCAGTTATTCCCTCGGGGAGCAGCGGCGGCCAGGTCCTCGGGAGACGTGGTGGCGAGGGTCGACAGTACGTAGGGGAGGCGGGTGCGCTCTGCGACGCGACCCACGGCGGACTCCCCTTCGTGGTGCATCATCCGGGTGAACCCGGTCGGTGCCAAGATCAGCGGCAGACTGGCGGCGACGCCGAGGATGACGGTTGAGGTGTCAACTGCAGAGACATCGCGCAAGATCCGGGGGACGAACTCCACGCGTGCAAAGGCTTCTCGGGACCGTCGCAAACTGGTCTCGGTGTCCGCTCCTCCATCGGTGTAATCGAACACCGCCCGCGGGACCCTCCGGCGGGCCACGTCCCGCAGATCGCTGATCGATGCCGCAGAGCGCAGCCGCCGCCGGGTGGGACTCCACTCGAAACGCTGAGGGCGCAGCAGCTCCCGGAACTCAGACCACCGGGGAACTCGGCGAGCCGTCACATCCGAAAAATACCGGACAACGGAGGGACCCTCCGCGATCGAACAGAAATGACACCGCCGGCCCAGAGAATCGTGACCGATGGAGGCTGGCCCTGCACGACTGGGCCGAGTCGGGCCGGAGCCGTGTCCTCGAGGGATGCTGCCGGTTGGAGAGGTTCGCATGCCGAGCCGGCGGGCGAGCCATCCTCTACCTGAGCGTCGGCTTGCCGGAGCTGTTGAAGTCGAGAGTGCCGATCCACAAGGACCGAACTCCGCCGTTCTCGTACCCGACCGGGCCGTACCAGGCGGCAAAGGCCATCCGGGTGACGCCAGACTTATCAGTGAACACGTTTGGCCCCTGCGCCCCCTGGGCGTTTCCCCGGGTGCCGAGCCACCGTCCGAGCGTCGATTTGTTGGCATAGCTGCCAAGCAGCGAGGACGACTTGGCGTAGCCGATGCCGGAGCTGGCGGTGTCGTAGTTGTTGGCTCCGTAGAACAGGTAGTAGCGCCCGCCGGAGAAAAGCAGAGTTGGCCCTTCGGCGCTGGGCGACTGCCACGCGGCCGATTCGGTGAGAAGCAGCGACGGCGATGTGCCCGGGAAGAGCGAGGTCCCGCCGACTGAGAGTTCTTGACCCCAGATGTGCGTCGGGTGCCCAGCCCCAAGTGAGTTGTCGTCGCTCTTCCATAACAAGTACAGGTCGCCGCTCGCTGGATCTACGAACGGGTTGGGATCGATCGACCCCCCGTTGGCCGACTGGCAGATCAGCGGCTCGGTCGAGGTGTCTGAGAACGGCCCCTGGGGCTTCGACGATGTCGCCACCGAAATGCACTGCTGGTCCAGGGACGCATCATGGACGGTGTAATACATCAAGAAGGTGGATCCGCGCTTGAGCAGCCCGGGCGCCCATGTCTGACCGGAGGACGCCCACGAAGGCAGGACTGGCAGGGCGTCTGTCGGCGGACTCCAAGTGTGCAGGTCCGCGGAGTACATCACTTGCAAGTTCCGACCGGCGCTGCCAGTTGCGTAGGCCCAGTAGGTTCCCTTCACCAGTATCACGGCCGGATCGGGAAAGTCGCCCGCATAAACGGGGGCGGTGAAGGTGCTGGACGCGCCATACGCGGGGGAGCTCGGACCCACGATGGGCCCTAATGCTCCCACTACGCCCGCGAGGATGGTCGCTCCAACTCGCGTCACTGCCATCGATCTGTCTCCCTTGCCGCGAAGTAGCGATGCCGCGCCCCCCGCAACCTTACTAAGGGTTGGCGAGGAGAGGACGAGTCGCACTTCGAAGCCGACGCTTTCCTGAGGCCGAGCCGGTATGAGGCAGGATTGGGTTGTGCTGCCCGTTCCCCGGTCTTTGGCTGAGATCACGCCGGCGTGGGTGACGGCCGCAATTGGCGGCCACTGCCCGGGAGCTGTGGTGGGCGAAGTCGAAATCGGCCCCGTGGCGGACGGCACCAACCGCCGGGCGAGCGTGCGGCTTTCTTACGCGGAGGGTAGCGGCCCCAGCTCGATCTTCGTCAAAGGGCAGGGGCGCATGCTGCATCGGCTGGCGCTGGTCGCATTGGGTGCACTGACCGCCGAAGCGCGCCTCGCCGACTCCGGTGTGAAGCTGCCTCTGAACCACCCGGTGCTGTACGCGGCCGGGGTCGACCGAGCTCGCCTCGGGACGATCGTCGTCATGGAGGACGTCAACAGCATCGGTGGCCGGCCCAACGACGCCACCACTCCTCTCGACTTGGCCGAGGTCAGAACTGGGCTCGACGGACTGGCCCGGTTGCACGCGGCCTACTGGGACAGGCCACTGCCACCGGCGCTCGGCTTCCTGGGGCCCTGGCGCCTCCCGAAACGATGGGCGCCGATGTCCAGGGCCACTCTAAGCAGAGGGTTGCGCCGGCTGGCCGACGCCGGGCAATCCGGTCTTGTCCCGCCGGAGGTTGACGCCCGGAAGCTGGAGTACCAGTTCCGTCGCAGCGCCACACTGGCGGCCGCCGGTCCACAGACGGTGCTGCACGGTGATCCGCATCCGGGAAACACCTACGCTTTGCCCGCCAACCGAACGGGCTTCTACGACTGGCAGCTGGTGCGCACAGGGAACTGGTCCCACGACGTCGGCTACTTCCTCGTGGGCAGCCTCGATGTTGCCGACCGCCGTGGTCACGAAGGCGAGCTCCTGACCGGATACCTCGACGCTCTTCGAACTGCCGGCGTCGACGCCCCCAGCTACGACCAGGCCTGGGCGCAGTACCGCTCGACGCCCGCCTTTGGCTTTGGGACGTGGCTACACACGCTGTCAGTTGGGAGCTTCCAGCCGGTCGACATCTGCCTGGCCACCCTCCGGCGGTTCGCGTCGGCCTACCAGGACCTCGAAACCCACCGATCGGGGGTCACGAGCCGCCCGTAACTGCTCCACGGGCTTCGACGTCGGTCGGCGGCAGCCCTTCGCGGTTACCGATCGATCATCCGATTTGCGCGATCGCGATCGACACCCCGCCGCCACGCGTTAGCGTCTTGCGGCAACACCGGCCCGCCAGAGGAGGAGCACGTCATGGGAGTTTCAGAGGATGCCGAACGGGTAGTGCGCGACATGTGCGACGCCTTCGCCAAACACGACGCAGAGGCCCTGCGCCCGTTTTTCACCGACGACGTCGTGTACCACAACATTCCCATGGACCCCGCCGTCGGCATCGACGCCACCATCGCCTTCATCGAAGGGTTCTTCGCCATGTGCGAGAACATGGTGATCGAAACCAACCACCTAGCCGTGCGCGGCAACGTAGTCCTCACTGAGCGGGTCGATACCTTCAAAGTGGGGCAGATCGTGGCGCCCCTGCCTGTAATGGGCACTTTCGAGGTCCGTGACGGCAAGATCAGTGCCTGGCGCGACTATTTCGATCTGGGGCAGATCACCAAGATGCTGTCCGGGGAGGCCTCGGCCGCAGAGTGACCACTGCGAAGCCGTCCGGTTAGTTCGTCGCGGTCGGGGTGGCAGGCTGAGCCCATGGATGAGCCAACCACGGTCCGCAGGACCAGCGAGGACGCCTACCTTGGTCGGACTTCGGCGTTTTGAGAGTGCGAGGGGGGCCGATGTGAAGATACCGAGGTTCACCTATCACCGGCCGGCGACGGAGGAGGAGGCTCTCGCCATGCTGACCGAGTTCGGCGAGGACGCCAAGGTCCTTGCGGGGGGTCAGAGTCTCATTCCATTGATGGCGCTGCGCCTGAGCCGGCCCGCGCATCTGATCGATATCGGCGGGTTGCGGGAGCTGGCTGCGATCCGCGAGCGGAGCGGGACGGTTTCCGTCGGAGCCGCGGTCCGCCACGTCGAGGTCGAGCGTTCGGCCCTGGTCGCCCGGGCGGCGCCGTTGGCCGCCGCCGCCATGCCTCACATCGGACATGGCGCCATCCGCAATCGGGGAACGGCGTGCGGCAGTTTGGCGCACGCCGATCCGGCGGCTGAGCTGCCCGCGGTGGCGCTGGCTGCCGGCGCGTCCTTCGTCGTGCGACGAGCGAGTGGCGAGCGGACCGTGCCGGCGTCGGAGTTCTTCCTCGGCTATCTGACCTGTGATATGGGACCGGACGAGTTGTTGGTGGAGTGGCGGTTGCCGACTTGGCCCGTGACGGCGGGATGGTCGGTGCAGGAGGTGAGCCGACGCCACGGCGACTTCGCGCTGTTGGGGATGGCCGCCATGATCGACACCGATCCGGTCGGTCGTATCTCGACGGCGGCTTTGTCGCTGTTCGGAGCGGCGAGCACGCCGATCCGGGTGGACGCGGCCGAGAAGCTGCTGACCGGAGAACCTCCGAGTGCCGCCCTCTTCGACGAGGCGGCGGAGATCGTGAAGGGGCAATTGGATCCTCCCGGGGACTTGCACGGAACCGCCGCCTATCGCAAACACCTCGGGGCGGTCCTGACCAGGCGGTGCCTGTCAGAGGCGGCCGGCCGGCTGGGGGCGGCCGCATGAGCGACGACCGGTGCGAGGTGACCGTTACGGTCAACGGGGAAGAGCGATCCCTGGCCGTGGAGTGCCGGCGGACTCTGGCCGAAGTGCTCCGCGAGGACCTGGGTTTGACCGGCACCCACTTAGGGTGCGAGCACGGCGTATGCGGGGCGTGCACGGTCGCCGTGGACGGAGCCGCGGCGCGGTCCTGCTTGATGCTGGCCGTTCAGGCTGACGGCTGCGAGATCGAGACCGTTGAGAGCCTGGGTACCGAGGAGAAGTTGCATCCCATCCAGCAGGCCATGTGGGACGAGCACGGGTTCCAGTGTGCGTTTTGCGCCCCCGGATTCCTGATGACCGTGTACTGCCTGCTCCGAGAGAACCCGGCGCCGACCCCCGAGGAGATCCGCGAGGAACTTTCAGGGAACTTGTGCCGATGCACCGGGTACGCGTCGATCCTGACTGGTGTTCAGGCTGCCCTCTCGCGCGGAGCCGCGGCCGATGCGTGAAGGCCTGGCCGGCAAGTACGTGGGAGCCAAGGTGCGGCGGGTCGAGGATCGCCGGCTCCTGACCGGCCGGGGCCGCTACATCGACGACCTCAACCTGCCCGACATGGCGCACGCCGCCTTTCTGCGCAGCCCCTACCCCCACGCCCATATCCGGAGGGTCGACATCGACTCCGCCCGGCGGATGGCCGGTGTGTTTTTGGTACTCACCGGGGCCGACATGGCCCGGCTGACCAACCCCTTCCTCGGGATGATGGCCCTCGACGGGCTTTACGACCCGGTGTTCTACGCCTTGGCAACCGATCGGGTTCGGGTGGTGGGCGATCCTGTCGCCATCGTCGTGGCCGAGTCGCGACGGGTCGCCGAAGACGCCTGCGAACTGATCGATGTCGAGTACGAGCCCATAGCGGCCATTGCCAACATGGCTCAGGCCATGGACCCGATGCGCCCGCCGATCTGGCCCCGGGCCCGATCGAACGTCCTGTGGGAGGACTCGCAGACCTACGGTGACGTCGAAGTGGCCTTCGCGGGTGCGGACCGGGTCATTCGCGAGCGCTTCGCGCAGCACCGCCAGTCAAACCAGCCCATGGAAACCCGCGGTTCGGTCGCCGAGATCGACCCGGTCAGCGGGGAACTGATTTTTCATTCGGCCACCCAGTCGGCCCATTCGCTCAAGTGGAGCCTGGCCTTCCTGCTAGAGCGGACGTCGGTTTGGCGCTCGATCCGGGAGCTCGCGACCAACCGGGAAAAGCCGAGGAAGTTCGTCGTGGGCGCTCGGGCGTTTATCAAGAGCCACCCCGATCTTCGGACGGCCACCAAGTCCAGCCAACCGGCCATGCTCAAACAGCTGCGCCGGGAGCCCAAACGCATCGTTCACTTGAGCGAGGCGCTGTTGGGCCTCCTGGCCAAGGACCCTTCACGCCGGCCTCGGGTGCTGGCCCAGGATATCGGCGGGGCGTTCGGCGCCAAGGGGTTGGTGCCCCGCGAGGACGTGGCCCTGGCTACGGCGGCGTTGCAACTGGGACGGTCGGTCAAATGGATCGAGGACCGCAACGAGCACCTCATGGTCGGTGGTCAAGCGCGCGAGGAGACCCTGGACATCGACGTCGCGGTGACGAGCGACGGCACCATCCTCGGGCTCAAGGTGCACATGACCATGGACGTCGGGGCCTATCCGGGATTCCCGTTCAACGGAGCGTTCTTCGCCCAGATGGTCAAGGTGATGATGCCCGGGCCGTACCGGATTGGCGCGCTGCGCTTCGACACCACCATCACCGCTTCCAACAAGGGCACCTACGTCCCCTACCGGGGACCGTGGGCGGCCGAGACCTGGGTACGCGAGCGCATGATCGACGTCGTCGCCCGGGAGCTCGGTATCGGCCGCGCCGACATCCGCCTGGCCAACATGATCGGCGCTGACGAACTTCCCGCGGCGATGGTCACCGGCCCACCTCTCGACGTGCGCATGTCGGCTCGCCGCACCCTCGAGGAAGCCCTTCGCGTCGCCGACTTCGACAGCTGGGACGCCATCCGCGATCAGGCCCGATCGGAAGGACGCATCGTCGGGATGGGGTTGGCCACCTTCATAGAGGCCGCTCCCGGCCCCCCCAAGTTCTTTGACTACATCTCGCCCGGTTTCTCGGCCCTGGCCGGGGTCGAACCGGCGCATGCCGTACTCGAGGTCGACGGTTCCCTGTCGGTCATCACTCAGCAGGTCCCCCATGGCCAAGGGCACGAGACGACCCTGGCCCAGGTCGCGGCCGACGAGCTAGGCGTCGCGGTAGAGGCCGTCCGCGTCCGATACGGGGACTCCAGCATCACCCCCTTCAGCCTGTTTGGCACCGGCGGGAGCCGCTCCGCCGCCATGGCTGGCGGAGTCGTTACCGTTGCTGCCCAAGAACTCCGCCAGCGCGTCGTGGACATCGCATCGGACCTCATGGAGGCCTCGACCGAAGACATAGTCATCGAAGACGGCCACATCCACGTCGCCGGCACCCCCGCAATCGGCGTTTCCTTCGCCGAGGTCGCGGCCGAAGCCGTGCGCCGCCGGCCCGGATCCCCGAGCGACGGCGCCATCCGTGTAACCAGCGAGTGGGACGGCGGCGCCGGCGGCTGGGCCCAGGCCACGCATGTGTGCTGGGTCGAGATCGACCTCGACACTGGACTCGTCACCATCCCTCGATACGTCGTGGTCGAGGACTGCGGAGAGCTCATCAACCCCGCAATCGTCGATGGCCAGATCCGGGGCGGGGTGGCGCAGGGTATCGGCGCCGTGCTCTACGAAAGGGCCGCTTACGACGGCGACGCCAACTTCCAGGCCGGGACCTTCATGGACTTCCTGATCCCCACGGCAATGGAAATTCCCGACGTAGAGATCCACCACCTGCAGACGCCCTCGGACATTTTCGCCAACTACCGGGGAGTCGGCGAAGGGGGCATGATCGCCGCACCTGCCGCTTTGACCAACGCCATCGAGGACGCGCTCGCTCACCTCGGCGCCCGCATCACAGAGCAGCACCTTCCCCCGGCACGCATCCTCGAACTCGCCGGCGTGATCGAAGCTGAGGCGCCGACCGAGGTCGGCCCACCCGACTACTCCGCCGCAGCCGCCGTCCCCGCCCCACGACCCAGCCTGATCCGGGAACGGATGCCGACACTGACGCCGGCACAAGCCCAAGCCGTCCGCCGAACCGCCACCTCCGTTCGGAGCGGCGCCAGGCGTTTCGCGGACCGCTACGCGGGCCGACCCTGAACGTCCCTGGCCGCTCGGCGGAAGCAACGCCGGTTTCCGGCCGGCCAAGTGACCTTGACCCCGGGATTGGCAGCGGTCACTTAGAGTTTGCCCGCTTCCTGGAGCTCACGAACCTCTGTCGGGTGCTCGCCCCGTCTGCGGCGGAGCAACATCCACAACAGCATGGCCGCCATGGCGGCCAAGATGACTGCCCCGATCGCGATTAGGACGACCGCCCAGGTTGGGACTCCTGTGTGAACGGGGAGGTTCGAGAAGATGCCCGGCCCGGTGTGGATGATTTTGGTGGCGGCCACGACGGGGGTGGTGATCGTGCCCGACCAGGTTGCTACGAGACCGGGGCCGTAGCCGAGTTGTACGGAGCATGGCACGGTCGCGCCCAGGCCGATCTGGAGGGCGTTGATGGGGAGTACGGCTCGCTCCTCGGGCAGGACGGTATCTGACGAGACCGCCATCGAGACTTTGGCGCCCTTCACGACACACCAAGCCGTCCCGTGGGCCTTGGTGAATGTCTGTCCGACGTTGTGCAACTGGACATAAAGACGGGGTATTGGCCCGTCGGCTCCGCCGGTGACCCCCGGTATCTGCAGGCTGGTCTTCAGCTGGGCCAGGACGCCCACGGTGACTGCAACTCCTACGCTGACCTGGTCGATGACAACGGCTTGGGCCGATGCCTGCCCGTTGCGACCGACGACCACGGGGGCAGGCGGTGTGTTGGGCTCGACGGTGATGCCGGCGAGGTATTGCTTTGCGGGGACGTGATTGGGGACAGTTACGGTGAATGGAAGGCTCCGCGCTGTTCCGGCGGCCAAGGTGACGATCGGGGGAAGGCCTGTAACCCAACATCCGGTCCCGACGCAAGCCCTGAAGAAGTCCTCGAACGCGCTCGCTGAGGTCGGCGAGGTGAATCCGGTCGACGGGCTGATTTTGAGGGTCTGGCGGGTATTCGCCATGTTCGTGATGATCACGGTGTCGGTGGTCGAGTGCCCGGGCGCCAGGTTCAGATTGAAATATGGACGGGATTGACCGTCGGCGGTGGGCGTGGGCGTCACGCCGAACGGTGTCGGTCCGCCGATGTCGGCAGCGACGGCCGTGGTTGCCGAGACGCCGAGGACCGAGATGACGGCGACGGTCCCCGCAATCAGTCGTTTCGCGACGCGACTGGCTCGGGCGGACGGGCTCGTTCGGTGTCGATCCAGGATCATCGGGGGGTCCCTTCCATACGGTGGGTCATGGTCACGGTCCGGACGAGACGGCCACGGTCACCGTCGTGGTGTAGGCGCCCGTGAACGCGTTTGCGGGGATGTTGATCCACCAGCCGATCGGAAATGTCGCGGATTGACCGCCGAGGATGACGGCTCCCAGGCCGGTACCCGCAGCCGTGTCGTAGACCTTGATAGCCGCCGGCGAGGATCCTGCGGTCATGATGGCGACGGGATAGGTGGTGGTATCGGTCGGTAAGGTGCAGGTGGTCACGCATGTCGCGGTTGGCGCGGTGACAGCCGTTGGGGAGATCAGGCTGCCGGTGAACACGAGGGTCCCGGCGTTGGGAAGGGTGTGGGTGCCGTTGGTCAACGTCGTCGCCGACACGGTGACGTTCCATCCGGCGCCGCTACCAGTGCCGTCGTTGACCGTGAACTGTTGATCGGCGGCAATGTTGTCAAAAATGGCCTGATTGGTGCCGTTGGACGTGACTGCCCAGGACAGCGAACTGGGAGACGTCAGGGCCAGCACCGAGAAGATCGTGAGCGTGGTCGCTTCGGTAGCGGTCTGGTTGTTGGCGTCGGTCACCGTGACCGTGAAACTGGAGGTGCCGGCCGCGCTCGGGGTGCCCGATAACACCCCGCTGGACGGGCCGAGATTGATCCCGGCGGGGGGGCTCCCCCCGCTTACCGACCAGGCGTACGGACTCGTGCCCCCCGACGCGGTGAGCGTGTCCGTGTAGGGAGTGTTGATCTGACCAGACGGCGGGGTGGGGAATGCCAGGACTGGGCCGGCGATGATCGTGACCGTGTCCGAACCTGTGGCCGTTGCGCCGACCGCGTCGGTGACTTTGACCGTGAAGTTGTACGTACCCGCGGCGGGCGGCGTGCCCGACAGGGCGCCGTTGGTTTTGAGCGTGATACTGCCGGGCAGGGTCCCCGAGATCAGGGTCCAGGCGTAAGGGGCCGTGCCGCCCGCCGCCAATGCGTAGGTGTAGAAGGTGTGGATCTCTCCGTTGGGGGGCGAGAGCGCCACCGCCAGCAGGGCGTTGACCACCAGGGTGATCGAGGTGGTGGCGCTCCCGTTGTTGACGTCGAAGACGTTCACGGCGAAGGGGTAGCTGCCCGCCGTGGTGGCGGTGCCGGCCAGCGCGCCTGCGGAGCTCAGGGTGACACCGGCGGGGAGGGTCCCCGAGTTGAGCGTCCAGGTGTAGGGCGTGGTTCCACCGGTTGCGGTCAATTGGTCGGAGAACGAAGTGCCGACGTCGACGGCCGCGGGGGCCGCGAACGTGGTCGACACTCCCGCGCTAACGGCCAGGCTGGTGACTGCTTCGGTGGCGGTCTGATTGTTGGCGTCGATCACCTCGACGGTGAAGTTGGACGTCGATGCGATCACGGTTGGGGTGCCGGAAAGGGTGCCGTCGGCGCTGAGGCTGATGCCTGCTGGTGGGGCGCCGGCGCTGACCGACCAGGCATAGGGGGCGGTCCCGCCGGATTCGGTGAGCGTGTCCCCATAGACGGTGTTGGTCCAGCCGGGCGGCGGGGCGGCGAACGCCAGGGCCGGCCCGGCAATGATGGTCAGGGTCACCGGCTCGGTGTCAGTCAAGCCGCTGTTGTCGGTGACTTTGACCGTGAAGGCGTAGCTGCCCGCCGTGGTCGGCGTTCCCGACAGGAGCCCGGATGACCCGCCCAGCGTCAGCCCGGGGGGGATGGTTCCGGTGCTCGACCATACGTACGGGCTGGTCCCACCCGTCACGGTCAGCTGATCGCTATAGGCCACGTTGACCTCACCGCTGGGTGGCGCAGGAAACAGCAGGGCGGGGCCGGCGTTGTAGGTATACGAACCGGATCCGGCCACACCCAAGCTCACAACTTTGACCGTGACGGCCCCGGCGACGTGGCCGGGCATGTCGGAGATATCGAGGCCCAAGCCGAGGGAGCCGGTGACGGTGAAACAGCCGGGCGCCGAGGCCGAGCACAACTCGAGGGCCATGGCCGTCCCGGCGGCGAACTCGGCGGTTGTGCCGACCTCGATAGCCGTGGCCCCGCCTAGGTTGGTGCCGGCGATGGTCACGTCGTTGTCGCCGCCGGCCGCGCCGTTGGTCGGAGTAACCAACGCCACTATCGGGGCCAACGATGGCAGGGTGCCGGCGGGGGCGGTCGACGACGTCGCCGGGCTGGCGTCGCCCGAGGATGCCACCGCGCTGGTGGAGGTCTGGACCTGCGCGGGCGTGACGGTACCGGAGTTGACGATGCCGTTCACGGTGATCGAGCCGGTGGTGAACGGGTTGGTGCTGTTCGTGCACGACACCGACTGCCCGACCGGCGCGGCGCACACCCACCCCGCGCCCTCCGCGCCCACCGGGATTACCCCGGCCGGGAGCGTCTCGGTGACCGTCACCGGGAATTGCTCGGCCGCCCCCGACGAGGTGACCGCGACGGTGTAGGTCACCGGGCTACCCGCCGGCAGCGTCGTGGCGGTGTAGCTAGTCTGCGATACGGCGAGTTGGGGAACAGCATTGAAGCTCGTTACCACCGCGGCGTCGAGCTCGTGGTAGTCGACCGACGCTCCGGTGGATGCCGCCCAGCCGAACGCCAGGTCTTTGGGGATCCCGTTCGGGTTGAGCCAGCTGGCGGGATACAGGCCGGCGGGCACCACGGGTAAGGCGTGGACCAGATTGAGAGCTGCTCCGCCGACCGGGGTGAACTTCACGTCGTAGTCGCCGGCGGGAACCACCAGCCCGGAGGATGTCGTGACCGATGAAACGGTCGGATTGAAGACGACCTCGACCGGGACGACCGCGGCCGCTCGCGTGCTCGCTCGCAGGACGAGGGCCTGCGAGGTCGTCGTTGTGGCGCTGGTCTGCACGGCGCAGTACCCGACGGTGCCATTGCCCGGGCCGCGCACGACGACCTGGCCGGGCATGGCTTTGGCCAGGTCGGCGGGGTCGGTACAGCCCGATCCCTCGTAGTAGGGCCCATAGCTGAAGTTGCCGTAGGTGTCGAACCCGATCCCCAGATAGCCATCGCTCAGGCCGCTCAGAGGGCCACTGGGGTTGGTCGTGTCCTGAGGTTGGGCGGAGTAGCCGAGCGAGCCGCCCGTTGGCCCGATGGACGACGGTGTCACCGGATCAGTCGGATTGACGGCGGCCAGCAGGAATGACATGCCGTCCGCCCCGGCGGGTGTCGCCGTACCGTACTGGTACAGGTTGAAGGTCGCGTCGAGGCCCTGGGAGGTGGGAACGCTGGCGCTGGCGAACACCGCGCCGACCTTTCCGCCGGAGTCAGGGGTGAGGCGAAGCTTCCCAGAACCTTGCGTATCCTGTGGGCCCTGCGAAACGGGGCAGCTGGCCAAGGGGTTGGCGGTGGTGTTGCCAGCGGCGGTCAGACAGGCGGCGTCGGTCCCGGTGGGGAGTGACACCGCGCCAGCGGTGCCGTCGACGGTGTTGTCATGGAACGGCTGGTTGAACAGGACCGTTCCCGACGCACCAAAGGAACTCGGTGCCGACGCCGTGAACACGACGAACGTTGCCGTGATCAGCACCGTCGCCGTCACGATGTGCGGCGCCAGCTCTCGGATCGATCTGCGAAACACCATCCACACCTCTTGGTTTGATTTGATCTTGCTTCGACCCGACAGCCTGGTCACCGCCGGGACCGTCATGGCCACCGAACGGCGCCAAGACCCGGGTCACCACTGTCAAGCCATAAGAGGGTTGCGTCGCCTTCGCGGGCCAGAGGCCAGTTCTTGAAGCTCCGGCGAGCGAAGGCAAACGCAACGCTAGGTAGGCCGAATTACGGCGCTGACACCACGGCCTGAGTGATGGTAGAGGTGTAAGCACCGGCATGGACGTTCGCGGGCACATTGACCCACCAGCCCACGGGATTCGCATTGGTACTACCACCGAGGATGACCTGCCCCACACCGGTCGCGAGAGCAGTGTCATAGACAGTGACGGGGGTAGGAGCGGTAGCCGCCGTAGTGATCGCCACGGGATAGGTGGTCGAGTCCGTCGGCAGCGTGCACGTCGCCACGCAGGTAGCGGTGGGAGCGGTGGTAGCCGAGATCGAGGTCACACTGCCGGTGGTCGCCAAGGAGCCGACATTCGGCAGTGCAAAGGTCCCGTTCAGAAAGGTCGTGGCCGAGGTGGTCACGTGCCAGCCGGCGCCCGAACCCGTGGCGTCATCGACCGTCACCTGCTGATCGGCGGCGGTGACATCCACAACGCTCTGATTGGTTCCGTTCAGGGAGGCACCCCACGTCAACGAGGCCGGAGAAGTCAGGGTCAGGCTCCCAGCAGTGATGTTGAGCGTGCCGGTAAGGGTGCAGTTAGAGCCGGCTGGCACCGCGGTACCGCAGGTTTGGGCGCTCGCGGCGGCAGACGTCAGCAGGAGCGATGCTCCCGACAACCCACCAGCCAACGCGAGGACAGCGGCAGGCGCGAATAAGCATCGAGCAATGCGCAGATTGGACATGAATAGCCTTTCGGTTGGTAGCACGGCTGAGCCGTGCCACCTTCCCAAGCGTGGTCCAAGTCCAAGGGCGACATGCAAAGAGTCACGCCAACCGCTACTGNNGCACATTTACCTCACGGGTTGAGGCCTGACACGCCAAAGACCGACATTCCACCTTTACCGGACACCGACAGCCCGGAGCCTCCGTTGTTAGTCTTTGCAGTCAGTGGCTCTCCTGGTCCTCCTGGTCGGTGTTCTCGTCGCTCCGTTTGTGATGGCCGCGGGGATTCTCGTCTTGGCTGGCACGAGTCTGCTCATCGATGCGTGGCACTGTCGCCACCCTTCGATCGAACTCGTCGAGCGCCTGCCCCCGTTCCAGTCGTTGGCCGATGAGGCGGCGGCGTGGCTGGCCGGTCGTAACAGCGAAGCGAACGAGTGATGGACCTGCGGCGGATGAGTGACTGCCCCTGGCCAGGGTCTTCTTCTGGAACTTTCACGTGGCGCACAGGACGGGTTCAGCTGGAGTCTCCATACTCACATCGTGCTGAAGATCTACCAGGAGATGACGCCTGAGGGATATGTAGTCTGCCGGCCGGTAGGGGAACTGGACGCTTTCACGATCGGCGGTCTCCGCCAGGCTTTGGCCGACATGGCCTGCTATGGCTCCCTGGTGATCGACTTGTCGGGAGTTCCCTTTGTGGATTCGGCCGGCCTGGGTGCCCTCATCGGCGGTATTCGCCATACCCGGGAACTTGGCGGTCAGGTGGCCTTGGCCTGCAACAGACCGACCCTCGTCCGGCTTCTATGCAGCACCGGATTCGATCGGGTCGTGAACATCTCCGACACCGTGGCCGGTGCGGCCGCCACTTTGCCCGCGGGAGAGCCGAACGTCGTACCGGCCGAGGTGTAGTTCCCAGACTCAATCTTCGGACGGCCGAGGCCCCCGACGGGTAGCGGTCTTCGCGTAGCAGGCCAGGAGTGAGCCGAGGAGTAGCGTTCCCTCTCGGAGAAGTGTCTGACAGCGGGTGTGAGGAGCGTTGGATCTGTGGCTGGCGAACATTGGAAAGATGAGCCCGAAGGCCAGGACTTCCCGGCCGCCGAGTCGTATCTGTCGTTGCTGGTCGGGACGGACACGGCGGCCAGGCTGGCGAAGGCGCTGCGTAAGAAACACCATCTAAGGCGCTATGCGGCCAAAGACCTCCTGCGGGCCGCTGGTTTGCCGCTGCTCGGCTCGGAGGACTCCGAGGTCGCCGCCGACCTCAAGAAGGTCAAGCTGGGCGACAAGCTGTCTCCCGTGCTGCTGGTCCAAGGCGTGCCCCTGTGGGTCGCTGACGGCTACCACCGGATCTGCGCGAGCTATCACCTCGATGAGAAGAGCCAGGTGCCCTGCCGAATCGTGGCCCGCAAACCGTAGGCCGCGGAAACCGGCCCACGAACGGTGAGCGACGTCGAAGCTCTCTCGTCTCAATGCCTGCAAGGGTGTGGCCTCTTCCGGTCTCAACGCAGACTGACCCCGTCTGATGGTCCGGTCACCATGACATTGATGGGTTTGATGATGCCCGGTGCACCTGGGCGCCGGACTGGCGTCGTCACCAAGCGCGATCACAACCGCCTCGAGCATCCACCCCTCACAATCCGCTTCCGACTGGCGCCGCCGTGTGGGTGGGCGGGCCGGGTTGGCGGGGCCCGGAGCGGAGGCGAGTCGGTGTCGTCGCAGTGGCTTCATCGATTAACGAGGGGTCCGATGAATCGTCCCCACGCTTTGCCAATGCTGTGACCCGAGCCCCGTTCTCTACCGCGGTGCGCCTCACGGCTGGATTGGTGGTCGGTATGGTGGCCGGCTCGATCGCGGCGTTCCTGGCTCCCTGGCAGGCGGTACCGCTATTTACGTGGGTGGCCGCGGCGTCGACGTGGATCGCGTCGGTGTGGATCAGCATCGCGCCGATGGACAACGTGGCGACCAGCCGGAACGCCACCCGAGAAGATCCGCACGGGCCAGCCGCCGATGCTCTCCTCCTTTCCGCCAGTGTCGCCAGCCTCGGTGCCGTGGTGCTCGGCATTCTCAAGGCCGGCCATTCCCACGGCTCAGAGAAACTGTTGCTGTTGGCCACCGGTATCGCGGCCATCATCGCGTCCTGGGGCGTCGTCCACACAGTGTTCACGCTGCGCTACGCCGCCCTCTACTACCGTGCCCCCGAGGGCGGCGTGAACTTCAACGAGGACGACAGGCCTAGCTATGTCGACTTCGCCTACCTGGCCTTTACCATCGGGATGACCTACCAGGTCTCGGACACCAACCTGACCACCAAAGCCATCCGCCACACCGCCCTACGCCATGCGCTCATGTCCTACTTGCTCGGCACGGTCATAATCGCCGCCACCATCAACGTCGCCGCCGGGCTGGCCCACTAGCCACCTTTGACTAGCGAGCTCGGGCCTTCTGATCGAAGACCCCGAGTTGACGCGCCCGTTGGTGCGGTGGTCGCCTCTGTCGCCGCTTCTCGACGTGCCGGCTCGCTGGGGTTAGAGAACTTCCCTCTCGGTCTGCTGTACGGGCGCGCTCTGGCTGCTCACGGTCGTCCGTTGGCCGGTTACGACCGTGCCACGACGTCCGTAGTGGCCGAACCCGCCCCAACTGGCCCAGAAGCCGATGGACAGTACGGCGCCGATGGCGCCGACGATCATCAGCACCATGCCGGTGGTGTGGACGTTGAACCCGTGTCCTTGCATTGTCACGGCGAAGCGCATGATGGCCCCTGCCGCGATCAGAAACATGCTGGTGACGATTCCCATGATGCAACTCTTTTCATCACTGCTGGCGGCCCGGCGGGGTCGCACATCGCCAACATACACCGGATCGATAAAACTAGCAAACTATCTCCGGTATTTAGCTACTAGGATCGTGGCATGGGTGAGTGGAGCTTTCTGACTAACCACGCTCGGGCGTTGCTGTTGATCGCTCGCGACCCCGACGCCCGCCTCCGGGACTTGGNNGGTCGCCGCAACCGCTACCACATTCAGGAGCACCTCCCCCTGCGCGACTCGATCAGCCAGCGACGAACCGTCGGCGAGGTCCTAGACCTCCTGGCCCGGGCCGAAACGCGTAAAGGGAGTCGATCCCGCGGTCTTTGATCCGACCGCGTCGGCCGGTCGGAAGACAAAGCTGGCGGTATTTGCTTACGTTCATCATGGGGTGTACCGTCGGCCTTGGCACGGATTGTGCACCCGCACCGTGTTGGACTCTGCNNCCGGACCTCGGTAGCGCAGCAAGTAAGTGCGCGCTAACCGACCAGGGAGGAGCCAAATGGCCGCCACGATGCTCCCCGAATCCGGGGACGCGATCCGCAAAGCCCGTTCCGCTCCCGCGATCGCGGCCCTGCACGCAGAAGGGACGCGCACCGTTGTCGCCTTACGCGGCGAAACTGACATTTTCGATCGGCCCGTGCTGTGCGACACGTTCTCCCGGGTGATTACCTCGGGCGGCGGGGATGTGGTCATCGACCTCACCCAGTCGACGTTCGTCGACACCGGCACCGTCCGGGTCTTGTCCACCGCACGGCAGTTGTTGGATCGCCAAGGGCGCAACCTGACATTTCGGTCGCCCTCGAGGCTCGCGGTTCGGATGCTCGACATGTTCGGGCTAGCCGGGCTGATCGAGACCTCAGAGACGATCCAACTGTGAGAACCGGCGTCTCGATAGGCGGCCACCCTGTTTGGCGGCGTGCGTGCCTACCACTGGGCGGCCGGCTGGCTCGAACAACTCGTCTGGCCGGCGGGCTTGTACGCCCGGCCGCTAGGAGAGAAAGGAGCCAAGCGTGTTTATCAGTGTAGGAATGATCATCGTCATCCTGCTCGTTGTAATCGCGGTGATGTTGGTCCGCCGACACCGGGTCTAGAGGGGCGACCCCAGATGCGCGCCCGCTGATTCGACGCCGGGCCGGTCGACGCCTCGCGAAGACATCCGCTCATTCGATTCCGACCCCCCTAAGGGGCTCGTTCCTCTTTAACACCTCACAGCAAGGATCCAACCGTGACAACAGCAGACAAGGCCAAGAACAGCGCCCGACAGGCGAAGGGCAAGGCCAAAGAGGCCGCCGGCAAAGCGACCGGCAACGACCGTCTTCGGGTCAAGGGCAAGGCCGACCAGGTGAAAGGGGACCTTAAGCAGGCCGGCGAGAAAGTCAAGGACGCATTCACGACATGACCTGATCGTCCATATCCCGGACGTCCTGGCCAGCCTCGAACACGAGAGGTACCGTCGCCGTCGCCAACCCAAGAGGACCTGGCCGCGACGAGAGACGGGGAAACCACCTCAAACCGCGCCCCGTACTCCGGTTTCGGATCACCAGCCCTCGACCGCGCACGGACCGGGTCCCCCTCCGCTATGCAGAGAGGCTTAGGAGGTCAAGATGAAAAAGAGCCATGACGAGGCCAGAGCAACCAAACCCTTGATCGTATTGTTTGACGTGGACGAGACCCTGGTCCATACCGGTGGGTCCGGGGCGCGCAGCTGGAAAGCCGCCTTTCAGAAGCTCTACGACATCCCCGCCGACATCGGCGAGCACAGCTCGGCCGGCGAGACCGACCCGCAAGTGGCCCGGGCGACCTTCCGAGGCGTCATCGGGCGCGACCCCAGCTCGGACGAACTCGGCCAGCTCTACGCCCAATACCTCCTCCACCTGGCGGACGACATCTGGAAATCCGAGGAGTACCGTACGCTCCCTGGCGCGGAACAGACCCTGGTTCGCTTGGGAGAGGCAGGGGTCACGCTCGGCCTGGTCTCGGGGGCCATGGAGGGCGCAGCCCGCACCAAGCTCACCCCCGCCAACCTCAACCGGTTCTTCATATTCGGCGCCTACGGCTCGGATTCGCCAGACCGAGCCGAGCTCACAGAGCTCGCCATCGAGAAAGCCACCCGCCTGCACGACCAGCTCACCCCCGCCCAGGTCTACGTGGTAGGCGACACCCCCCGTGACATCGAGGCCACAAAGGCGGCAGGCGCCGTGTCTGTCGGGGTGGCTAGCGGTCACTACTCGGCCGACGACCTACGAGGGGCCGGCGCCACCCACGTGCTCGTGTCCCTCGAAGAGCCGTTCCCGGGTCTATCACGACCGGACCGGTCGACCCCCAAACCGGCGCAGTCGAAAGGTTCCGTACAACCTGCCGAGTCGTGATCAACGACGTCGCGTCCCATCACCTGGATTGACCCAAGAAACATCGTCGGCGCCATGGCCCAACCGCAGCCGGGCCTGATCGGCTCTTCCAGAGCGGGGTCTTCCGGACCTTGAAACGGCCACCGCAGCCGGGGGCCAGGACCCCGTAGGTCCCATGCCGTACCTGGAATCCGCCACGCTTCGGCCATTGATTCGACTCGTCGGGCGCCCGATGCGGCCGGGCTATGGTTCGGCAGTGGGCAACTCACCTAGGCCAAGTGGGGCGGGCGTTGACAATGAGGAGAACCCGGGGTTCGCGGTCCCCCAGCTGATCGTGGTAGCCAACCGGCTGCCCATCCAGCGGGTTGAACGCGACGGTCGCGTGCATTGGGACCTCAGCCCGGGCGGCTTGGTGTCGGCGCTCACGCCGGTTCTGCGAGGCCGGGCAGGTATGTGGATCGGATGGCCGGGCGTCGGTGAGGAGATGGCCGTGCCGTCCCAGCATGAAGGGATCGAGTTGCGCGCCGTGCCGCTCGACGACGCCGAGTACGAGAACTTCTATGTCGGATTTGCGAACGCCACGCTCTGGCCGTTGTATCACGATGCGATTCGCACGCCCGCGTTTGATCGGAACTGGTGGCACACCTATGTGGCCGTCAACGACCGCTTCGCACGGGCGGTAGCAGACGCGGCGGCGCCAGAGGCGACCGTATGGGTGCACGACTACCATCTGCAGTTGGTTCCGAAGATGCTCAGAGCGATGAGGCCGGATCTGCGCATCGGGTTCTTCTTGCACATTCCGTTCCCACCGCAGGAGCTGTTTCTCCAGCTGCCATGGCGGAGACCGATACTCGAGGGGCTGCTCGGCGCCGATCTGGTCGGTTTCCAGGTCCACGGCGCAGCATCAAACTTCTCGCGATTGGCTCGGCGAGTCCTGGGCGCGTCGGGGACCGACGCCGTCATGCACTACGACGGCCGGAAGGTCCGGGTCGGCGCCTTCCCGATATCGGTCGACACGACAGCATTCNNGTCGACCGTCTCGACTACACCAAGGGCATCGACCGGCGGCTCATGGCCCTCCGAGAGTTGTTCGCGGATCGCTCCCTGTCCCCGTCAAATCTGGTCCTGGTCCAGATCGGAGTGCCAAGCCGCGAAGATGATCCCCACTATCGTCGAGAGCGCGAGCATCTCGAACAACTCGTGGGCGAGATCAACGGTGAGTATTCGAGCGTAGGTCGCCCGCCGGTCCATTACTTGTACCAAAGTGTGGAGGTCGACGAGCTGGTGGCCTTGTACCTTGCCGCCGATGTCATGCTCGTAACCCCGTTACGAGATGGCATGAATTTGGTGGCCAAGGAATACGTGGCGTGCCGGGCCGATACTTCAGGGGCGCTGGTGCTCAGCGAATTCGCCGGCGCCGCCCTTGAGCTTCGCGACGCCATCCTCGTGAACCCCCATGACCTCGACGGACTCAAGCAAGCGATCCGACACGCGGTCGATCTCGACCCGACCGAAGCCGCGGCTCGCATGCGCCGCATGCGCCGCGTGGTAAGGCGCCACGACGTCCACGGGTGGGCGCGTGCCTTTCTGGCCGCCCTGCACCAAGAACCTGATCCTCCATCGCCGCCGTGAAACCGGTCCCGGGGCCGTCTCGGCCCAGCAGCCGTTCCGGACGCCCACGCATCCGATCGCGGTTGGGGACGAAATCATCAAAGGCCGACTCTCAAGATGGTTGTGGATCCTCTCGGCGCAGCCGACGGCCAGTGATTGACTGAGGGAGGATCTCTATCCAGCTGGCAATTTCTCCGGGGACCCACGGGTTGGTCTCGAGCAAACGAAGTTGGGCGGAGCGGAAGTCGAGCGCATCGGTGATGTCGGTGCCGACGCCTTGGACGATGACGCTCCAGCCAGAACGGCTCGATTCGTCCGTGCCGTCGATCTCGAAGGCCACCCTGCCCATGGCCGCGCCCCTGAGCTTCGTTCCCGGATCGGTGCGAAACACTACGGAGTCACCGTCGAGGCTGTAGTTGACCGGTAGGGCGATGGGTTGGCCGTCGACGGCAACCGCGATACGCCCAAAGTTGTGGGCTCGGAGCAGTTCAAGGCATTCGTCGGCGGACAGTTCTTCGTAGATGCCGGCGGCATGGGGCATGGCTTCAACCTTCCTTATCGCGTTCGTTTGGGCGGTGACCGAGCGACCGTCGAACGCCGGGAGGCCTGCCCTTAGGGGCAGAGAATCCTTGGGGCCTCTGGGGGAACCACGGTGTAGCCACTCTCGGCGCTCCTTTGTCGTTGTCGGCGTTACCTCGGGCACAATGCCCGACGTCGCCAGGGACCGGAGCAACGGTGTCGCAGGCCGGGCTCACCGACGTGGCACCCGTATACCCGAACACCCGTTCTACCAGACGGAGCCTGGCATCACAACAGGGCACCGAAAGACGGACGCTTCCCTACTCGGTCAGCTCGTTGAGATCTGAGGACATACCTCGTGTATCCAATGGTCGTCTAGTCGTCGGGCATCCTGAGTCGCGGTCATGATCGCTCCGCACCGACCGCAGACCTGGCCAGGAGCGCGCGCCTCGTTGTCTTCCGGATCG
>PMHU01000184.1 GCA_003156795.1 Acidimicrobiaceae bacterium
TCTCGATCGGCCATTCGGCTAGCTGTCGCCCGCCAGCAGCATGGGGCCGTTGGGAGCGTGGTTTCGCCAGCAGGATGGGGCCACCTCGGGGTGAGTTTCGCCAGCAGCATGGGACCACCTTTTCGCCAGTGATGGGACCACCCGGGAGCATCCACCAGCGGCGTCGCCGCTGAGGTTGGCATCGCCACCTGACCGATAGCGGCCCAGGAAGGTGGCGATGAGCTTCAGGGAGGTTGGAGTGCACGAGATTCGAGAAGTCCTGCGCCTGTGGGTGCGGGGCGAGAGCGAACGGGCGACAGCGCGGCTGTCGCTGGTGGACCGCAAGACGGTGAAGCGTTACGTGACCGCTGGGGTCGAGGCCGGGCTGGTCCGCGACGGCAACGAGGCCCAGTTGACGGACGGTCTGATCGGCCAGGTGTGCGAGCTGGTCCGGCCGCACCGCCCGGACGGTCACGGCGCTGGCTGGGAGACATTGCGAGCGCATCACGACCAGTTGAAGGTGTGGTTGGTCGACGAGGGTCTGACGGTGGTCAAGGCGCATCGGTTGCTGGCCCGCCGTGGTGTCGAGGTCCCACAACGCACGTTGCACCGTTACGCCCTGGAGGAGCTCGGGGTGGGGCGGTCCGTGCGCCGGTCAACGGTGCGTATCGCCGATGGCGAGCCGGGAGCCGAGTTGCAGATCGACTTCGGCAAGATGGGCCTGATCTTCGACTCGACGACGGGCCGGCGCCGGGTGTGTTGGGCGTTGATCTTCACTGCCGTTTACTCACGTCACTGTTTCGTGTGGCTGTCGTTCAACCAGACGGTCGAGACGCTGATTGAGGGGTGTGAGGCGGCGTGGGAGTTCTTCGGCGGGGTGTTCAAGGTGGTGATCCCCGACAACATGTCCACTGCCGTCACGAGGGCCGACCGGATCGATCCCCGCTTGAACCAGGCGTTCGTCGAATACGCCCAAGCGAGGGGGTTCGTGATCGACCCGGCCCGGGTCCGCACTCCGACGGACAAGCCCAGGGTGGAGCGCATGGTCCCGTTCGTGCGCAATAACTTCTTCGCCGGCGAGGACTTCATCGACCTGGCCGACGGGCAGCGCCGGGCCGTCGACTGGTGTCTGACGACGGCGGGGATGAGGGTGCACGGAACGCACGCCTGCCGGCCGGTCGAACTGTTCGATCTGGAGGAGAAACCCAGGCTGCTGCCCGCTCCCATGTCCCGTTACGACCTTCCCGTGTATGCGACCGCGAAGGTTCATCGCGATCATCACATCGAGACGGGACGGGCGTTGTATTCGATCCCGGGGAACCTGATCGGCGCCCAGGTCGACGTTCGCGCCGACTCGCAGCTGGTGCGGGTGTTCTATCGAGGCACCCTGATCAAGATCCATCCCCGCCAGGCGCCCGGCGGCCGGGTCACCGACGCTGACGACCTGCCGGCCGAGAAGACCGCCTACGCCATGCGCGACCTCGACCACCTGCGCCGCCTGGCCGCGGCGGAGGGACCGGCGATCGGCGCCTACGCGGATGCCCTGTTGGACACCCCGTTGCCGTGGACCAAGATGCGCCAGGTCTACGCCCTTTTGGGACTGGTCAAACGCTGGGGGGCGCCGACCGTCGAAGCGGCCTGTGCCCGGGCGCTGGAGACCGAAGTCGTCAGCGTTCCGCTGATCGGCCGGATGATCGAGCGGGCCACCGAGAACCAGCCGGCCCCGACCGCACCGGCCGCCCGCCCAACCGGCCGGGCGCCTCGTTTCGCTCGTGATCCGGGCCACTTCGCCACCCAAAAACCCAGCAACCACAAGCCGAATGTCGAACAGCAGTCCCTCCAGGTCGAAGGCGGTGTGGCATGACCGCCCCCGCCCCGACGGTCACCAACGAACTCAAGACACTGCTGCGGGCGGTCAAGCTCGGCCGCTGCCTCGACACTCTGCCCGAACGGCTCGCCCTGGCCAAACAACGCGACCTGACCCACCACCAGTTCCTCGAACTGGTCCTCGCCGACGAAGTCACCCGACGCGAGACCAGCTCGGCCAGCCTCCGGGCCCGCACCGCCGGCCTCGACGCCGACATGACCCTCGAGAACTGGGATCCCGCCACCAAGGTCAACTACGACCACCAGGTCTTCGACGAGCTGTGCTCACTGCGCTTCGTTGACGCCGGCCACAACGCCATGATCCTCGGACCGGTCGGGGTCGGCAAGACGTTCATGGCCACCGCCCTCGGCCACGCCGCCATCCGCCGCCGCTACAGCGCCATCTTCTGCCGGGCCGACGTCCTGCTCAAACGGCTGCGGGCGTCCCGCCTCGACAACAGCCACGACGCCGAGATCCGCAAACTCCTACGCGTCGACCTGCTCGTCCTCGACGACTTCGCCCTACAACCCTTCGACGCGCTCGACACCGCCGACATCTACGAGCTCATCGTCGAACGCCACCGCGTCGCGTCCACCGTGGTCACCTCCAACCGCGAGCCCGTCGAGTGGCTGGCCCAGATGGCAGACCCGCTCCTGGCCCAATCGGCCATCGACCGGCTCCAGTCCGCCGCTTACGAGTTGGTCCTCGACGGCGAGTCCTACCGGCAACGCCAAAAACCCGGCCTCGACACCGGCACAGTCACAGCCAGACCCCGCCGACGCCGCCGTCCCACTTGACCCCGACCGGCCGGGCAGCCATCATCCTCATGTCGTCGCTGATGGACCGGGCCTGGCCCCATGCCACTGGCGAAACAGTGGCCCCATCACGCTGGCGGGCGACA
>PMHU01000146.1 GCA_003156795.1 Acidimicrobiaceae bacterium
ACGTTCCGGATCCCGCGGCCCCGCTCGACCGGACAGCGCCGCCTCCAACTCCCTCCACGGCACGGGGGGGTTCTGGTAGCCCACGGCGCCACGCTAGCGAACGTATGTTCGATTCGCCAGAGGGATCCGCTCGCGCCACGCGGCTCTTGCGTTCAGCGGGGGCGGAGAGCGGGTTGGTGCCGCGGGAAACTCAGTTGATGCTGAAGGGTGGATACGGGTCGGCCAACAGGAAATACCAGGCGTTGACTCGGGTCGACCAGAACCCGACGCCCACTACGAACTTGCGCAACCCCAACGGCCATCTGCCCGTGATGAGCACGGCGAAGAAAGCGATGATCCACGCGACCTCGAGCCCGATCACGAGCACGATGCCGAACAAGGCCTGCGGGATGATGAAGAGAAAACGAAGGATTACCGCGAGCCGCGAATACTGCTGAGCGGGAACGATATTCAGCCACGCCGGATCGCCGCCGGGCTCCCCATACCCCGACGGTATCCCGAACGCAGGGTAGGGCTCTCGCAGGAACAGGGCGAACGTCAGGACACGCCATTGGTACCGTTCGATACCAGCGAGGAAGTTACCGATCCCTGGTGGCAGTT
This sequence comes from Acidimicrobiaceae bacterium, assembly GCA_003156795.1. Classification (GTDB taxonomy): domain Bacteria; phylum Actinomycetota; class Acidimicrobiia; order Acidimicrobiales; family Palsa-688; genus PALSA-688. The sequence continues at coordinate 601 of PMHU01000146.1, forward strand.
GCCCGGTAAACACAATCGCGAACCACGCGACAATGGCGAGCACCTCAGCCACGATGCGCAGTACGTACAGGATGATGAAGTGCGGAATGGCCAGGATATAGTTCCCGATCACCCGCCAACGAGCGACCTCTAGTGGTGAGTCCAATCCCGCGGTCACGGGGTAGCTCGGATCCGACGCCAACGAAGTCGGCCCGCTGCTCGGAGGAACGAACCCGCCACCTTGCGGCGGATAGGCATCGCCCGGCCCAGGAGGTGGGTAACCGCCACCCGGAATGTCCTGCCCGCCAGCTCCCCCATTCGGATCACTCATGGTGTCCTCCCGCTTCACCCGTGGCATGCACGACGACGGTCGTCTCAGGAGACAGTGTCGCACACAGAGCGTTCGCGACATGGTGATGACCCCCCGCATGCCCGCATTCCCCGCGGCGCGGCGCGGTGTTCAGCTAACGCGCCAGTGGGTTTCGTGTTTGAGCAACCTGCTGGCGNNCCGGCGCCGCCAAGCCCGAGGACCTCACCGCTCCAGCCCGCGACCTGCCGAGCCCATGAGGTCGAGGAAGTTGTCGCAGTAGAACCGACGGCGCGTTTCCGCGGGAACGTCGCCGAGAGACGCTTCGAAGCGCTCGATAGGCCGGCGACCCCCTTCGACGTGGGGATAGTCCGAGGAAAACATGCACACCTCGTGGCCCGCCTCCCGGATGATCCATCCGACGTCCTCCGTGGGATACGGCGTGGCCCGCACCTGCCGACGGACGTACTCCGAGGGCCGGAGCGACAGATCCCGCAAGCGCTCTTCGTGGCGGCCGAAGGCATCGAGCGCCGACTCCATCTGGCGCATCCACGAGGGCAACCACACCGCCCCCTGCTCGATCACCCCTACCCGCAAGTCAGGGAATCGCTCGAGCACGCCGTCGAAGATCATGGTGGCCAGCGTTTGCATCGGTGGATGCGGGATGGCCATGTAGTCGACCGAACGGAAGTTCTCTTCGCCGCCGTGAAAGTCAGGAGGCACCGGCAGGCCGTTGCGGAAGTAGCCGCCGGGGATCAGGTCGCCGGTGCCACCGACGTGGAAGACGATCGGGAGTCCCGCTTCCTGGGCGGCGGCCCAGACCGGGTCGAGGGCTACGTGGCTCGGAGAGTGTCCGGCCGGGCAGCCCGACGCTATGAGCAGGGCCCCCGCCCCGGCGCCAATCGCTTCGCGCGCCATGGCCAAGGCTCGGTCGAAGTCGGCCAGCGGTACGTAGCAGGTGGGCAGCAACCTGGAATCGGCCGAGCAGAACTCGAGCATGCCGCGGTTGTGGGCCCTGGCCACGCCGTAGGCGAGATCCAAGTCGTCGCCGTGTTCCCAGTCGTACAGCCGACGGTTGTGGAAGGTGTTGAACACGAGCTGGCTCGAGAAACCCAACAGGTCGAGGGCTCGGCCGCGGTCCTCGGCCAAGAAGGAACCCGTGGCCGCAAAGTTCTTGCGCAGCATGATCTCCTCGGCTTCGACGGCGAGGTATTCGTCGGAGCGGTGACGCCCGGTCAGTCGGTCGAACGCGACCAGCAGGTCCCGCTGCTGCTCAGCGGGGTCACCGGTCTGGCGCAGCTCGTTGCCTCCGGGGTAGCTCAGCGGGCGGATCCTGTCGCGCAGCGCCGGCTCGGCATGGTCCCGCAGCCAGGTCGGCGTCTCCATAAGGTGGGCGTCGGCATCGTGAATCAGGCGCTGCGGGTCGCTGTTGTATGGCCTGGCGGACTGGTGGCTGCCGGTCACGGTCACGATTCCCCTCCTAAGAGCGCGGCGGTCCCGTCGAGTACAGCACTTTCGCCGACCGGTCGCGAGGCCGCCCTGTGCCAAGCTGCGGCGATGGCCACGTTCATTGCCCGCTTCGAACCTGCGGCCACGGCGAAACCCGGGGCCCTACGGCTGGCCGTCAAGGACCTCATC
>PMHU01000119.1:0-10049 GCA_003156795.1 Acidimicrobiaceae bacterium
GCCGCGCCCCGATGGGGCGGGGCGCCCGAGCCTTTACTGAGGCACCGGCGAGTTGATGCACCTTCGATACCCTCGGACCGACCGTGGCCCTTTCGCCTGCCCCTAGACCAGCTTCGCAAATCTCGCCCGCACCGGAAGGCGTGCCGATGCGTACCCGGTTCGCGTCCAGCGTNNGGCACCAACGGCAAGACGACCACGACCAGCCTCCTAAGGGCGGCCATATCCACCAGCGGGCCCGTCGTTACCAACGTGCTCGGCGCCAACCTGCCGCCGGGTCTGGCCTCGGCCCTGGCCGGCGGACCGCCGGGCGTGACAGCTGCGCTCGAAGTCGATGAAGCCTGGCTGGCCCGGGTTGTGGCTTCAACCGCGCCTCGAGCCGTGGCCCTGCTCAACCTGAGTCGGGATCAGCTGGACCGAAACAACGAAGTCCGCCAGCTCGCCTCAGCGTGGCGCAGTACTTTCGCAGCGCGCCCGGGAACGGCAGTCGTGGCCAACGCCGACGACCCCCTCGTGGTGTGGGGGGCCGGCCTGGCCGCTGACGTGCAATGGGTCGGCGCCGGTCAGCCGTGGACCGACGACGCCGCCGGCTGCCCCAGCTGTGGCGGGCGGATCAACTTCGACGGGGGAGGCGACGGTTGGGCTTGCGGCGGCTGCGACTTTCGGCGCCCCGACCTCGATGTACGCCTAGAAGCCGGTTGGGTCGTCGGCCGCGACGGGTCCCGGACTCCTCTGCACGTGTCCCTGCCCGGTCGCGCCAACCGAGCCAACGCCGCCATGGCTCTGACGGTCGCGACGGCTCTCGGAGCCGACCCCGGCGCCGCCGCGGCGGCGATGGGGGAGCTGTCAGAAGTGGAAGGGCGCTACACCACCGTTGCCGTCGGACGTCACCAAGCCCGTCTCCTGCTGGCCAAGAACCCGGCCGGCTGGCTCGAAGTGTTCGACTTCCTGCGCCCGCCTCCTGTTCCCGTGGTGGTGGCGATCAACGCTCGGATCGCGGATGGCCGCGACCCGTCGTGGCTTTGGGATGTCCCGTTCGAGCGGCTACAAGGGCGTTTGGTGGTGGCCACCGGCGAGCGCAGCAGGGATCTGGCCGTCCGCCTCCACTATGCCGACGTGCAACACACCCGCGAGCCCGACCTGGTCCGTGCCGTCGAGGCGACCCCGGCCCCGTCGGTTGACGTGGTTGCCAACTACACCTCCTTCCAGCAGCTCAGGGTGCGTCTGGCATGAGCGCCGTGGGTTCGAATGCGGCGTCGACTGTCACGGTGGCCCTACTTTTTCCCGACCTGCTCGGAACCTATGGCGACTCAGGGAATGCCGTCATCCTGGCCCGGAGGCTGGCCTGGCGGGGATTCGACGCCCGGTTGGTCACTGTCCGGTCCGGTGATCCGGTTCCCGAGACCTGCGAGGTCTACGTGGTCGGCGGGGGCGAAGACCTACCGCAAGCCTTGGCGGCCCGCCAGCTGGGATCGCGGCGAGGAGGTCCGTTGCGCAAGGCGGTCGACGGCGGGGCCGCAGTGCTCGCCGTGTGCGCCGGGCTGCAGATCCTGGGTTCGAGCTTCGTCGGACCCGATGGGGTCGAGGCGGACGGCTTGGCCCTGCTCGACTGCACGACGCGGCGCGGGGCGGGTCCCAGAGCGGTAGGAGAGATTGTGGTGAACCCCGAGTCAGAGCTCGGTCTGCCCGCCCTCACCGGATACGAAAATCACGCCGGCGTCACGACCGTCGGCCCGGATTCTCGGCCGCTCGGGCGCGTCGTGCGGGGCGTCGGCAACGGCGACGGCTCTGGGACCGACGGGGTGAGATCGGGCCGCGTAATCGGTACCTATCTTCACGGTCCCGTGCTGGCCCGCAACCCGGCCCTCGCCGATCTGATCCTGAGCACGGTCGTCGGTGACCTCGAACCCGTCGACGACAGCGAAAGCGAAGAGCTCCGGCGGGAGCGGCTGATGGCAGGCAACTCGACCGCGTCGGGCCGGCGGGGGCGGCGCTTCATCGCCGGGCTGCGCCGTTGAGCTCGACCGCTCTGCATACCGACCAGTACGAGTTGACGATGCTCGATGCCGCCCTGCTGGCGGGGAAAGAGGGGCAGCGCGTCACTTTTGAAGTCTTCGCCCGGCGCCTCCCACCCGGTCGCCGTTTCGGAGTGTTCGCCGGCCTCGAGCGCGTCCTCGACGCCATCGACGAGTTCCGCTTCACTCCCGACATCGTGGACTGGCTACGTGGTCGCCGTATCATCTCGGAGGAGACGCTGGCGTGGTTGGAACGCTTTCGCTTCGGCGGGGATATCCACGCCTATCGTGAAGGCGAGCTGTACACCGACGGGTCGCCCGTCTTGACGGTCGAGGGGACGTTCGGAGAGTCGGTGCTGCTCGAGACCCTCGTCCTGTCGATCCTCAACCACGACTCTTCGGTGGCAGCAGCCGCGTCGCTGATCGTCGAAGCCGCCGGGGGCCGGCCCGTCATCGAAATGGGCAGCCGCCGGACCGACTTCGAGGCGGCGGTCGCCGCGGCTCGCGCCGGATACCTCGCCGGTCTGGCGTCGACGTCGAATCTGGAGGCGGGGAAGCGCTACGGCATTCCGACGGCGGGGACGGCGGCGCACGCATTCGTGCTCCTCTTCACCGACGAGAAGGCCGCGTTCGAAGCCCAGGTGGCGGCGTTTGGGCCGGCCACGACCCTTCTGGTCGACACCTACGATACCCACGAGGCCATACCCCTAGCCGTCGAAGTGGCCGGCCCGTCGCTGGCCGCGATCCGAATCGACTCCGGAGATCTGGCCGACGAGGCCCGGCGGGCTCGAGCCGCGCTGGACTCTCTGGGCGCCACCGAAACGAAGGTGATCCTCACCGGGGACCTGGATGAAGGGTCCATTCGAAGCCTCGCAGATTGCCCCGCCGACGGCTACGGGGCGGGGACCAGCGTGGCGATGGGCCTCGGGTTTCCGACGGCCGGCTTCGTCTACAAGCTGGTAGCGGTCGAGGGCAAGGCGGTGGCCAAGCGGTCGCCGGGCAAGACGACCACAGGCGGGCGGAAGTGGGCTTGGCGGTTGGCGGGCGAGGCGGCGGAGGTCGTGGCCTTGTCGCCCGACCGCAAGCCCCCCGGCGGACGGAGCCTGCAGGCGACGGTCGTCGAGGGTGGACGCCGGTTGCCCGGGCCGTCGCTGGAAGAGGCCCGCGCCTTCCACCAGGAGGTCAGGGCCGAGGTCGCACCGGGCCGGGCGCTGGCACTCGTCAGACTTTAGGGCGCTACCCGTCGGCGTCAGCCGGCCTCCAGCCAGTCCGGTGGCTTTCGGCGTTCGGTGGGGGTGGTGCGTCCGTTGTCGGCGCGCCCGAGGGACGGGCGGCTGTCTTTCTCGCGGTGGTCTTCTTCGCCGGAGCCGTGGCCCCGGCGGCGTCGGTCGTCTTAGCCGGCGTCCTAGCCCGCGAGGGGGCGGTGCCGGACGTGGGTGGCCGGGACGAGGAGGCCCGGGCTGTGGCCGAGCGCCCGGCCCGGGCCGTCTGGCGAACTGGCGAGCTGGGGACGTCCGTCCGGTCCCAGAGCTTGATGCCGCCGAGGATTCCGGCCGAGTTGTCGACGAGGCTGACTTCGTCGGGCAGGTTGGAACCGAGCCGGGGCGCGTTGCCGCCGCCGACGTAGCAATGGTCGAAGAAGGTCACCCCCCGGAGGGTCTCGATCGCGTCCAGGGCCCGCTTCGCCCACTTCTTGTTGCCGATCCTCTTGCGGGTCGCTTCGCCGAGCACGTCGTTATAGCTGCCTCCCTTCGACAGAGGCGTGTGGGCGAACTCGAAATGGGGGAGGAGCCTGCCGTCGAGGAAGAAGGCCGTGCCCACTCCCGTGCCGAGCGTCACGACCGCCTCGAAGCCCTTGCCCTCGACGACCGCCGCTCCCTGCAGGTCGGCGTCGTTGGCCACCTTCGTCGGCTTGCCGGTCACTTCCGCGAGCGCGGCGGCCAGGTCGAACCGGTTCCACGCCTTGACCAGCTTGGGCTCCGGCCGTCCACCAGGGCCGGAAGGCGAGATGAAGTGCGGGGCCGAGAGGATTTGCCCAGCCCGCACCATGCCAGGAAAGCCGACCGAAACCCGGTCGAAGGCCGGGAGCTGACCTATCAGCTTCTGAAGTTCGAGCACGAGCTTCTGAGGGGAGAGCGGGTAGGGCGTCGCGACGCGAACGCGATCGTGTTCCATCTGGCCGCGTTCGTCGAGTACGGAGGCCTTGATGCCCGTCCCCCCGATGTCGATTGCGAGCGTATTGAGCGGCTTCGTGCCGGATGCGCGGGCGGTCATGCTCGCAGAGACTAGATCGCCGCAATAGCGGAACGTACTAAGCGCTCGACGTGCGCCCGCCGAAGGGTAAAGAATGGTGGTGCCGGTTGGAATCGGCAGGTCCGAGAGGAGGGAGGGGTCGTGGGCACGCGAGATGACGCCAGGCTCACTGCGCAAGAACGTGTCGCTCTGGCCGGCCTGGAGTCGGCGGCCGCCGCGGACGACCCCCAACTTGCGGCGCGGCTCAGAGGGTCGAACGCGATATGGATCAGATCGGTGCTGCTACGACCGTCGGCGTTCCTCGTTGGCAAGTGGCGCCGGCTACTCAACCGCGGTTGGTGGGGGGTCCCGATCGTCGCCGTGGGGCTTCTACTGGTCGCCATCGGAATGAGCGCCGGGTTCGCGTGCGGTCTGGCAGGAGCGCTGATCGTTACGGTCGGCTTGCGCCTGGTGGCCCAGGCGGTTGAGGACCGCTGGGTCAGCGGGTCGAGGTCGGGTTAGCCACCGCCGCCTCCGAACCCGGTAGATCCGAACCCTCCGCCCCCCGTCGTCGAGACGCCCTGCGCCGTCGCCCGAACCGACGTGGCGGAGACGCTCCCGTTTGCAGCCTTCGTTCCTGAGACGATCACGGTGTCACCTGTTTGGAGGCCGCTCAGGCTTGACTTGCCGGTCCGGGTGATCGTCGCCGACGGCCCGACTGTCACCTTGACCAGGGCGCCGCTGGAGTTGGTCACGTAGAGGACGTTGCCCACGACACCGGTCACGAGTCCCGACGTGGCCGCCCCGGCCGCGCCGCCGAATCCGGAGAAGCCGCCGGTACCACCCGTGCCCGTACCCGAAGCGCCCCGAGCGGCGGCCGCGAATCGGGCCGCGATAGCGGAGGCGCTGGTCGTGGCGGATCCGGATCCGTGATGCTTCTCGGCGACCACTCCGCCCCAGAAGCCTCCGGCGAGGACGGCCAGCACCACGAGCGAGCCGGTCAGCGCCCGCACCCGTAGTCCCCGGCCCGTCGGGGACACCGCCGCCCAGTCGTCGTCGGGATCATCGGGGTGGATCAGCGGTTGCGTCGGCCCAGGCGCCGGTGGATCCGGTGGGGTAGGCGTAGGGACGAAGAAAGGATCGGGGTCATTGGTTGACACGCTGGTGCCTCCTGCTCACTCGTACCGCAGAGCGTCGACCGGCCGTAGCGAAGCGGCCCGGCTTGCTGGATAGAAACCAAAGAAGACGCCCACTGCGACGGCCACCACGAATGCCTCGAAGATCGAGGAAGGCGCTACCACGGGCTTGACCCCAACGATGCGGAACCTCGAACCGATGAGACCGATGATGACCCCGACCACCCCGCCTATGAAGGACAGCAGGACCGCCTCCATGAGGAACTGTCCGAGGATGGCCCGGCGGGGCGCACCGATGGCCTTGCGAATCCCGATCTCGCGGGTGCGCTCGGTGACCGACACCAACATGATGTTCATGATCCCGATGCCGCCGACGAGCAGGCTGATGGCGGCTACGGCACCCAGAAGCACGGTAAAGGTCGAGTTGGTCGAAGCGCTGGTGGACAGAAGAGTGCTCTCGTTGATCACGGTGAAAGGAAGATCGGCGACAGTGGTCTGATTCGCCGACGCCAGAATGTTTTCCGCCTCGTCCTCGGCCGCGTTGACGTCTTTGGATGTCTTGGCTTGCACGATCACTTCGGTGAAGTTGTCGGTGTATCCGGTCAGCAAGTCCTGAGCGGTCGTGTACGGCACGATGGCCACGTCATTGAGGTCCACGCCGCTGCTCGATCCTTTATTGGCCAGCACGCCGACGACTTCGAGCCTGGCCGAGCCGAAGTAGACATCGGTCCCGATGGGATTGGCGCCCGCGTCGTATAGGTTGGTGACCAGATCCTGGCCGATTAGCACCACAGGGGCGTGCTGGGTGACGTCGGTCGAGGTGATGGCCTGGCCGGCCTCGACCTGGTAGTCCTCCGCTTCCAGGTAGGCCGGTACGGTGCCGGTCACCGTGACCGACGTCGAAGCCGAGCCGAATGAAGCGGTGACGCTCGAACTTACGGTGGGGGACACCGACGCGATATCGGGAGCCTGATCGGGGTCGGACATGGCCGTGATGTCGGCTGCGGTGATGGTGGCTGCCTGACTCTGGGTGCCGGTCGTGGACGGGCCCCGACCGAACCGACCCCGGTTCACGATGGTGATGGTGTTCGTTCCGAGGTCCTTGATCCGGGCCTGGACTGCCTGGGACGACCCGTTCCCGACGGCGACGAGGATGATCACGGCGCCCACTCCGATGAGGATGCCGAGGACGGTCAAGGCCGAGCGGAGCTTGTTGGTCGACAAGCCCCGCAATGCGCTCCTCAAGTCGTCGAAAATGGTCAACGAATGCCCGCCCCGGCGGTGTCCACGATCTGGCGCTCCCGGGCACCGGTCTGTTCGTCGGAGAGGATGAGGCCGTCGCGCACTCTGACGATGCGACGGGCGTAGTCGGCTATATCGGCCTCGTGGGTTACGAGCACCACCGTGCGTCCGGCAGCATTGAGGTCGGCGAATATGCCCATCACGTCCTCGCTCGAACGCGAGTCCAGGTTTCCGGTGGGTTCGTCGGCGAGGATCAAGGCCGGGTTGGTCACGATCGACCGGGCCACTGCCACCCGCTGCTGCTGACCGCCNNTGGTAGCTCTGGAACACGAAGCCGATCTTGCGGTTGCGGATGCGGGCCAGATGCGTCTCGTCCAAGCTGCGTACGTCCACCCCATCGAGCCAGTACCGACCGCTGGTCGGGACGTCCAGGCAGCCGATTATGTTCATCAGGGTCGTCTTGCCCGAGCCCGACGCCCCCATAATGGCGACGAACTCGCCGGGCTCCACGAGGAGCGACACGCCGCACAAGGCGTTCACCTCGACGTCGCCCATGCGGTACATCCTGGTGACGTTGCGAAGGGCTATGACTGACGCGGGGGCCTCGCCGTCGAGCGGGGGCATCATCCGAACCCACCCAGCCCGGCGCCACCACCGAACCCGCCGCCTCCACCGAATCCGGTCACGCCCGACCTCGTGGTGCCGGTGCCGGTCGTTCCTGTACCAGCGGTGGTCCCGGTTACCGTGACCGAGGGCTCCACCACCACGTCACCGGCCGAGAGCCCGGACGTGATCTGGGTGGTGGTGTCTCCCACCAGGCCCGTCGTCACCGTCTGGGAAGTCTGCTTGCCCTTCTTGTCGAGCTGGACAGTCGACAGGCGGCCGACGGTGGTGATCGCCGAGGACGGCAGCTCCAGGACGTTCGCTACCGAGGCGACCGTTACGGCCACGGTGGCGCTCATGCCCGACTCGACATCCGATGGCGGGGCCGTGAGGGTGACGGTGTCGTCGTAAGTGACGACGTTGCTCACGACCGTCGACACCGGGCTGACGGCGGTCACCGTCCCAGCCACCGCGCTCGAATTGGTCAGGGCGTCCAGGGTGACGTTCGCCGGCTGGCCGACCTTCACCTTGACGGCGTCGGCTTCAGGGAATGCGGTCACCACTTCGAGGGTCGACAGGTTGGACAGTGTCATGAACGCGCTCGACGACGAGGAGGACGACGACGATCCCGACGTAGCGGACGTAGCGGCGCTCCCAGCGCTCGAGCTACCTGTGCCCGAGCTACCCGTGCCCGAGGAGCCCGTGCCCGAGGAGCCCGTCGACGACGACGAGGACGAGGATCCTCCTCCGGATACGGTCTCACCGACGGTTCCGGTGAGGACGGTGATCGTCCCCGAGAACGGGGCCGTCAGGGTCGTCCCGGCCAGAGCCTTGGTGTCCTGGGTGACCGTCGNNCTGCAGGATGGTGGCCGGGCTGACGTAGCGCTTGGCCTCGATCGACAGTTGGGTCTGGGTTAGTGAGCTCTGGGCCTGAGTCAGGCTGTTCCCAGCTTGGGTGACGGCCTGTTGGTCGCTAGCAATGGTCGAGCAGCCGCCAGAGGCGGTCGACGAGCCCTTGCCGGAGCTCGCCGACGAGCCGTCCGCGTCGCATACCGTCTGGTCGTCGGCCAGCTGCGTCTGTGCGGTCGTGAGCGAGTTCTGGTCGTTGGTTACCTGGGTCTCGGCGCTCGAAATCGAGGCGGCGTCCTCTGCTTCCTGAGGCGGGGTCTCACCGCCGTCTTGAGCCAGGGTCAGATTGTCTTCGGCCGCGGTCAGGTCGTCGTTGGCCGCGGTCAGAGAGGCCTGGGCTGAGGTCGGGTCGATCTTGGCCAGGACCTGCCCGGCCCGGACTTCCTGGCCGGCGGACACGGAGATGGCAGTGACCGTGCCGGAGGTGGAAAAGTCCAGGTTCTCTGTCTGAGCCGGCGAGACGTTGCCCGTCGCCGTGACGGTCGAGTCGACGGTTCCGAGCGAGGCAGTGGCGGTACGCACTGCGGCATGGGCGGACGCCTTGTGGAAGATGGTGTTGACTGCCAACAGGGCGATGACTGCGACCACCACCGCCAGCGAGCCGTTGACCATCCAAAGGCGGCGGCCTTTCATGACGAGGCCGGCAACGTCGTGGTCGAGCCTGTGGGGCGGGCCGGGAGAAGGTTGGCGCAGGCCAGCTGGGCGGCCTTGAATGCCGGGCTGCTGCTGACAGCCCCGAAGCCTCCGCCCCCGAAGCCCCCGCCCGAACCCTGACTACCGGCAGCGGTGGTCGGGATGGTAACGCCGTGCAAGGTCAGGCAGTTGCGGTAGGCCTGGAGTTGGGCGCTGTTGAAGTTGCCCCGTCCGGCGAATCCGCCGGCCGGCAGGGTGCTGCGGCAGGNNCCGGCCGTGGTCGAGCTGGTCGGGCGGCGGCGGCCGAAGCCGAAGGTTGACGAGGCGATGCTGGAGGGGACGCCATGGCTTTCCAGACACGTTGTGTACTTCGCGAATGCCGCGGCCCCGGTCGAGCCGGAAGGGGTGGTGGTAGTGGAAGCGGACGCAGCCGTCTTGGTGGTTCCTCCGCCGCATGCCGTCGCGAGCAGAGCGACGGCAAGGATCGGGAGGGTGAGGAAAAGGCCAAGACCTTTGCGGTCTCGTAGGTTGGGATGCAGGTCGGTCACGCGAAGAGTAGAGCACGCGGATCTGAGCCGGCTCGCAGAGATGGGTAAGAGTTTGCTTAGAACCCCCTGGTAAACAGCTAACCTACGCTGCTTCACAGAAGAATCTCAGGAATCCGCATTAGACGTGGTCTTGCCTGGTACTACAGCTCAAGTGGGAGATCCTCGTGCGAATACTCGTACTTGGTGGTGACGGCTACCTCGGTTGGCCTACCGCCATTCATCTATCGGCCGCCGGCCACGAAGTCGGCGTCGCCGACAGCTTCGTGCGTCGCGAGTGGGATGTCGAGCTGGGTGTGGACAGCTTGGTTCCGATCAAGACGCTGGCCGAGCGGGTGGCCCGCTGGCGCCAGCTGACCGGCAAGAACCTGCGTCAGTACGTGGGCGACCTCTGCGACCCCGAGTTCGCGCAGGAAATGGTGCGTGACTTCGATCCTGACACCATCGTCCACTATGCCGAACAGAGTTCCGCTCCGTATTCGATGATGAATCAGCAGCACGCGGTGTACACCCAGACCAACAACGTGGTCGGAACCCTCAACGTCTTGTACGCCATCGCGAGCCACAACCGAGACATCCATCTCGTCAAGTTGGGGACCATGGGTGAGTACGGNNGACATCGAGGAGGGCTGGCTCGACGTCACCCACCGGGGCCGGACCGACAAGGTTCTGTACCCCAAGAGGCCGGGGTCCTTTTACCATCTCTCCAAGGTTCACGACAGCCACAACATCGAGTT
>PMHU01000119.1:10056-24122 GCA_003156795.1 Acidimicrobiaceae bacterium
TTCGACTACGACGGGGTGTTCGGAACGGTTCTCAATCGCTTTGTACTCCAGGCCGTGTTGGGACACCCCCTCACGATGTATGGGTCCGGAGGGCAGACGCGCGGGATCATCAACCTGGTCGACACCGTGCAGTGCATAAGGCTCGCAGCGGAGAACCCGGCAGAGCCGGGCGAGTTCCGGGTCTTCAACCAGTTCACGGAGCAGATGTCGGTGCGTGAGATCGCCGACACCGTGAGCGCGGCCTGGCCAGGGGGCTGCACCATCGAATCGGTCGAGAATCCCCGGGTGGAGTTGGAAGGCCACTACTACCGGGCCGCTCATACCGGTCTGCTCGACTTGGGCCTGGTGCCGCATCTCCTCAGCGAAACCCTCATCGGCTCCCTGTTCGGGATCGCCGAGCGCAACAAGCACCGGGTGGTGCTCGAAGCCATCCGGCCCACGATTTCGTGGCGCTCCACGACCAGTGCGCTGGCTGGCACGAATTGGTGAGGCCTACCCAGGCCGAGTGCTGACCTCGGGGGACAGCCAGACCGAAGGCGCTTCCCTTCCTCCGATCCGGAAGCGGCTGAATCCCCCGCACCGGACCTGGTGGAAGAGGCCGGTCTTCGGAATAGGACTCCCGCTAGCGGTCGGGTTGGTGCACGTGGCGCTCGTGGCGCCTCATTACTTCGTCGGTTCGTTCGACGACGACGCCAGCTACATCCTCACAGCACGCGCCTTGGTGGCCGGCCAGGGACTGGCGGGTCACGTAGCCAGCGGCGCCGTCGTTTCTGGGTCCTACGCACCTGGCTACAGCGCCCTCATGGCGCCGTTGGTGTGGATCTGGCCGCACTCGTTCCTGCCCCTGCGCCTCTTGTCCGTCGTCTTCTTCGGGTTGACCTTCGTCCTCACGTGGATCTACCTCGGCCGCCGAGGAATCGGGGAAGGCCCGCGAGTGGCCGCGCTCGGCCTCCTCGCCCTGGGTCCCCCCTTGGCCACCTACGGGAGCATGGTCATGGCTGAGACGCCCTTCCTGGCGACGCTCCTGGTCCTACTGATATTGGTCGATAAATGGGACCGGGAGTCGAGGGTATGGACTCGGACGGGCGTGGGCGTCATCGCCGCGGCCGGCGCCCTGATATGGCTCAAGGAAGCGGGCGTGGGCGTCGTGGCGGGGCTGCTCCTCTGGCTCCTCCTGCGTCCCCAGGGAGGGAGGCGGCTCGCCAGGCCGTTCGCGGTGGGATTGGGAGTGGTGGCGCTGCTCCTCCCGGTCGTCGCGGCCCGTCTGGTTGCGGGCGTCCCCGTGACCGGATCCCGATACTCGTCGGAGTTGGGCGCGTTCTATCAAGGCAACCTCGTCGACCGGGTCGTCCACGTCATCCCCCATTCCACTTGGCACCTGCTGGCGACGGCGATACCGGCCACCCTCGTTCCCTACCTGTCACCCATCCCGTTCAAGGGGCATTGGGCCCGCCTGTGGGAGGTGGTGTCGTGGCAAGTGACGCTGTTCATCCTGCTCGGAGCCGTCGTCTGGTTCCGGAAGCACCGCGACGCGGCTCTGACCGTGGTCGCGGTCTACTTGCTGGAAACCGTGTTCTGGCCCGAAGTCAACGAGCGCCGGGCCATCCTGGTCGTCCCCGTGCTGGCGGCTTGGTACGTCCTCGGAGTCGTGACCGCCTGGAAGCCGGTGAGGTCGTGGAGCGCGAACCGGGGGCAGCTCATGCCGGCCCGGATGGTAGCTGCAGCGCTCGCCGTCGCAGTCGTGGTCGGCCCTCTCGTCCCGCAAATGCCTCGGGACTACCTCTTCAAACTGGGCCAGAACAGCTCGCACTTCGAGGGTTCTCGCTACGCCAGCCTGCTGTCGCATCTGGGCACCCCTTCCGACATCGTGGAGACGGACTACCTCTCCTCCACGGCGCTCTTTACCGGGCACCGGACGGCTTGGACCGCTTTCAATGGCGCCGTCACGGCGTGCTACCTGCCGGCCTTGGAGGGTCAACTCGCCGCCGACAAAGCGGCGTTCCTCCTCCTCGGGAACGTCAACAAGCCGGGAGTCCTCGACAGCCCGTGCCTCTTCAGTTACGCCTCGTCCAGCCCGGGGGCCGTGCGACTTCTGCACACCAGTCGGGACAACGCGACGGTGTTCGAGCTGATAGGGCCCGGGACCGGGAATCCGACGCTGACCGACCTGACCAGTGCCGTCGGTCCGGTTGCGTCGTCCGCGGGCCGGTCCACGATTCTCGAGTGGAACTGGGGCCGGCCCGAGGCGGTCGACCAGGTGACCGTCGGTGAGGCCGCCTTCACCAGGGGCGAGACCGCGTCCGTCAGCGTCGAGCTACGGCGGCCGGACGGAGTTTGGAGCGTCGCCGACAGCGCCTCGTCGCCGCTCGGAGACGAGCGAGGCGCCGCTCCCTACCTCCTGGCGACGTTTCCGGCGGGGGAACCGGCCACTGCGATGAGGGTGGTCATGTCCGGTCCCGGGTCAGGAGGCCCGTTCACCATCGAAGACGTCCACGCCCTGGGCCCGGACTCCTAGCCGGTCACCCGACCGGCGCGGCGTTGCGTCCACCAGGTTGTCGCCACGACCCGAGCGAAACTGAATCCGTACAACACGTTCCCGCCTTTCTTCGAGCTGCCGGCCAGACGCTCCCGGACCGTGACTGGCACTTCCTTCACCCGGTACCCGCGTGCGAGCGCTCCGATCAGCAGCTCGGAGGTTTGGTACTGGCTCTGGCGAAGGGGCACCGACTCGGTCACTTCGACCCGGAAGGCCCGAAAGCCGTTCGCGGGGTCGGTGATCTTCGCCTTCGTCAACAGGCTGACCAGGATCCCGAAAAAGACCACCCCGGCACGGCGGATGGGGTCGGAGGCCTCGCTCCGCCCGAGCCGGCGCGAGCCGTTGACGAAGTCGGCTTCGCCGGCGACCAGGGGAGCCAGCAGCCTCGGTAGCTGGTCGAGGTCGAACTGACCGTCAGCGTCGGCGGTACAGATCAACTGGGCCCCTCTTTGACGGGCGAGCCGGTAGGCGACCTTCAGGGCCCGGCCCTGGCCGAGGTTGACCGACAGGCGGCACACCATGGCCCCGGCGTGGCGGGCCACTTCAGCCGTGCCGTCCGTCGATCCGTCGTCGATCACGATCGTCTCGACGGCCAATCCGCAGATCGTCGCCGCGATCGACGAGACGACGGGTCCCACCGACCCGACCTCGTCAAACGCGGCAATGACGACGACCACGGGAGCCCCCGGCCCGGCGCCGTACTCAGCCAGGAACCGCGCCGCCGAGGCGTTCTCTACGGCGAGGACGTCTGGCTGGCCGGGCGCAAGGTGGTGTCTATTGAGGTTGGGCTCGGCCGGCATGGGTCGTAGACACTATTGGGTTTGCGGATCGGTAGCGCCTTCGGCGTCGGCCGGCCGTCCTGGCGAGCGTTTAGGCTCGCCGGAACGATGATCGACACCCGGCTACTGCTCGACGACTTCGAAGAGACGGCCCGACGCCTCTCGCGCAAGGGGGTCGATCCAGCGCTGCCCCAAGACGCCCGCCGTCTGGCTCAGCTGCGGCGGGAACAGATCCAACAGGTCGATGCGGCCCGCCAGGCCATGAACGCGGGAGCGTCGGAGATAGGGGAGCTATTACGGGACGGGAGGCGGGAGGAGGCGGAAGCGCGGCGGCAGGAAATGGCCGCGGCCCGGCGCCGGTTGGACGAACTCGAGGCCGGATTGCGGTCGACAGAAGCCGACTTGGACGACGTGGTCCTGCGCATCCCGAACCTCCCGGCAGACGACGTGCCCGAAGGAAGGACCGAAGCGGACAACGTGGTCCTCCGCGTTCACGGGTACGACCCGGAGGATTATGAGGGACGGACTTGGGAGCCGCACTGGGACGTGGCCGAGCGGCTCGGGATCCTCGACAGCGAGCGGGCCGCCAAGCTCAGCGGGGCCATGTTTTCGGTGTTGCGCGGGGACGGTGCCCGGCTATTGCGGAGCCTGGTGTCCCTCGCCCTAGATCTCCACCGCGGCGCCTATGAGGAAGTGATCCCTCCGCACCTGGTCCGCACTGAGATCATCAGCCGGACCGGCCACCTGACCAAGTTCGATACCCAGGCCTATCGGGTGCGCGACGACGACTTGTGGCTCATCCCGACCGGCGAGGTACCTCTCATGGGTCTTCACCAAGGCGAGATCCTGGCGGAAGCCGACCTGCCGCGGCGCTATATGGCCTACACCCTGTGCTGGCGGAGAGAGGCCGGAGCTGCAGGCAAGGAGACCAGGGGCATGCAGCGCGTCCACGAGTTCCACAAGGTCGAGCTGGTCAAGCTGTGCCGGCCAGAGGACAGCGACATGGAGTTCGAGTCGCTCGTTGCCGACGCCGAGAAGTCACTGAAGGTCCTCGGTTTGCCGTATCGGGTGGTCGAACTGTGCGCCGGAGATCTGACCTTCTCAGCGTCCAAGGTCTACGACCTGGAGGTCTACTCGCCAGGGGTCGGCCGCTGGCTGGAGGTTTCGTCCATCAGCCTCGTCACGGACTTCCAGTCGCGCCGGGGCCAGATCCGCTTTCGTCGAGAAGGGGGTGGGGTCGAGCTGGTGCACGCCCTCAACGGGTCAGGCCTGGCCACCCCCCGAGTGTGGGCCGCGCTCATCGAGCACGGACAGCAGCCGGACGGGACGGTGAAGGTGCCGTCGGCGCTGGTCGATTACATGGGTCGCGACGTCATCGGCTAGGTCCGTGACCCTCGGGGGCGGGGCGAGCCCTAGCCGTCACACCCGGAGACCAGGGTACGTTGAGGGCTGTGGAAGGTTGTACCGAATGCGGCGGCCTCAACCCGGAGGGCTATCGCTTCTGCGGTCAGTGCGGTGCGTCTCTTGTAGACAGCGGGTGCCGGAAATGCGGCGCCCCCTCCGCTGAGGGCCAGCAGTTCTGCGGGGACTGTGGCGCTTCGCTCACCGACGAGCTCGGTGACGAGCTCGTGCGGCCGGTATCGGGGCTGGCCGACCCGTCGTCGGTCCCGGAGCGAAAGCTGGCGACGGTTCTCTTCGCGGACGTGGTCGGATTCACCTCGCTGTCCGAACGCACGGATCCGGAGTTGGTGGCCCGGATGGTCGACAGTGCGTTCCGGGAGCTGGCTGCGGTGGTGGTGGAGCACGGCGGCACCATCGACAAGTACATGGGCGACTCGCTGATGGCGGTTTTCGGGGTACCCGCCGCCCACGACGACGACGCCGAACGGGCCGTCGCGGCTGCGCTCGCCATGCGCAAACTCGGAGGCGATCTGGTCTTTTCCATAGGCATCAACTCCGGCGAGGTGATGGTGACCGCCATAGGAGGCGACGCGGGCGTGACGGTGATCGGCGACACCGTCAACCCGGCGGCCCGCCTGGAGAAGGCGGCCGGCCCGGGTGAGGTCTTGTGCGGGCCTCTGACCGTTGACCTGGTTGGTGGGCGCGGGGTCTTCCGGCCTCGCCAGCCGGTGATCCTCAAAGGCAAGCGCGAACCCGTTGAGGTGGCGGAGGCCGTCTCGCTGAGACCCTCGGGTAGCGAGGCGACCCAGGACGACCTCCCGCTGATCGGGCGCGAGGACGAGATGGCCTACCTGGGCGCGCTCTGGCAACGGGTCGGCAGAGACCGGCAATTCCAGATGGTCCTGTTGTGCGGCGACGCCGGTTCCGGCAAGACGAGGCTCGCCGCGGAGCTGGCCCGGCTGGCTGCCGCGGACGGGACGGTCGTGCGATCCGGGTATCCGGCGTACGGGTCGACTGGTGGGGTCGCCGTGATGGCGGATGTACTGAGGCAGCTGGGTCCGGCAGATGACGACGAGGTGACGATCAGGGTCCGGTCTCTGGCCGGGAAGACCGACGAGTCGTTGCGAGCCATGGACGTGGTCGGGCTCCAGAAGGAACAGACGTGGGGTTTCCTGAGGCTGCTCGAGGAGAAGGGGTCGGAGGCACCCCTACTCATCGTGATCGACGACATCCATCGAAGCTCGGAAATGATGCTCGACGTCGTTGCCGAGCTCATCGGGCGTCTAAGCGCGGTACCGCTGCTGATGCTGCTGGTCGGCCGGAGCGAGCCGGGTTCGTGGTTGGCCCACTTCCCGAGCGCCACGACCGTCAGGATGGCGCCACTCGGGCGCAGCGACGCCACGGCGCTGTCCCGGGTGCTGGTGTGCGACAAGCCACTGGCCGACGAGGCCGCTGACTTCCTCGTCGACCGGGCCGCAGGTAACCCGCTCTACTTGCGGGAGCTGATCCGCATGGTCCGGGCGAGCGGCTCGCTGGTGGATGACGGTGAGCGATACCGCCTCGGCGCGGCCGCGGCAGTGCCGGCCAGCCTGCACGCGGTCCTGGCGGCCCGCCTGGACACGCTCGGCCCTGGACAGAAGGCCGTCTTCCAGTACGCGGCCGTTCTGGGCGGAAGCGCCACGGAAGACGGCGTCGTCGGGCTCGGAGCGCCAGGAGGGCTGGGGGCCTTGGCGTCGCTCATCGAAGCTGGCTTGCTCCGCCGGACCGCGGCCGGTGCCCTGGAAGCGGCCGACCCGCTGCTCAGCGAGGTCGCGTACGAGACGCTGCCGCACCACCTACGCGGGGAGTTGCACCGGCAGGCCGCGTCTTTGGCTTCGGAATCCGAGGAGCGGGCTCGACACCTCGACCGGGCGGCCGAATATCTGTCTGACGACGCCACCGTCGCCCTCGAGGCATCGGAAGTGCTGGCCGCACTCGGCGAGGAGTACGTGACCGTGGCCCGGTATCCAGAGGCCCTCAGGCTTCTCGAGCGGGCCGCCGCCCTGGGCAGCCGCCAGCCGACCATGCTGCTCAAGCTGGCCGACTTGCAGGCCTTGGCGGGAGACGAGTCTCGGGCTCTGGCCACCCTGGAGCTGATCGAGGACGACCCGTCGGATCCATCGATCGCGGTCGAGCGCGACCACGTCGCGGCGCGCACCAAGCTCTTCAGCGATCCGGAGTGGGCGCGGCCGCGACTCCAGTCGGTGGCGGAGAGGTGGCGCGCCCTGGGCCGGCGCGAATCGGAGGCGTGGGCGACCGGAAACATGGGCGTGGCCAGCTTCAACCTCAGCCGCATGGAGGACGCGGCCACCGAGCTGGAGCGGGCCCTCGGCATGTTCCTCGAGTTGGAGGACCGAACGGGCGCGGTTTCTTGCTCGTCATTTCTGTGCCTGGTGAAGCCGGCGGATCGGCGGGTCGCGGGTTGGTTGGCCGAAGCGCTGGCCTTTGCCGACGAGACCGGCGAGCGGGTCAAGCAGATCAGCGCGCTGAGCTCACTGGTTTGGAACCAGTACTTGAGGTCTATATGGGGGGGTCCGGCGGACACGATGGAGGCGGAAGGTTTCGCCCGCCGCCTCGCTGGCGTGGCGGGCGAGCTCGGGGCCGACGAGATGGCCATGCAGGCCCGCAGCTTGCTGGCGATCATGGCCCGCTGGACCGGCCGCATGGACGAAGCCCAGGAGCAGCAGGTCCTGCTCGCGCCGCTGGTTGATGGAACGAGTCACCGCGAGAAATGGCTCGGCTGGGCCGCCGGCTTCTGCGTGGCGGTAGCTGGAGGCGCCGCCAGCGCGGCGCCTCCTTTCCCGCCTCCAAACACGGCCGACCCGGTGGCTGGGATCGCCGGCCTCATGATCCGCGCCGAGTTGGCGTTCGCGGGCCGGATAGACGAGGCGGTGGCTCGTTTCGAGGCCATGTCGCACTCCCACGGAGCGGTCGCCGATGCGGCCGGGGCTCTCGACGCCCTGACCCTCGTCCTTGCCGGGCGTCCCGACGAGGCTCGGCCGTGGGCCGAGCGGGCTGCGTCGGCCGCCCGGGTTCTCGAGGCCCGCCCGGCCGAAGTGGTGGCGGCGGCGCTGCTCGCTGAGATCGATCGAGACCCGAGCGCGTTGCCGGAACTCCCGGTCGGCGACTATTCGGCCGCCGACGCCATCGTCCTCAGAGCCCACGCCGTGCTCGGCGATGAAGGTGCGCTCGTCCAGCTGCGCGAAGCCGCGAAGTTCCTGGCCATGCCCGGGCTCCTGTCCGGGGTCTAAGTTTGGGGGGTCCGTGCGAGAGGGGAGGCGTTCGCGCCATGACGCGATCCACCAGGAACGACGAGTTCGAACTTAGGGGCATCAACCACTTGGCGCTGGTGTGTCGCGACATGCAAAGGACGGTGGAGTTCTACTCCGACGTCCTCGGCATGCCGCTGATCAAGACCATCGAGCTCCCGTTCAACATGGGCCAGCACTTCTTCTTCGACATCGGCAACNNTTCTTCTGGTTCCCTGACGCCCCGGACCCGGCGCCGGGGATAGCCGCGCCGCGGACCCTACCGACGGGGGGCGAGCTGACCACTGCCATCGGCTCGATGAACCACGTCGCGTTCGACGTCCCGGCCGACAAGATCGATNNCCACCAAGGACGTGCACGAAGGAACGTTCGTCCGCTCCATCTACTTCTTCGACCCCGACGGGATCCTGCTCGAGTTCGCGGCGTGGCTACGACCTGTGGGGGGCGACGAGGACGTGAGACACGTGCCGGCTCGCGCCGTCGTGAGGCAGCCGGCGAACTCGATCCCGGGGAGCTGAATGGACGTTCCGCTCACAGTCGGCGACTTCCTCGACCGGGCGGCCTTCGTCTACGGCGACCGAACGGCCGTCGTNNGACGAACCGGGGACACCGGCCTCGCTTGGGACCCTCACGTACCGGCAGCTCGAAGCGCGGGCTCGCGGGATGGCGCTGGCTCTGGATGAAATGGGCCTCGAGCACGGTGAGCGGGTGGCGATAGTCAGCCCGAACGCAGCGCGATTTCTGATCTCTTTCTACGGGGTCAGCGCGCACGGTCGAGTCCTGGTTCCGATCAACTTCCGGCTCGTAGCCGAAGAGGTCCAGTACATCGTGGACCACTCCGGGGCGTCGGTGCTGCTGGTAGACCCCGAGCTGGACGCCTCGCTGGCGCACGTGACCGCCAAAGGTCGGATCCTCCTCGACGGTCGGGCCGACGCCGAGCTCTTCGCGGAGGCCCCAGCTGGTCGAACGCCCCGCCCCTGGCCAGTCGATGAGGGCAGCACCGTCAGCGTCAACTACACCAGCGGCACCACGGCCCGGCCCAAAGGCGTGCAGCTGACGCATCGAAACTGCTGGCTCAACGCAGCGGTCTTCGGATGGCACACGACCGTCACCGACCGCGACGTCTTTCTACATACGCTGCCGATGTTCCACTGCAACGGCTGGGGAATGCCTTACGCGGTCACGGCGATGGGCTGCAAGCAGATCGTGTTACGCAAGGTCGACGGCGAGGAGATCCTGCGGAGGATCGAAAGCCATGGGGTGACGCTCCTGTGCGGGGCACCGGCGGTTGTGGCCGCGATCCTCGATGCCGCGACCGAGCGCCAGCGCCGAGGCCAGGCCATACCCGGTAGGGAGACGGTCCGGATCGTGGTTGCCGGCGCACCCCCGCCATCGAAGATCATCGAGAGGGTCGGCACGGATCTCGGTTGGGAGTTCATCCAGATCTACGGTCTGACCGAGACGGCCCCGCTGCTTACCATCAACCGGTCCCCGAGCGAGTGGGACGCCCTCGACGGGGTCGAGCGTTCCCGGCGGCTGTCTCGGGCCGGGGTACCGGCCCTCGGGGTCCGGATGCGGACCAACGACGACGGCGAGATCCTGGCCCGGAGCAACCACGTGTTCGAGGGATACTGGGATCAACCGAGTGAGACAGCGGAAGCGATCGTGGACGGTTGGTTCCGGACCGGCGACGGTGGCTACGTTGACGAACAGGGCTACGTCGTGATCTCCGACCGCAAAAAGGACGTAATCATCACCGGCGGTGAGAACGTCTCGTCCATCGAAGTCGAGGACTGCCTGTACCAGCACCCGGCGGTAGCGGAGGTGGCCGTCATCGGTGTTCCCGACCCGAAGTGGGGCGAGACCATAAAGGCGTTGGTGGTCCTCCGCGAGGGCGCCGTGGCGTCCGAGGACGACCTGATCGAGTTCTCCCGAGCCCGGATGGCCCACTACAAATGCCCGACCTCCGTCGAGTTCCGGGACGGTCTCATTCGCACCGCGACCGGCAAGCTGCAAAAGTTCAAGCTTCGAGCACCGTTCTGGGAAGGTCGTGACCGGCGGGTGTCGGGAGGCTGAGATCCTCTTACCGGGTGCCTCCTCGGTTGGTAGGGGGTAGCCTTTACTCGGAGAGCCGGGAAGACTGGTCGGCACGGCGTCGCATGCGGCGTCGTCAATCGGATTAGCAGGAAGAGCCCGTGTCTCCGAGACAGTCCCGCATTCGCCTCGCCCTCCGTCGGCGACCATTGATGACCCCGTGGAGACGCGAGGCGCTCCGTACCACCTTGTGGCTGGTTCCCACCCTGCTATGCGTGGCTGCGGTCGCGCTGTTCTCAGGCACTTACGCCGTGGACCGGCTGGCGTTCGACCACGGCATTCACCTACCCAGCCTGCTCAGCCAGAGCAGTCCCGACGCGGCCCGCACCATCCTCGGCGCCGCCGCCGGCGCCCTCATCACCGTCACGGGCGTCCTCTTCTCGGTGATGATCGTTGCCTTCACCCTGGCCTCGCAGCAGTTCGGACCCAGGATGCTGCGCAACTTCATCCGTGATCTGGGAACGCAGTTCTCCCTCGGCACTTACGTCGCCAGCTTCGTCTACACGGTTCTCACGCTGGGCTCGGTTGGGGCGTCGGCCAACGGGACCTTTGTGCCTCGGTTGTCGATCGCAGTCGCGGAGCTGTTGCTGCTCGTCGACACCGCAGTCCTCATCTACTTCGTGCATCACATCGCGGTATCGATTCAGCTGCCGGAGGTCATGGCAGGCATATCGCGCGATCTGCGCCGCGCCATCGACGTGCAGTTCCCGACCACCGAAGACGACGCACCGACTGCAGCGCCTCTGCTGGCCGAGCAAACGCGTCGGCGGATGGAAGGCGTAAGCGCCACCGTTCCGGCGACTACGAGCGGCTACCTCCAGTTCGTCCGCCGCGAGGAGCTGATCGCCATCGCGGCCGACACGGACTCTGTCATCGAGCTTCTGTATCGGCCCGGCCACTTCGTCACCGCCGGTCTGCCGCTGGCCCGGGTGTGGCCGGCATCCGCGGCACCGGTCGTGGCCGCGGCCCTCGCCCGCGCCCACGTTTCAGGGGCCCATCGGACCCTCACCCAGGATCCGGTGTTCCCGGTAGACCAGCTCGTGGAGATCGCCATCCGGGCCCTGTCTGCGGCCGTGAACGACACCTTTACCGCCCTCACCTGCATCGACTGGCTGGCCGACGCCCTGTGCCGCATATCGACGCTGGCCCTGCCGGAGACACTCCATTGCGACCGGTCCGGGGTCCCCCGTCTGATCGAGCGTCCGCCGAGTTACGACCGCATCGTCAACCGGGCCGTCGACAAGGTGCGCCAGGCCGGTGGGACCATGCCGGCCGTCGCCATCCGCCAGATCGACGCCTTGGCCAAGGTCGTCCAATACACGACCTCGCCCGACCAGAGAGCCGTGCTGGCCCGACAAGTGGCCATGTGGGGTCGGGCCGCCGAAGGAATTCCCGATCCGGACGATGCCGGGGACGTGGCTCGCCGCATCGCGGACTTCGACGCCAAGATGGACCAACACGCGCGTGGCGTCGCCATCCCCCTAGGTATGGTGCAGCGAGAGTCTCACTGAGCCGACGCTCCCGTCGACGGCGGGTAGTCAGGTGGTCGGAAGGAAAAGCGTCCCGACAGACCCGGGAGTGTGCGGCGCTAAGAGTGCTCGCGAAGCCACCTGTCGTTGAACTCGAACTCCCCGTCTAGGCCACGGCGGACGTCCCCCTTGGCCGCCCAGTCGGCGATGCGGCCGCCGACGATCGGCACCTTGACTTCGACGCGGAGGGTGATGTCGTGGACGGTCTGACCGTCCGCCGGCGCGAGGTTCATGGTGCCGGAAATGTGGAAAGGAGCGCCTTTGACCACGACGTCGAACGTGCCTGCCCACGAGCCATCCCCGCGACGCTTCCATTCGTCGGTCTGGCTCGTGGTGTTGGTCGGCTTGAGCACTCTCTTGGCGAAGCTAGGGAGTTCGACGTCCACCACCCGGGTGCACACGACGCGCAGTGAGTCGCTTTGCGCCTCGCACTCGAGAATCTGCACGTCCCGATGACCCATGCTCTCATACCTGCCCACGATGGCGTCGCGGTCGCCAAGCATGCCAAGCACAGTGTCGGTCGCAGCTTCGTAGGTATGTGACCGCTTGACATCCATCACGCAACCTCCCCCATCCGGGGTGGCTGCTCGGCCGGCCCGGACCGCTCGACGTCCACCATGGTATTTCGCCACTCCACCGGGCAGACAATCGAGCCCACCCTGACTGCCCCGCTTGTCCGATCGCTCGCCGTGGGACATACTGCGGTCGACCCTCCTCGACTCCTTCAGGGGGCTCAATCGGAAACGGGGGTTACATGGCTCGGAAAATTGTTCTCGCCCTGGCCGCGACTGCGCTGTCGTCGGTCGTCCTCGTCACAGCCGGGTCTGGCGTGGCGCATGCGGTCAGCTTTGGAGTCAACCAGCCTGGCAAGGTGACTTGCAGCCCGGCGTCCGGTGTGTGGAACGGCACGATCAGCTTTACCCCGCCGCTCTTCAACGGCGGAGGCGCCAGCACCGAGGTGATGATCGTCAAGGCTGCCCTGGGTAACACCGCTAGTCCGTGTGTGGGCACTACCGGTATTGCCGCCCTCGGAAGCATCGCGGGAAAGCTGACCTTCAGCATCGCCGGCAGCGCCAACAACTGCGCCACCATCTTCAGCGGTGTCGCGCTTCCTGCTCCGGTGGGGAAGTTCAAGATGACTTGGACCACGCCGGCGGGCAGCAATCCAACCAAGTGGACGCAGCCGTCAGCGTTCTCAGTAACCGGCTCGGCGGCCTTGAGCAGCATCACTGTGAAGAACGGCACGGTGGCCGGTTCCTTCACGCCGTTTGCCAACCCAAAGGCGACCCTTTCGGATGCAAACTGGCCCGGAGCCACGGGCGCGGTCGCTACGGGGTGCGCTTCGACAGGCGGTTTGGCCAACCTGACCTTGAGCACTTCGACGGGCAAGTGGTGACCCAAACCGGGTGAGGCCTCAACCCGGGCTCCGATTGCGGTCGGACCCGGGAGGGCCCGACCGCTCGGGAGGATGCTAGGGACCGGATCGGCGGCTCGCCCGGGTTCAGGCCGCCGCTTCGACCTCGGCGCGCAGCCGGTCAGGCATCCGCAGTTCGACTTCGGCCCGGGCCGGGGTGGGGACGAAGAGCGCCACGATGGCCAGCGCCGCCAGGGCAAAGCCGGCGCCCGCCGCGAACGTCACGTCCATGCCGTGGACCAGGGCGGCTCGGGCGGCCGTTCCCGCGCTTCCCCCCAGTCCGGCCACCTGGCTGAGGCCGACCGTGTGGGATCCGGAGGTGACGCTGTCAAAGACGGTGACCAGCACGGCCAGTCCTAGGGCGGCGCCGAGCTGCTGCATCACGTTGATGAGCCCGGAGGCGGCGCCGGCATCGGCGGGCGCCACGCCGGCCAGGCCGGCGGTGGTCAGGCTGACGAAGGAGACGCCCATGCCGGCGCCGATCAGGATCAAGCTGGCGAGGACCTGCGGGTAGGCGGAGCCGGTGTGGAGCTGGGTCGCCACCAGCAAACCAAGTGCCGACATGCTGGTTCCCACGAGCATGAGGGTCTTGGCCGGCAGGCGGTTGACGAGCACCCTGCTGGTGAGCTGAGAGGCGAGGAATACCGAGGTCGGAGTGGGCAGGAATCCGAGGCCGGTGACCAGGGAGGAGTGGCCCTGGATGTCCTGTAGAAACTGCGTGAGGAAGAAGATGATCCCGTACATTCCGGCGTAGCCCAGGCCGCGGGCCACGTTGGCGGCGGCCCGGGTGCGGTCGGCCAGGATTCTCATCGGTAGGATCGGTTCGGCAGCGGTGGTTTCGATGCGCACGAACAGGCCGATCAGGGCGACGCCAGCGGCGAGGGAACCGACGGTGATGGGCGCCGACCAGCCGGCCGCTCCGGCTTCGACCAAGCCCAGCACCACAGCAGTCATTCCAGCGGTAGAAGCCGCGGCGCCGGCCAGATCGAACCGGCCGTGCCGGCG
>PMHU01000007.1:0-2767 GCA_003156795.1 Acidimicrobiaceae bacterium
CGTTCCACCTGGCGCACCTCGGGCTCCACGAGCGTGGTCACCTGGCCGCAGGTGAGACCGTCCTGATCCACGCCGCCGCTGGGGGCGTCGGCTCTGCTGCCGTTCAGCTGGCAGTGGCCGCTGGCGCTCGGGTCATCGCCACCGTCGGCGACGACGACAAGGCGGCGCTCGTCAAGGGGTTGGGAGCCGATGTCGTCGTCAACTATCGGGTCGATGACTTCGTGGAGCGCGTCCTCGAGGCGACGTCAGGCGCTGGCGTCGAGTTGTGTTTTGACGGAGTGGGCGGTGAGACGACGATGCAGTCCCTGCGCTGCCTCGGCCCCGGCGGGCGGCACCTAGTGGTCGGATTCGCCGGCGGCNNATGGTGTCGGGCCGGGCTCTCTGCTTCGGCAACTTCGACATCGTCGGCGTCATCTTGGCCTATGTGGATCCGGCGTGGGCCCCGCACGTGACCGGCTTTGTCCCGGTCCCGGTGCCCCGCTTCAACCCTCCGACGACCGCTGTGGGCGGACGGGTCCAGGCCCACCTGCTCGAGCTCCTCAGCAGAGGAGCCATCCGTCCGATCGTGGGTCGGACCGTCCCCTTTGAGGGGCTTGCGCAGGCCCTCGACGACATGGAGTCGCGAGTGACGGTCGGGCGCACCGTGGTGACCCGATGACAGCATTCGCGGGCAAGGTCGCCGTCGTCACCGGCGGTGCCAGCGGGATCGGTCGGGGCATTGCCCTCGAACTCGCCCGCCGGGGCGCCAGCATCGCCATGGCCGACGTCAACGTGACGCGCCTCGAAGCGACTGTGGCCGAAGTCCTGGCTATCGGCGTCGACGCTCTCGGAGTTCGATGCGACGTCACCTCGGACGAGGACGTCGATCGGTTCAGAGACGCGACGATTGACCGGTTCGCACACGTCGACGTGCTGTGCAACAACGCCGGAGTCGCCGTGCTCGGACCGCCCGAGCGCGTCGCCATGGCCGACTGGGAGTGGATTCTCCAAGTCAACGTGCTGGGCCTCGTGCGCGGGATACGTGCGTTCGTGCCAGCCATGCTGGAGCGCGGGTCGGGTCACGTGGTCAACACTGCTTCGGTTGCCGGCACGTGGGCCTACACCTGGGATTCGGCGCCGTACATCACCTCGAAGTTCGCGGCCTACGGGTTTTCCGAGGCGCTCGCCCGCACGCTTCGTCCCCAAGGGGTCGGGGTCACGGTCCTGTGTCCGGGCCTCGTGACGACCAACTTGGCCGAGACGGCGCGCCAGTCCGGCGTGCCGATCGACCGGAGCGCCGAGTGGTTCTACCTGCCGCCGGACATGCAAACGCCGGTCGAGCCGGACTTTGTTGGCCGCCTGGTCGCCGACGCGATCGAGTCGAACACTTTCGCCGTGTTCACTCACGCGCCAGACGCCGAACGCTTCCGCACCTGGCGGCTCGACATCGAGGCGTCGCTCACTGATGCCATTGAGGGCTCGCCGCGCCCGCCGCGGCTCTATTGAGCACCACGTCCAGAAGGACCGGTGTCTTTGTGAGGGTTGCTACCCGATCTTCAGCTCCGCGGTTGGAGTGTCTCGCATCGCCGACCAAGAGCGCCGAGCGATGTCGTGAGCCCTTCCAGATCCTCCGATGCTCCAATGTCCGCAAAGAGAGCGTTGAGATCGCTCGTCGCTGGTTCCAGCCGGCGATGCCCAGCCGGCAGGATCTTGGCGATCGTGCTTCTACTGTCGCGTGGGTTCGGCGCGCGCGCCACGAGACCATCTGACTCGAGCCGGTCGACCGCGTTCGTCACGCTGGCTGGGTGTACCTGAAGTCGATCGGTGAGCTTGCCCATCGGCAGCCCGCCCTCGCGCGTGAAGGCCAGCAGGCGCAACACCTCGAAGCGGGAGAAGGTCAGGCCATGAGGACGCAGTACGGCGTCGATTCGAGCCATCAATATCTGGTTCAGCCGGACGATGGTGGTGACGGCCGCCATGCCTGGCGCCGCTTCCGCCCATCCGTGAGCGATCCACTGTCGACGAGCCTCGTTGATCGGATCTTGGGCCTGGGCCTCCATCGCCCCGACCCTAGATGAGATGGAGCTGCTCAATCGTGGGTGAACTGCGGTGGTCGTTTGTCGATGAAGGCGGTCATACCCTCTTTCTGATCGTTGGTGGCAAAGGTGGCGTGGAAGGACCGGCGTTCGAACAGGACCCCCTCGGTCAAGGTGGTCTCGTAGGCGCGGTCGATGCTCTCGGTGATCATCATGGTCACCGGTTTGGACATCGAGGCGATGGTGGTCGCCACCGAGAGGGCCTCGTCCAAGAGGTCGGCTGCCGGCACCACCCGCGACACCAGACCGGCCCGCTCAGCCTCGGAGGCGTCCATCGTCCTGCCGGTGAGGCAGAGGTCCATGGCCTTGGCCTTCCCGACCAGGCGGGTCAGACGTTGGGAACCGCCCATGCCGGGCATCACGCCGAGCTTCACCTCGGGCTGACCGANNCCGAACTTGGCGGTGTCGGCGGCCACGATGGTGTCACACAGCATGGCGAGTTCGCACCCACCCCCCAACGCATAGCCGGCGACGGCGGCGATGAGGGGCGTCCGCACCCGGGTCAGCGCCTCCCAGCCGGCGAACCAGTCGGCTTCGTACATTTCCTGGTAGGTGTGCGGCCGCATCTCCTTGATGTCGGCACCGGCGGCGAATGCCTTGGCCGATCCGGTGAGCAGGATGCAACCGATGCTGCGGTCACGATCGAGATCGGCACATGCCGTGGTGACCTCGCGCATCATCTCGAGGTTGAT
>PMHU01000007.1:2784-2967 GCA_003156795.1 Acidimicrobiaceae bacterium
GGCGATGTCGACTGCACCCCCGGCAGCTGCCGAGGCGGCAAGGCGAAGGTCCTTGACCATGAGCGACGTCGCGAATCCCCCCTGGAAGTCCCGGTTCGCCGGGCTGGTGGGCACCGGTCCTGGGACCGGGCAGTTGGTGCTGATCGCCCAGCACTGACCCGAAGAGGTGGAGACCACGTCGTA
>PMHU01000003.1 GCA_003156795.1 Acidimicrobiaceae bacterium
TTCCTCGACACGGAGCTGCTCAACGAACTGGCCTCGGCCTACGAGGAGCTGGCCGGGACCACCTGGTGCCGGGCCATTGTCCTGGCCGCCGAGGGGAAGCATTTCTGTGCTGGACTCGACTTCGAGTCAAACGGCGGACAGGACATCGCCGCCCTCTACCGCCAGGCCCTTCGAGTCTTGCCCACGCCCCTCCCGGTCGTCGCCGCAGTTCGCGGTGCCGCCATCGGTGGCGGGTTGGGCCTGGCGCTGTCGGCCGACTTCCGGCTGGCCACCCCGGAGAGCCGGCTCAGCGCCAACTTCTCCCGGTTGGGCTTTCATCACGGCTTCGGCCTCACCGTCACCCTTCCCCGCGTCGTCGGCCGGCAGGCGGCGGCCGACCTTCTCTATACCGGTCGGCGGCTGGGCGGCGCCGAAGCACTGAGGTTGGGCTTGTGCGATCAGCTGGTCGATCCCGAGGCCCTTCTCCNNTGGCCGCCGCCATCGCCGGGGCGGCGCCGTTGGCCCTTCGGTCCATTCGGGCCACGCTGCGCCAGGGTCTCGTCGAGCGCCTTCGGCTCGCCATGGACCACGAGCGCGCCGAACAGGAACGCCTGCGGAGTACGGCGGACTTCGCCGAGGGGATCGCCGCCAGCGCGCAACGAGGGGAACCGACCTTCAAGGGCGCGTAGCCCTTGGCGGCCTCTCTCCGGATCGTTCTCCCGATCGGGCGGCCGCTCCGCGGTGCCCGCTGGCCCGCATCAGGCGGCTCCCGAGGGTAGGCCGGTGGCCTGACCAGACCGTGCGCCCGGGCCTGGTGCCGCGCCGCCCGGCCTGGCTCCTCGGCCCATGTGCCCTGACGGATTCGAGCTGATCATGATGCTGGTGGCGCTCACCTTTCCATCGGCGTTCTTGGTGCCGGCGACGGCGATGAAATCGCCGACCTTGAGCGCGGCCGAGCTCGACGCGGCCGAGGCCCGCTGGCGGCAGCACGGATCGGCCGATTACGACCTGNNTCGACGCGGCCGCCATGGTGCGAAACGTGGTGGCCGAGGTGTAGGTGACGCTCTCTGTCGTCCTCCCGCGGGTTTGCACGGTGATGGTGTCACCCGACAGCGCGGTGATCCGGCCGAAGGTCGCCGGCCGGGCCTCCCCCGACGGCGGCTGGCCCGGTTGCCCCTGCGAAGAGGGCGGAGAACCGCTGGGGGTCGACGCCCCGGCCGCGGCGCCCCCGAGACCGAGGGCCAGGGCAAGAAGGCCACCGCCCACCATGGCGCGGCGGGGCGTGGCCCATCGCCATCGCGAGCCCCGGGACGGACGGGGGAGGTCGGCATCGACCTCGGTTCCCTCTGGTCGGTCGCGGCGTGTCTCCATCATGGCTTCTCCTTTTGGCCGGTGCCTCGGGTGGCACGGTGATGCCCACACCATGCGCCCCGTTCGTGCGGATCGGCTTGACCGGCGCTGTGGGCACGGTAGGAAGATCGGCGAACCATTCGGGAGCTCAGTGCGTCTGTTGAGGTGAAGGTCGACGGGCGAGGGAGATCCGTGAGATGAGCGACGACAACCAAAGCGATCGGCCGCCGACCCGACGGGACGGATGGTGGCGGGGCAGCTCAACCATGGCGCGCACCACCGCCGTGGCCACCACGGTCGCCGTCATCCTCGGCGCTGCCGCTCTGGGGGTGGCCCTGCGCGACCGCGCGCCGAAGGCGGCCACCGTGGCGTCCTGTGGGGCGACCACCCCCAAGCTGACCGTCCAGGGCACGGGGCAGGCCACCGTCACTCCGGATCTGCTCACCGTTTCGGTCGAGGTCGACGCCTCGGCGGCCTCGGCTGCCGCCGCGCTGGCGTCGGACGACCGCACGGCCTCCGGGGCGGTGGCCGCCTTCGAGAGTGGGGGAGTGAGCGGCCGGGACGTCCAGACCTCCGGCCTGTCCCTGCAACCTCAGTACGCCTTTCCCAATGGCGTACCCATGCTCACCGGCTATCAGGTGGCCAATTCCGTCACGGCGACCATCCACCGTGTCTCGAGTGCGGGATCGGTGATCGATGGCGTGGTGGGGTCGGCCGGCGATGCGCTCAAGATCAACTCCATCAGCTTCTCCGTGGCGGATCCCGCCGCCGTCGAGGACCAGGCCCGGGCCCGGGCCGTGGCTCAAGCCGTCACCCATGCCGAGACCATGGCCGCGGCCGCCGGCCGGGAGCTTGGACCGGTGTGCTCGCTGACCGATGAGACGCAACTGCCCCTCGAGGGTCAAGACACCCTGCAGTCCGGCGCCGACCANNGGCCGCCGCGCCGGCGGCGACCGTGCCGATTGAGTCGGGGTCCCAGATCGAGTCGGCCCAGATCTCCTTGACCTACTCGTTGGAGCCGGGGCTGCGCTAAAGCCCAGGGTGCGGCTCGAGGGCGTGCGTAAAATGGACGGCTAGGTGGCGGGGATGCTTGGTCCCTGACCCGAGTGAGCCAAAGGGTGGCCATGACACGAACAGCGCCCGTCAGTGACTGGGCCAGCGATTTTGAGGTGCTCGACCCCCACTACGTCGCGGACCCATTCGGCATTTGGGACGACCTTCGCGCCCGCTGTCCGATCGCCCACTCCGAGCGGCGCGGCAGCAACTGGCTTCCGACTCGCTACGAGGACGTCACGGCCATCGCCCATGACACCGCGCACTTCAGCTCCATCCGGGTGTCGGTCATTCCCATGGGAGTCGACCCGTCCGAGGACGGACCGCAGCTCGAGTACGGCCTTCCGCCGATCTCGGCCGACCCGCCGCTCCATACGTGGACGCGCCGCCTCCTGCTGCCCTGGTTCTCCCACCGCCGGGTGGAGGGATACGTACCGATGACCCGCCAGCTCTGCCGGGACCTGCTCAAAGGCTTCGTTGCTCGCGGGCATGCCGACGCGGCGGCGGAGTACGCCCAGCAGATTCCCGTACGGGTCATCGCCCATATGCTCGGCGTCTCGGGCGACATGGCGGACGAATTCACCATGTGGGTGCGCGACATCCTGGAATTCGGCGATGACCCCGAGCGGCGCATTCCGGCGGCCAACGGCCTCCTCAATTACTTCCTGACCGAGCTCGC
>PMHU01000111.1:0-1571 GCA_003156795.1 Acidimicrobiaceae bacterium
GATGTTCAAGTAGTTCTGGGTGATAGAGGGGTCGGCGCCGCTCGGCTCGGTAGCCACCGTATAACTGTTCAGGAACTGTTCGGTCGGCGGAATCGTGATGTCCATCGGATCGGCGTCCGCGTTGTCGTAGTCCTCGCCGTTCGAGTACTGCATGACCTGAATCGGATTGTTCGAGGTGATCGTCGATGCAGTCGACAGGATCGTCTCGTAGAACTGGTCGGCATTCAGCGTGGCCACGAGTGAGCCGTCGATGTCCACAGTGGTGTCATTCTCGCTGGCCATAACGCGGAAGGTGTCACCCGATCGGGTCGCCAACGGCTCGGTCAAGAAGTCCGATCCCCACGTGTCGGTGGGCGTCATCTCCTCAGCGAGAGTGTTGCAGTACCCGACGTCTGCTGGCACGTCGGCGCAATTGTTGCCGGCGAATACGGCCACCGGCTCATTGGAGGTAATCGTGGAACCAGAGAGATCTCCACCACTTGAATCGATAAGTTGGTACACGTCTCCTTGGTTGAGGGTCTCCGTGTAGGGCACACCCGCCGTATAGGCACCGGTGGTGTCGCTCGGGGTGATGGTCACCGTGGTGTCATCCTGAGTGCCCACTACGGCAAACTGCGAACCTCCACCACCGCCGTAGCCCTCCGCAATGTATGAAGTGCCAAGAATGGACGTCGGCAGGCCCAGGAACCCGTCGGTGGTTTCGGGATAAGTTCNNATAAGTGTTGAGACCATATGCAGATACCGGTGCCCCCGCGCTGATATGAACTGCGCCCCCGACGACCGTGGTGTCACTGCTGTCGATTTCAGCATTGGACGGGACATCCACAGTCGTGGTAGTTCCTGGGGTCACACTGAACGTTGTCGAGAAAGAGATGGCCGGGTCGGTGACCGTGCCGGTAGTGGCGGTATTGCCTGAGATAAAGAGGAAGAGGCTGGTCCCACCACCGTAGTTACTTTCGAAGGTAAGCCAAAAGTCAGTCCCTTGAGACGAAGGGATCGTCACGGCGCCAGCTACGGGTGGGCTGGCCACAATGGCCGCGAACATTGCGGCCGTCAAGCCGACGGTCGCAAGTAGCGCCCCTGCCCGCTTCACTCGCGTGCCACGAGGGCGGATGCACTCGTTCCTTCTTGACCTTGACCTTGCTGCACGCATATATCCCTCTTTTAGAGCTCGGCCGCGTTCAGCGGCTCGGTCGGTGGATGAACGCAAAACAGCGGGATCGCCCCACTTCAGAGCGGAAACGCTAGGCGGCCGGGAGAAATTTATCCTCACTCGATCGACGTAACTTTTTCGGCCGCGATGCCGTTGCGTGCGCGCAGGCTCCCCGAACCCTTCTTCTCAGGGGACGCAATCTCCGCGGATCGGGCCGCCACTGCTCGCGCCAGGCGACGAGCCCATGATGTAAAGCGGGGCAAACACTTCCCGCGGGTCGGTCGATTCGAGATATGGCTGCCCGTCTAGGAGAAGCCAGCAGTGCGCCGCCGGAGCACCATCGACGTGTCCGGCCCCGAACACCAACTGCACGTCGATCCCGGCGCGTCCAAGTAGGTGGTATCGCACAGCTCCCCGG
>PMHU01000111.1:1584-2706 GCA_003156795.1 Acidimicrobiaceae bacterium
GGAAGGGCGAGAATCGGGCGCTTACGGAACGGTGCCCCCCTACGCGACGACGGGCGCGAGAAGCCGCTCATCGGCCAGCTCGCTTATGAGGCTACGCACGTCGGCGTCGATGACCGCCCGAGGCGCATCGTAGCCTGAGCACACCTCATCGATGATCTCCTCGACCGAGTGGGATCCATCACACAACTCCCACACCTGTCGGCCAACACCCTCCAGCGAGAAATACATTCCGCTGTCAATGGCCAGCAGGAGCAACGCGTCCGGGTTCTCCTGCGTCAGGATTCGCTCACCCGCTCTGAACTGGGCAGCGGACGTTNNACTGAAGCGAGTCAGCCTTCGAAGCAGGCCGAGCCTACGTAGAACGGGCCTCGAATACGCACGCTTGGTCATATGCGTTCCTCCTCCATGCATGGCCGGGATTTTGTTTGTCCCGCACGACTGATTTATCCCCTTACAAGTAACCGGCCCGATCAACGCGGCGCGGCCACCAAGAACCATACACCTTCTGCGTGATTGCCACCACCTCACGTTCTGCGAGATTCTGACCACCCCACGTGAGCCAAGACCTCCTGGGGGACAAGTGGGCAAGCGCTCAGTACGATCGGGTCATGCGCTCATCGTCGTCCGTAGGCGAGACGCTCGTCGCCAGCCTCCATGCCGGACCGTCGACCACGCCGCGATTGCGCCATCTGCTGGCCGAGGTGGATTGGGACGAGCTGCGCACCGCGGCCGAGTTCCATGGCGTGGAGAACTGGGTCTACGCCGCGGCAGCACGGGCATCATCGGCGCCGGCACTGGTCGCCGGCTTCGAGGCGGCGAGGCTTCGGCAGGATCTGCTCCGCGCCCAGGTCGTCGCTGATCTTTCTCTTGCCGCGGCTTCGCTCAATGGGGCATCCATCCCTTGGCTGGCATTCAAGGGACCCGTGCTGGATGAGGTTATTCATCGGCCCCCGCGCCTGCGCTCGTATGGAGATCTCGACCTCCTGGTGTCAGTGCGCAGCTTGGGTCAGGCACTTGAGGTCCTAGAGCAGACGGGCGCCGTGGTGCTGGACAAGAACTGGGCGCATTTGTCGCAGGACCACAGCGGTCAGCTCCATGTCCGCCTGACCCACGGGACCCTCG
>PMHU01000173.1 GCA_003156795.1 Acidimicrobiaceae bacterium
ACACGGCCCGACCCAACCGAGCATCCCCGGCAGCCAGCCCCCACCCACATATCTGCGACGCCTGGCCCCGAATCCGCACATCGTTGATTGAGTGTCACAGGCTTACGGCAAGATGGAACATCATGAAGAGCCATTACAGTGGCGGAGGTCGGAACCGAGCGCTGTCCTCATGGTTCGCGACCCACGATGGGGTGATCAGTCGTATTCAGGCGCTCCAACTTGGCGTGAGCAACAGCCAACTCGTTCGTCAGGTGAGATCGGGCGCCTGGACGCGCGTGTACCCAGGTGTGTACCGGCTGGCCGCTTCCTCGCCGAGTCCTGAGAGCTTCCTGCGGGCCGCTCTTCTGGTAGGCGGCCCGTCTTCTTACGCTTCACATTCGTCGGCTGCCTGGCTCCATCGTTTGCAGGACCGTCCGCCTACAGAGCCGTCGATCACGGTGCCCGCCAGTCGTNNCGCACGTGCGGACTGCACGTCACCAGGACGAGGAGAATCGAGCAGCCCATGATCCGACGCGGGTTCCCGTGCACGCCGGTCGCCCGGACGATCGTCGATATGGCTGTGCTGGCCGATGCCGACGAGCTGGACGAGCTGATCGACCGAGCGGTGGCGACGCGCTCCATCCGGCCGGACGCTCTCCTTGTCGCGTGCGCGTCGGCCCGGGGACACCGCGGCCGTCCGTTCCTGCAGCACCGCCTCGACGCAAGGGGGATGGCCACGGGTCCCCACCCGAGCGTTCTCGAGAGCAAGATGCTGCGGACGCTCCTGGACCACGGAGTCCGTGCGCCAAAAGCCGAGGTCTGCTGGGGACCTGATCGCCGCTACCGCCTGGACTTCGCCTACCCCCAGTTGAGATTGGTGATTGAGGTCAACGGTTGGACCTACCACTCCTCCCCCGAGCAGGCCCGACGTGACGCAGCGCGTCGCAACGCCCTCAACCGGGCTGGCTGGACCGTTCTCGAGTTCGACTGGTGGGACGTGGCTCGCGAGCCGCACCGGGTGGCCGCGGAGGTCGGCGCCGCTTTGGCCCGGCTTCAGGCAGCTTGAACTCAGCCCGGCTTCGGCGGAGCAGCCAGCTTCTCGGCTCGAAGAGCCAGGAGGCGAGGAATGGTCGCAGCGTCCCGGTATTCCGACGCCCGGGCCAGGAATCCGGGCGGAGGCGCGGGCTCCACCATCTGGGTGACGAAGAGTCCGGACTCGGCCATGGCGTTGACGTATCTCGACAGCGGCCGATGGATAAACGGAATCCAGACGCCCTTTTCGACCTCCTCCAGATTGTTGTCTTCAACGAGGTAGGGGCCGATCCGCCAGTACTGCTCCTCCAGGATGGTGTCATCGATCCAACCCGAGCCCGGCGTCTGGAGCAGAGGGTGGTTCAGCAGAAAAAGGAACCTTCCTCCCGGCGACAGCACCCGCCCGACCTCCGAAATGGCCTCGTCCATGGCCTCGATGTGCTCGAACACCAGACAGGCCACGACCGCATCGAACGATCCGTCCAAAAATGGGAGCGCCGCGGCCTCGGCACGTGCAATCGACACGCCCCCGTCGCGGCGCGCGGCCATTTCCACTTGGGCCCAGGTCGGGTCGACCCCAACCACCCGCTCCACGCCTGGGAGCCTGGCCGCCAGCCGGGCAACCTGACCTTCGCCGCAGCCGACGTCGAGAACGACCGACGTCCCCACGAGGTGCGCTGCGACGAGCGGAAGGATCTGTTCCTCGTACTCGGCGTCGGCCCCGTCGGTAAAGCCCTCCTGCCACCACGTCGCCACCTCCTCCCACATGGAGTTCCCGCCAGAAGTATCCACTGCTCAGATCAGGGGTTCGCTTCGAGGCCGCCCCACGACCATCGAGGAACTTCCACGTGGTCCGGCACCGTCGATCCCTGAGGCGAGCAGGCGAGGACATCTTTGACCGCCCACTCCATATAGGAGCGGAGACCTTGGCGGAATTCCGGGTCATCCGGGAGGGCTGCGTCGTCTGCCGCTCCGACGAAGCACTCGACGAAGCGAGCGCCGAGCTCGTCTTCCGCGTTGGTCCCCGCGTGTATGTGGAGCATCGACGAGTGTCCTCCACACGATTGGGAATAGTGCGGGGGTCCACCGAAGACCTCAGCCCAATAGCTACCCAGTCGCTCGACGTGCTGAGGGTGCCCCGGATGAGAGAAGGGATGATTCAAGACCGGGTCTTGCAAGCACCTCTCGTGGTGAGCGGCGGCGAGCTTGAGAAAGGCCGACTCGCCGCCCGCAAACTCGAACATCGACGGGCGTGCCAAATCAGACGGGCGTGCCAACTCAATGGCCCTCTCTCATCTTTCCCCGTCCGCTTCGATCACGCCCGCAGGCAATGGGTCGCGATGCGGTCGGCGACCGGGGCGAACAGCTCCGGCGGAAGGTCGTGTCCCATGCCCGGAATGGTCCACAGCTCGGCGCCGGGAATCGCGTCGGCGGTGGCCCGACCGCCGGACGGGTCTACGAGCGGGTCGGCCTCACCGTGGACCACCAGAGTCGGGCAGGTCACGGCGCCTAGGGCGGCGGTCCTGTCCGGCGAAGAGACGATGGCGACGAGCTGGCGGGCCGTTCCCTCTGGATGGAAGGCCCGGTCGAACGCGGCCGCCGCAGCCGCCCGGACCCTCTCGTCATCGCGCCGAAAGCCGGGGGAACCAATGACCGCCCACGCTTTCACAGCCGACTCGATGACCGCGTCGCGATCCGTCTGCGCCGGCTGCATAAGTACCGCCAGTGCCTCCGGATGAGGCGTGCCCACCGACGGGTCACCCGTGGTCGACATGATCGAGACCAGGGTCAGCACCTTCGCCGGATTGTGGATGACCAGGCTCTGAGCGATCATCCCGCCCATGGACGCCCCGCACACGTGGGCCCTAGGAATACCGAGGGCGTCGAGAAGGCCGGCCGCGTCGTCGGCCATGTCCGACAGTAGGTAGACCGGCTCGGGAAGCCGGCCCGTCGTCAGCGCCGCGGCGACGTCGGGAACCCCTGCCTCATCGAACCCCGTTGAAAGGCCCTGGTCCCGATTGTCGAACCGGATGACGTAGAAGCCCCTCGACACCAACTCCCTCACGAACTCGTCGTCCCACGCAATGAGCTGGGCTCCGAGTCCCATCACCAGCAGCAGCGGTGGATCGGATGGGTTCCCGGACGCGTCGTACTCGATATCGATCCCGTTGGCGGCGATGGAGGTCATGATCTCGAACCTAGCCGTGCAGCTTCTCGTACACGGCGCCCGCTACCGGGCCCGGTAGCCAGGAAAGCTGTTCCAGGGTTTCGCGGGACGCCTGCTTGACACCTTTCAGGCCACCCAGCTCCTTGACCAGGCGCTTCTTACGACCCGGTCCCAGACCGGTGACTCCATCAAGGATCGAGACGGTCATCCTCTTTCCTCGTAAGTTGCGGTGATAGGTGATCGCGAAGCGGTGCGCTTCGTCGCGGATCTGCTGCAGCCACA
>PMHU01000253.1 GCA_003156795.1 Acidimicrobiaceae bacterium
TCGTTCGGCTAGGTCGGCGGGCTCTCGTTGGTTTCGATGATGTCGGCCCAGGTGCCGGTGCGTCGGCGGGCCCGGGTCTGCTTCGGCTTCTGAGTCGACTGTCCCGTTTCGTCGAGGTGGTGCTTGGCCCGGAAGCTGCGGATCCTGTCGAGGTTGTAGGCGGCGAGAGTGAAGCCAAGCATGACGGTCATCTTGGTGACGCCCATCACTCGCATAAAGCCGCGGCCGAGGTCGGTGAAGACGCCTTTGAGGGCGGCGTTTACCGACTCGACGACCTGACGGCGTCCCATCGAGATTCGCCATGCGGTGGTGCCGTAGGTGATGCGCTGCCACCAGGCCATCTCGGCCGCTTGAGCGGTCAGGATGCCGTTGCAGCATTTCTCGCACCCGTCGTCGACGGGGACGAGAGGGACGGTCTTGGCTCGGCGCATGGTGCGCGGGAAGTTGCGGGAGCGGAGGAAGCCGGCGCAGAACGGGCAGCGCCACCTGGTTGCGCCGTCGTGGTCGGGTGGAGCGTGGCGCATCATTCGCCAGCGGGCCCGCAGGTTGAACCTGGCTTCGTAGGCCTCCTTCTCGACTTCGCTCGCGCCCCTCGGTGGGGCAGGCAGTTCGCGCAGTTCATCAGGCAGGAGGTTGGAGAAGAGCTGCCCGTCGATGAGCTGGGCGTCGCCCGAGAACGGGCGGACGCCACGCTGGTGAGTAACGGGCTGGAACGTCTGGTGGATGCCGGCCTGGGCCAGGCGGTGGTGGACGGTGCCGGGTTTGCACAGGGAGTAGCCGGGGTCCCACACCACGTCGTCGATCGACTCCCCCGCCGCCTTGGCTGCGATCAGGTCATCGACGATGGCCTTGCCTCGATGGGTGCCGGCCGGGACCAATGAAAAGCAGGTGACGACACCGGGAACTTCGTCGGACAGGCTGGTCTTGTCGATCCCGTTGGTCCACTTCACGTCCCGAGCCTGCACGGCCAGATGGAGCTCGTAGCCGACGTACGGTCCGGCCGCCCGACTGTTGGTCGCCGAGCGGTGCCCGGCCCGAGCATCGGGATCGACGGTGTACTGATTGCGGCCATCCGATCCGACAGCGAGGACCTGAGCTTTGCGGGTCGCCTTCTTGGGCTTAGGGATCGTGCCGTCGTCCATCAGCTGGGTCGCGGCCGCTTCACCGTCGAGGTCGACGGTGACCGGATCGCCGTGCAGCGCCCCCCACGTCTCGACGTCGGTGCCGTCCACGGCGACCGAGCGCGTGGTACGGAACTCTTTGGGCACCGACGCCACGGCCAGCTGGTTGGCCAGCCACTTGGCGTCGATCCGCACGCCGTCGATCACGTGTCCGGCGTCGAGTACTTCACACAGCCGGTTAAACAACCTGTCAACGCGGAAATAGGTCTCGTCCGGGTCGTGACGGACGATGCCCAGCTCGGCGCGCTGCTCGTCTCTGAGTGCGTTGATGATCCTGGCTACCTCGACCAGATGGGCTCGATGATGACGGGCCAGAGCGTTGAGCTGGCAGGCAACCATCAGTCCCCGGATCGTGATTGTTCGCTGCCGGCCCACCTCCGCGTCCAACAGCGGACTGAGCAGCGCCACTACCCCGGCCGTGTCAATGATCCGGCAGGCGATCTGGAGATCGGTGTTGCTGGTGGCCCGGCCGCCGCCTGTGTCTATCGGGGCCCGCCGACTCATCGGACACCCCGCAACGTGGCAGCAGCCTCGGCCTCATCGAGGGCAGGGACGTGCCGGAGTAGATCTGACAGGACCGTGACACCCTCAAGACCTGCCGCCCGGGCCAGCTCCGGCAAACGCGTACCAAGCGTCAGATGAGCGAGAAGCCACGTCGAGCGCATCCGGGACGCCGAGAACCTTGGGTGGCCATTCGCCACCATGAGGGACGCCGCCAGTGCCCCTGCCCGATTCCGAGACGTCGAGGTCCCACCCACCAAGAACCCTCCCCCGGCGGTCGTTGCCAACCCAAGTACTTCGCATTCCCAGTCGAATAACACCGGCACCCGACGAGCCATCGGCTCCCCCACCGACACCACCACAACCTTCCCCACACGGTCGACATCGCCGGCAGCGACCCGAGCGATCCAACGACCATCCAGCCCGGCACCCGCACCAAGAGCAAGAAGAGCTCGAGCCGCCCGCACGCGTCCAGGTGTCGGCTGCACCACAGCGTCAGCCCTCAGCCAGTCGATCTCCTGAGCCGAATAGGGCGGCGCAACCTGACGGCGAGAAAGCGACACCGATTTGGGCTGCCAAGGCGCTCGGCGAGTCAGCTTCGGTCCGACCCGTCGCAGGACCGACCGGTAAGTCGCCCGCGACGCATCATCAACCAGGCCGACCGTGACGAACCGCTCCACCGTGTCCGGATCGAGGATGGCCTCGACGTCTAGTGGCAACCCATCCCCCACTGCCCAAGCGGCGAGTCGGGCCAGCCCGCGGATTACCCGCCAAGCGGACGAGCTGTCGCTATTCAGGCCGAGACGACTGACGCAATCCCACACGAACGGGCGTACCTTCGTCCACACCACCGGATCCACATCAACCGGCTGGTATGACACCAGCCAATGCAGCGCGTCCAGCGGCTGTCGCAGCGCGCCCGTACCCTTGTCCACGTCGAGACCTCCAATCCAGGTCTTGGCCAGGCCCCGGGGGTGCGCTAACACCTGCCGGGGCCACTTATTATTCTACAGTCACACTATATCATCCGCCTGCGACAATGGGCGCGACTGTAGAATCTTTATTTGATGCCGCTGGTACACACCGAAGACCTCATCGACGCCCAAGAGGCCGCCCGCATCATCGGCCTGGCCCAGCGCAACAGCGTCTACCTGTACATGAATAAATACCCC
The DNA here is from genome assembly GCA_003156795.1 of Acidimicrobiaceae bacterium. Taxonomy (GTDB): domain Bacteria; phylum Actinomycetota; class Acidimicrobiia; order Acidimicrobiales; family Palsa-688; genus PALSA-688. The sequence goes on from PMHU01000253.1 coordinate 2,855, forward strand.
GACATGCCCCGTCCCGTGGTCGACCTCGGCGGCACCCGACCGCGATTGTGGCTACGACCAGAAATCGAAGCCTGGGCCCAGCATCGGCAACCCATAAAACGAGGACGACCGCGGAAATCCAGCACCAACCCAGTCGCAACGCCAGCAGCAGCTCCTGACGACAAAGCCCCCCCAATGGGGGGGCTGCGTCAGCCGGGGGGTCCCAAGACTCAGCCTGCGAAGAACCGGCCACGCCCCTCCGCCAAGAGGAAATGATCGCCCGGTCCATGACGTTGTCGGGGTCGTTCGGCCCTTCGATCATTAGTTTCCGCAAGGACGCGACGGCATTGGCAAAGCCAGGGGGCCCGCCCCCCGGCACCCCCCGATCAACCACCCCTCCGCTGCGCTGCGGGGCGGTTACCAAAGAGACTTTGGTAAGCGGAAGCGGCTGCAAGAAGGACTGAAACTGTCGCGGTCAATCAGGTCCTTGCTGCTACCCAGGGGACGGACGTCCCTCAGATTCAGCGGTTCTGGACCCTCTCATCTGAACAATCTGGCGCGCCACCGGCAGAGGCGTGATCTCGCTCGAGTCCCGCCATAACGATGCTCCTATGTTTGTCAAGG
>PMHU01000066.1 GCA_003156795.1 Acidimicrobiaceae bacterium
GTCCTCGATGCGGCTCGGAGGTGGTCGAGCGCTTCTGGGGGCCCTGCCAGGCCTGCCGGACGGAGTTGACGCTGCTGATGCAGCGCCCGGCCGAGCACGTGGAATCGGAGCGATTCGAGCCGACTCTGCACGTGGTACCCAACCACGTGGCCACCAAGGACTGACGAGAGTCGCCTACCAGAGGGCCCGCAGCGCGTCGTCAACGGCCGAGGGCAGCTCGACGGGTGTGACCAAGAGAGCCCCGTCGGAGCGACGGGCGCGCACGGGTCGCTGATCGAGGAGCTCGTTGACGGCGGGCGGAAGGAAGCGGGTGCGCTGGCCGTAGCTGTGGGCGTCGCCGCGCCCGAACGGACCGCCGTGGTGGTAGCGAAGCGGGGCGTAGAGGTGGAGGTGCTCCTTGGCCCGGGTCAGCGCCACATAGAACAGCCTCCTCTCCTCCTCGATCTCCTCCTGGCTTCCGGTCGCCATGTCGGATGGGAACATTCCGTCGGCCGCGTGGATCAGGTGCACCACCCGCNNGCGACGTAGAAGAGGCGGCGCTCCTCGTCCACTTCTTCCGCGCTGCCGGTGGCCAGATCGGAGGGGAAGGCGCCGTCGGCGGCGTGGATGAGATGGACGACACCCCACTCGCCCCCCTTGGCCGAGTGCACGGTCGAAAGGATGACGTAGTCGTCGTCGAGGAGGGGTGGGCCGGCCAGGTCACCGGTGGACGAGGGCGGATCGAGTGTGAGCTCGGCCACCATCTGGGCCCGGGTATCGAAGCCCGATGCGATCTGTCCCAGGGCCTCCAAGTCGCGCAGGCGGACTTCGGCGTTGTCGTAGCGGCGCCGGACCAACGGGTCGAGCCCCTGCCGCAGCCGATCGATCTGGGCTCCCGGGCCGAGCGAGTCCCCGCAGCAGTCTCCCAACGCGGCCGCCAGTCCGGCGGCGTCCGCGGCGGCCTTCGACGGAAGCGGGCACACCCCCTTTACGAAACGGGCCAGAGGGTCCCCGGCCGGGCGGTTCCCATCGCAGCCGACGTCGGGGGCGACGAGGCCCGTGACGCCGAGACTGGTGATGAGCCGCCGGGCTCCGGCCGGACCCACGCCCTCGAGCAACTGGAGGAGCCGGTACCAGGCCAGTTCGTCGCGCGGGTTGTCGAGAACCTTGAGGGCGGCGAGCAAGTCGCGGACGTGAGCGGCCTCGAGGAACCTGAGACCGCCGTACTTGACATAGGGAATGGCCCGACGGCGCAGCTCCACCTCGAGCAGATCGCTGTGATGGGCGGTCCGGAACAGCACGGCCTGCTCGCGCAACCCGACACCGGCCTCGTGATGCTCGAGGATGACGTCGGCCACCGCTTCGGCTTGGGCGCCCTCATCGGGGCACGTGGCCAAGACCGGGCGCCCGCCTCCGCTCGAGCCCGTCCACAGACGCTTGTCGTACTTCTCCGCCGCCTCGGCGAGAACGAAGTTGGCCAGGTCCAAGATCGGTTGGGTCGAGCGATAATTGCGATCGAGGGTGACCACCGTCGAGTCGGGATACTCGACCGGGAAGTCGAGCATGTTGCGCACCGTCGCGGCCCGGAAGGCGTATATGGCCTGGGCGTCGTCGCCGACCACAGTCAGGGAGCACCCACCCGAGAACAGGGACCTGACGATGTCGGCCTGAAGCAGGTTGGTGTCCTGGTACTCGTCGACCAAGACGTGGTCGTAGGCGCTCGCCAAGGCCGGACCGACCAACGGGTCGGCGGCCGCCACCCTCCAGTAGAGCAGCAGGTCGTCGAAGTCGANNGAGTTGACGACACGCGAGTAGATGGAGACCAGCGTGTCCTTGCGCGGGAAACGCCGGCGTCGATCTTCGGTCGAGGAGGCACCGTTTCGAGCGATCACCTCCTGGCGGGCGAGGTGCATCAGGTCGGCTCCGTCGCCTTGGTCGATGACGGTGAAGCCTTCACCCAACCCCAACGGCTCGGCGTGCTCGCGCAGAAGCCGGTAGGCCACTGCGTGGAATGTGCCGGACGGCACCTGCCTGGCCACCGCCGCCCCTACCAGTGGCGCCAACCGCCTGATCATCTCGTCCGCGGCACGGCGGCTAAACGTCACGANNCCGGCGCCGGCGACGATCAGGAGCGGACCGCGGTCGTGCTCGACGGCCCGCCGCTGGTTATCGTCCAAACCCAGCGACCACAGGGGGGCCGCCGGATCGGTGATTGCGCTGCTCATGCCCGGGATAATACCGCCTTGGGCGAACGCATGTTCGTACCTGGTGTCAGGGGAGGCGACGGTCGCCGGGTATGTGCTGGCGCCCGGTCGGGATCGGAGCCGGTACTCACCGTGGTCGCGGGCCGCCGCCGATCTGGTGCTCGATCCCTCAGGGCGTACGGCTCAATGCATCCCTCCGGGGTGGTGCGGCCGGGCGGCGCGGCCAGATCTGCCAACCTGGCACGACGTGGCCCGCCGATTGATACTCGCCTCTAGCTCGCCGGCGAGGCGCCAGCTCCTCGAATGGGCCGGGTTGTCGCCCGAGGTGGTGCCCAGCAACGTGGCCGAGGACGGGGTCGATCATCTGCCCCCCGTCGAAGCCGTGCGAGTCTTGGCCCAACGCAAAGCCGAAGCCGTCGCGGCTGGGCAGAGAAGCGGATCGGATGCGCCGCTGGTCATCGGGTGCGATTCTCTGCTCGAGTTCGAGGGCGCGGCATGGGGCAAGCCGAGCTCACCGACCCAAGTCGTCGAACGCTGGCACCGGATGAGAGGACGCGAAGGCCTGCTCCACACCGGGCACTGCGTTATCGACACCTCCACCAATTCGATGGCGATGGCGACCGACACCGCTCTCGTTCGCTTCGGTCACCCCAGCGACCGGGAAGTCGAGGCTTATGCGTCGACGAAGGAGGCCATGGAAGTCGCCGGTCCGTTTACCCTCGAAGGTCGCTCGGCCCCATGGGTCGACACGATCGACGGCAACTACGGCACCATCACTGGTGTCTCCCTCCCACTGCTGCGCCGCCTCTTCGCCGACCTGGATGTGGAGATAATCGACTTGTGGTCTTGAAGATCGGGCCCATCGAGGTCGACCCGCCGGTAGTTCTCGCTCCCATGGCGGGCGTGACCAACGCCGCGTTCCGCCAGCTGTGCCGAAGCTTCGGCGGGGGCCTGTACGTGAGCGAAATGATCACCGCCCGCGCCCTGGTCGAGCGCAACGACAAGACGTTGCGCATGGTCGCCCGCGCTCCGGGCGAAGACCCCCATAGCGTTCAGCTCTACGGAGTGGATCCCGCCGTCATGGACGCCGCTGTTCGCATCTTGGTCGACGAGGTCGGCGTGGATCACGTCGACCTCAACTTCGGCTGCCCCGCCCCAAAGGTGACTCGCAAAGGAGGGGGCGCCGCCCTTCCAGCCCACCCCGTCCTCTACCGGCGGGTCGTCCGGTCGGCCATTCGCGCCGCGAACACCGTCCCGGTCACGGTCAAGATGCGCATGGGCCTCGACGAGTCGACTCCGACGGCGATCGAGGCCGCCCTGATCGCCGAGAGCGAAGGAGCGGCCGCGGTCTCACTCCACGCCCGCACCGCCGAACAGCGATACGCCGGACCTGCTGACTGGGACGCCATTGGCGACCTGAAAGCGGCGGTCACGTCCATCCCGGTGCTGGGCAACGGGGACATCTGGGAAGCGGCCGACGCCGTGGCCATGCAGCAGCGCACCGGGTGCGACGGCGTCGTCATCGGCCGGGGCTGCTTGGGTCGCCCTTGGATCTTCGCCGAGCTGCAATCCGCCTGCTCGATCGCCGGGCCGCAGACGACCAAGCCCCACACCGTGGGGACGACCGAGTCTCCGCGCCTCGGGGTGGTGACCACCGTCATGGCCCGGCACGCCTCCCTTCTCGCGGCTGATCTCGGCGAGCACCCGGCGATGCGCGATTTCCGCAAACACACCGGCTGGTACCTGACCGGGTACCCGGTCGGAGCGGACATGCGGAGACGTCTCGCGTCCGTCAGCACACTGGCCGAGCTGCGCGACCTGCTCAATCGCTTGGATCCCGAGATTCCCCTCCCCGACGCGGCCCGACGCATGGCTCGCGGCCACACCGACGGCCCTCGACCGGTGGCGCTTCCGGACCGGTGGCTCGAGACACGCGACGACCCCACTCCCCCGGCCGGCGCCGACGCTCTCGTGTCGGGCGGCTGACCGCTGGATGGCGCAACCCCAGGTGAAAGCCCCAACATCTCACGGACCATCGGTGAAACCACCCGACCGCCGCGAGTTCCGCCAGCGCGTCGAAGCAGTCGTCGCCGCCCTGCAGCCGGGCGAGGTCGTCTCCTATGGAGATGTGGCCGCCGAGGCCGGTTACCCGGGATCGGCCCGGGCGGTCGGGAGGATCATGGCCAACCCGGTTCCGGGTCGCGAGCTCCCGTGGTGGCGGGTGGTCACGTCGACGGGTCGATTGGTGCCCGGTCTGGAAGCCAGGCACGCCCGCCTGCTCAAAGCCGAAGGCGTGGTCGTCCACAACGGCCGGGTGCCGATACCGGGCAGACTGCGCCCGTGAAGTTCGACGACATGATGACACTGCACGAGAACGCCCCCGACCGGCTCATCGGTCGCGGCCCCCAATACCCCTGGGGCGGCCTGTTCGGTGGACAGATCGTGGCCCAGTCGCTCCGGGCCGCCGCCGCCACCGTGGACACCGGCTTCCGCGTGCACTCTCTTCACGCCTACTTCATCCGCAAGGGCGACGCCGAAGAGCCCATCCGGTTTGATGTAGATCGACTCCGCAATGGTCGCAACTTCGTGACCCGCGCCGTCATCGCCCGCCAGTCGATGGGAGCGATCCTGCACATGTCTGCGTCCTTTCAGTGCCGAGAAGCAGCCCAGTACGTTCAAGCGTCGCCGTTCCCCGACGTCCCGCCTCCGGAGGATCTGGACAACTCCAGCTGGAGCGGTATGTTCGACCGACGCTGGGTCCACGACCAGGACGGGCGGGCCCAGGCTTGGCTTCGAATACCTGGCGCGCCCCCCGACGACCCGGTCCTGGCGGCCTGCGCCCTGGCCTTCCTATCCGACGACCTGGCTACTGACGCCGTCCGATCTCAGCAACAAAGCGCCGACGGCGTCTCGGGCCGACAGTGGGACGGGATCAGCTTGGACCACGCCATCTGGTTTCACCACCCGATCGCTGGCGACGACTGGCAGCTGCACGACTTCCGCTGCGAGGGCTTGGGCACGCCGAGGGGCCTCGCCGTCGGCCAGGTGTTCTCGCCCAACGGCGACCACCTGGCGACGGTGGCGCAGGAAGTCCTGCTCCGGCCGGCCCAGCCCCGCGCCTAGCTTGGCCGGCATGGATCTGGAGACCGCCCTCCGCACGACCGGCGCCATCCGGGAGTTCGAGGATCGCGAGGTGCCCGACGACGTCCTCTACCGCATCCTCGAAGTCGCTCGATTCGCCCCGAGCGGCGGGAACCGCCAAGCCTGGCGGGTGATCGTGGTCAAGGACCCCGCCGTGCGCGCTCGCCTCCGCGACCTGTACCTGCACGGCTGGTACCAGTACCTGGCCATGGGCCAGGCCGGCTTGGTTCCTTGGGCGCCCGTCACCGACCGGGAGGCCGAAGCTCGAGCGCTGACGAACGCGGCAGAGGTCGGTGCCCAAGCGGGGCGCGGCCCGGCCGGATTCGCCGAGAACTTGGACCGGGTGCCGGCCCTGCTCCTTCTCCTGGCCGACCTGAGAGGCCTGGCCGCCGTCGACCGCGACCTGGACCGCTACACCCTGGTTGGCGGCGCTTCCATCTACCCCTTCGGGTGGAGCATCCTGCTGGCTGCCCACGACGTCGGGCTGGGCGGCGTTATGACGACGATGCTCGTCAGGGATGAGTCGGCCGCGCTCGAACTGCTGAGGGCGCCCGAGGGGTGGGCGGTCGCCGGCGCCCTCGTTCTCGGCTACCCCAAAGGCGACCGGCCGACCCGGTTGCGTCGGGGCCCGGTGGAGGCGTTCACGGCGCTGGACCGCTTCGACGGCTCACCGTTGGCGCCTAGCTAGCCGCGTACTCGCACGTCTGGCCGTTCCGTTGATGAGATGGCGCGGCGTGGGTATCCGGTTCGGCTGGACTGAAGTCGACGAGCCAAAGTGGTGCTTCGGATCTGAGGGGGG
>PMHU01000332.1 GCA_003156795.1 Acidimicrobiaceae bacterium
CAGCAGCCGCACCGCGGCCGTGACCGCGATCACCGCGAAGACGACGTTGACGTACAGGCACCAGCGCCAGGACAGGTACTGGGTCAGGATGCCGCCCAGCAGCAGCCCGACGGCCCCGCCGGCCCCGGCGATGGCGCCATAGATGCCGAAGGCCTTGCCGCGTTCGGCCGGATTGGTGAACGTCACGGTGAGCGTGGACAGCGCGGCCGGCGCGAGCATCGCTCCGGCGGCGCCCTGCAGGGTTCGGGCAATGACCAGAATGGCGAACGACGGCGATGCCCCCCCGAGAGCCGACGCTGCGGCGAAGGCCACCAGCGCGATCAGAAACGTCCGTTTGCGCCCGACGATGTCGCCGACTCTGCCCCCGAGCAACAACAGGCTCCCGAACGCGAGCGCGTAGGCCGTGACGACCCATTGCCGCTCGCTGTTGTCGAAGCGAAGAGCCGCCTGTGCCGAGGGTAGAGCGATGTTCACGATCGTCGCGTCAAGCACGACCATCAGTTGTGCGATCGACACAACCACCAGCACCAGCCAACGGTGGTCGGATTTCGCTGGGGTCGGTATCGGTCGAGTGAGCGCGTTAGTAGCCACAGCTGCTGTCTCCTGACGGGAGATTCGTGCGGATCGTGGTGAGAAGCGCAAGCAGGGAAAAAGACCCTACTTCGGGGCTGAATCGCTCAGGACGAGGGTTCGACCGTAGCGCCTTCGGGCTTTGAAGCAACGGGCGGCGAAGGCTTGGCTCCCAGCAGCTGGCTGATCGAGAAGGCAGCCATGACGGTACCGACCAGGGCCGAAACCGCAGTCAATCCCCTCGGCAGCCTCGGGCCCAACCGCCAACGCCCAGCTCCCGTGCTCAACAGCCCCATGGCCAGAGCCAGGTTGGTCAACGGAAGCTCGAAACCACCGTTCTGCGCGAGCGGACCCTGCTTGCGGTGAACGGCCGAGGCCACCGCCATCGTGCCGGCAATAGCCAACGGTCCCAACGGATCGGCCACACCGGTGGCGGTGAGCAGTCCGCCACCTAGCTCGCTGGCTCCCGCGACCGCGGCCATGGCCTTGCCTGGCCGCAATCCCATGGACTCGAACGCCGCCCCAGTCGCGTCCAGACCATGACCACCGAACGAACCGAACAGCTTCTGGGCCCCGTGCACGACCAGGTAACTCCCAAAGATCCCTCGCGAAACCAACAAACCAACGTTGCGCACTTCGACCTCCGACCGCGAATCGCCATTAGCTTACGAAACAGAAGTTACTATACCTTCATATGCGAGATAACCGGCGGGCCGGTGACCACCAAGGCGCTTGCCAAGCCATCACAGAAGTCTTCGCGCTGCTGGGCAAACGATGGAGTGGCCTCATCATCGTCACCCTCCTCGACGGCCCCGCCCGCTTCTCGAGCATCGCCCGACTCCTACCCGCCGTGAGCGAGCGCATGCTCTCCGAACGCCTCAGCGAACTCACCGCAGCCGGCTTGCTCACCCGAGAAGTCGACCAAGGCCCGCCGCTGGGCGTCAGCTACCAGCTCACGTCCAAAGGAGAGTCGCTCCGGCCCGCCTTGGCCGAACTCGAACGATGGGGCCACGAACAACTCCTCGCCGAGCATCCCCACCTCCGACCCACGAACCCACCGCGTCAACCCAAGACCCACGCCACACCCCGAACCAGGCGCGTCGCCGAGGACTGCGACGTTGGCGATCAGTGAAGCAGCACGAATGAATCCTTTGACGATGATCGAATGTGTCTGGCGTCGAACCTGAAGGTCGCCATGGACGAGGTGCCCTCGTCAGCGGGGGTGCCGNNGGCCGGGGTGGTGGCGTCAGTCCCGGCTAGTCCGTTGCGCTCAAAGATTGCGCGGACCAGGTCCTTCTTGGCCTAGGAGGTCGTCAGGGTTCACGAGCTTGCAAAGACCCAGGGAGAGGCATCCACAGCCGATACAGCCGCTGAGACGATCCCGGAGGTGCTGCAGGCCGATGATCCGCTGATCTAGGTCGTCCCGCCACGTCGCCGACAGCCGCTCCCAGTCCCGGCGGGTTGGGGTGCGGCCGTCCGGCAGGCGATCGAGGGCGTCCTTGATGCGCCGGAGTGGGATGCCCACGGCCTGGGAGGCGCGGATGAACGCCACTCTCCTCAGTACCTCCCGGGGGAACCGCCGCTGGTTCCCTGCGGTGCGCCTGCTTTGGATGAGGCCTTCGGCCTCGTAGAAGTGCAGGGCGGAGACGGCGACACCGCTGCGGGTCGCTACCTGACCCACGGTCAGCTCGGCCGACGGAAGAGGGAATCGGGACATTCGCTTGACCTCAATCTTACCTGAGGTTCTAGCCTGGCCGGTATGACCTTCAGCGACGCCGAAATGCGCTTCCTCGCCCGCCAGCCCCGTGGCCACCTGGCCACGTTGGGGCCGAACGGGACCCCCCAGGTCAAGCCCCTGGGCTTCACGTACAACCCAACGCTCGGCACCATCGACATCACCGGGNNCGGGTTCAACATGAGCGGCAGTGTCAAGTACCGCAACGTCCAGGCGAATCCGAACGTCGCCTTCGTCGTCGACGAGGTCACTGAACAATCGATGGAAGGTGTCCACTTCCTCGAGATCCGCGGTGTCGCCGAGACCGCTGTTGGGACCCACGACCGGCAAGG
>PMHU01000187.1 GCA_003156795.1 Acidimicrobiaceae bacterium
CGGTCCTTCAGCAGGTAGCCGTAGCCAGCGGAGCCCTCGGCGAGCAGTGAGACGGCGTACTCGGGGTCGTCGTACTGCGAGAGAATGACCACGGCGGTACCCGGGTGTCTCCTCCTGACTTCCTTGGCCGCGTCGATACCCTCGCGCTGGAAGGTGGGGGGCATGCGGATGTCGGTCACCAGCACGTGGGGCTCGAACGCGTCCGCACCTTTGATCACCTCGTCGTAATCGGCTGCGACTCCTACGACCCGCAAGTCCGAGTGGCCTTCGATGAGAGCCCGCACTCCGGCGCGGACTATCAGGTTGTCGTCGGCAAGGAGTACTTCGATGGTGCCTGCCGCTAACGAAACCATGCTGACCTTTATCTCACACCCGCACCGGTGCCGACAGGGGGCAAGCACCCGAAGGTCGGGGTGCTATCCACACCGACTCGGCACGGCCAGCACCCTGGCCTGGTGCTGGACCAGGCGTGACCATTCAGTTATGCGCGTACACAGCTCGATCACATCGATCTCCTGGATCCCCTCCGAGGCGATTCAAGGCGGAAGCCGGGTTCCTTTCGACGTCGGTTTTACGCACTACGACGACCCTCCCCCAGACCGGATCGACGATTTGGCCGAACTGCAAGCGGCCGACCGGTTTCGCTTCGCGAACGTCTTAGAAGGTTGGATCGACGTCGACTCGTCCGGCCGGATCACCGGTCACGGATGCGGTGGAGGTGGGCTCATGGGGTCGACCTCGGTCCGGCTGGCTGGCCTGAGGCACACCTTCCAGGCCGTTGCCCTCCCCGACATCAGGCCCACGGCCGAAGTGGGTGACGGCTGGGTCCGATTCACCCAGACCGCCGGGGGCCGCACGGGACTACCTGCGCCTCGCCGGGTGCGGCGCCGGCCGTTTGTCCAGTGGCAAGCCCCGCTGGTGTGGACGACGCTCTCTATAACCATCCACGCCGACGGCCGCGCCGAAGGAACGCTTGCGGGCGCTAGCCGCTTTCCCAGGCACTGGGTCTACGACCACAACGGACAGCTGTCCCAGAAGTCAGGCCTCACCGAGTTCCGCCAATGGTGGCGCCGCTCCTTCGGTCTCCACAGCCCCTGGGGGGACGAGGACTCTGAAGCACTGGTAACTGCGGTCGAGACCGCGCTCGAGCGGGTGCTCGGTGGCCAGTTGATGCACCGAGGAGGAAAGCCGCGCATCCACAGGCACAAGCCCGGGGCGATTCTGGTGTACCAGGGCGACCCTGGAGACGAGGTGTTCCTTGTGCTCGACGGGGTGGTCCGGGCTGAGCGGGACGGGGAGCGACTGGCCGAGTACGGCCCCGGAGCCCTTCTCGGGGAGCGGGCGTCTCTAGAGGCGGGCAGCCGGACCAGCTCGCTAGTCGCAGTGACCTCATGCCGGGTGGCGGCGGTGAGAGCGGAAGCGCTGGATCACTCGTCGTTGATGGAGCTTTCCGCCGGGCACCGCCGTGAAGAGCAGTCCGGCACCTGGTGCGAGAATGGATCTCCGTGGTGATGGCATGATCCTCGACCTGTGACCCGAGCCGACGCGGTCGTGGTCGGGTCGGGGCCGAACGGCCTCGCTGCCGCGGTCACGCTGGCCCGTGCTGGCCTCGCCGTCGAGGTTCACGAGGGAGCCGAGACGCCCGGCGGGGGGTGCCGGACCCAAGCCCTCACCCTTGACGGGTTCCGCCACGACGTCTGCTCGTCGGTGCACCCGCTCCTGGTGGCATCGCCGTTCTTCCGGGAAAAAGACGGACCGACGCGATCCATTGCCCTCTGCCTCCCCGAGGTCGCACTGGCCCACCCCTTGGGCGGTTCACGGGCAGCGGCGGTAACCGGCTCAGTCGCCGAGACGGCGGCCGGGATGGGAGACGACGCGGCCACCTACCGTCGGCTCTTCGGTCCTTTCGCGGCCGGCTCGACGTCGATAGTCGACTTCGCGCTGGCGGCCCCACTGCGATCGATTCCGCGTCGGCCCCTCCTAGTGGCTCGGTTCGGCGCGGCCGGGTTGCTACCCGCCTCGGTGCTGGCACGGCGCTTCAAGTCCGAAGAGGCCCGGGCGTTGCTCGGCGGCGTGGCGGCTCACTCGATGCTGCCGCTCAGCACCCCGCTGTCGGGGGGATTCGGCCTGCTGCTGACCACCCTGGCTCACTCCGTTGGATGGCCGGTGGTGGAGGGCGGCAGCGCGCGAATCGTCGAGGCTCTGGTCGGAGAGATCGAAGGGCTGGGCGGCCGGGTGGTCACCGGCAAATGGGTCCGCTCGCTCGAAGAGCTCCCACCCGCTCGAGCTGTCCTCTTGGATGTGACCCCCCGCCAACTGATTGGAATGGCGGGATCCTCCTTGGGCGGCTTCGCTCGGCGGCAGATGGAATGGTTCCGTTACGGACCAGGGGTCTGCAAGGTGGACTGGGCCCTGTCAGGTCCTGTCCCGTGGTCGGCGGAGGTTTGCCGGCGGACCGCGACCATCCATGTCGGCGGCACGATCGACGAGATAGCACGGAGCGAGGCGGAGATCGCCGCCGGCCGCCACCCGGACCGGCCTTATTGCATCGTGGTGCAGCCCAGCGTGGTGGATGGCTCCCGGGCCCCCGCCGGAAGCCACGTCCTGTGGGCTTATTGCCACACGCCCAATGGGTCGACCGTGGACATGACGGCCCGGATCGAGGCCCAGATCGAACGCTTCGCTCCGGGATTTCGCGACCTGGTACTGGCCCGGGTCAGCTCTACGGCAGCCGATTCCGAGCGCCACAACCCGAATTACGTCGGCGGCGACATAGCGTCGGGGGCTGCAACGTTACGCCAGACTCTGTTCCGTCCGATGCTTCGCTGGAACTCCTACCGGACGGGGATCAAGGGGATCTACCTCTGCGGTGCTTCGACCCCTCCCGGCGGCGGAGTCCACGGCATGTGTGGGTACTGGGCCGCCCGCACCGCCCTCAAGGATCTCGGTATGGCCTGAGCCAGTTCTGGCCTGATCGCCGAACGACAGCTCCTCGTCGGGTTCTCTGGACTTGCGCCGGTCTCTCGAAAGCAACTGAGTGTCGCCGACCGTCACCGCCGCGCAATTCCTAGGCAAATCGTGGGCTCTGTTTGTCGGACTTGATTCTGTCTCCCCCTGCTCAGGAGACCGATCCTTGAGGCACGACCCATTCGCATCCCCCGGGGTGTACGCCGATGAGTTGTTCGGGTGCTGGCACCGGCGGTGACCAGCAAGGCTCAGGGGGCAGCATCGGTGGCGTCGATGAGTCGTTGTCCGAGATTCGCGATCGTCCGCTTCCGGATGCCCAAGGTAAGCCGCACGATCAGCGGCGTCAGAGAACGCTTTGCTCTCGACCAGTCGGGTGGCAGGGGATCCTTCCGGACCAGGACGATCCGAGTTCCGCCATTCTCCGGGGTGAACGTGAAGGTATGTCGGTGCGGGTCATCCTCGGGCGTTCCAATCGGCCCACCCGTAGCAGTGAATTCGAACGCTGATGGTCTGTCGTATACCGTCACCTCCAACTCTGAAGGCCAATCCTTTCCAGCCTGGTGTCCCACGGCCTGGAATCGGGCACCGACACCGCCTTTAGGGTCATCATGAATTGGGGTGATCTCGACGGGGTTGGTTGTCCACTCGGAGTGACGGCTGAAGTCTGCGACGTAGTCGAAGCACTTCTCCGGGTCGCATGGGACCCACGTCTGAACCGATGAGTGTGCCGCCTCCTGGTCGGCCCAGGTGCGGACGTTGACGCTCTTGGCGCTCACGATGTCCTCTCTAGTTGTCGTCTGTCTGGATGATGAAGGTCCGGGTGCTGCCGGGCGTGCTTGCGGCCTGACCGCTCTGCCCGACCGCCACACATAGCTGGCTTGTATACGACACGGCATCGAGCCCGGCGGCAGGTATGTAACGGCGCGGGAGCCAGGTGTCGATGACGACGTCGATCCTGTGGCACTGTTGCAGCCGGCAGCCAGGGCGGCCGCGGCCCACACCAGCGCCCTCAGGGGGCCTTTGCCGGAGAAGGCATCAAGGTCCCTCCCCTGTTGGGGAGGCGTCGCTGGCGATCCAGTAGGCCACTTCGCATTCCATCCCGTCGGGGTCACGGAAGAACACCGAGCGGATGGCCCCGAAGTCCTTCACGAGACCTCGTGAGGCCCGAAGAGCCACCAGGCGGTCCCGAACCAGCTCGAGCGTGGCCCGGTCCCGCACGCCAATCGCCAAGTGATCTACTGGCCCGCGCTTGCCGATCTCACCCGGAAACATCGGGGCCGCCTCGGGATCCTCGATGGCGTGGATCACCGTGCCGTTGCCCACGGCGAGAAAAGCGTGACGCAGGCAGGGTGGGTGCTCCATTTTCTGTACCGGGCTAGCGGTCACTTCGAATACCGAATCGTAAAAGGCAGCCAGTCGTTCGAGGTCCGTGGTGAGGATGGCTACATGGTTGAAGCCCTCCGTGAGCGCCATACCATCCCCTCCTTTCAGTTAGGTATAGTGTTACTATACTCAAATGGAGGCTCCGGTCAAGAGGGCATACGACGGCGCCCGACGCCGGGCCGGCTCCGAGGCGACCCAGCGACGGATAGTCGAGGCCGCCACCGAGCTGTTCCTCCGAGACGGCTACGGGCGGACCTCGGTCGAAGCCATCGCGGAGGCCGCCGGTGTCTCACCGGCCACGATCTACAAGTTGTTCGGGACCAAGGTCGCCATTGCCAAGAGGGTGGGAGATGTCGCGGTCGCCGGCGACCACGAGGCGACCTCTCTGGCCCAACGGGACTGGTACCTGACCGCCCTCAACGATCCAGACCCATCTCGGGCCCTGCGCCTCATCGTCGAGCACGGCGCGGCTTTGCTCGCCCGGATCACTCCGATCATCGAGATGGCCACAGCTGCGGCCCATATCGAACCGGCGTTGGCGGGCTTCGTAGGAGACGGTGACCAAGGCCGGTGGCGCAACAATCGCCGTTTCATCGAATCGCTCCAATCACGGGGATCTCTTCGACCCGGCCTTACCGTCGAGGACGCCACCGACATGATGTGGACGATTCAATCTCCCGCCACGGTGGCAGCCCTCGTGATGGCCCGAGGTTGGTCTCTAGACCGCTATCGAGAGTGGGTCCTCGATCAGCTCGAGCACGCCATCCTCGCCAAAGGAGGATAGGCAGTTGCTGACGAGACCGTCGGGGCCGGCTCAGAGACAAACTTGCAGGCCCACGGGTACGATCGGGCTGTGAGCGGCGTCGCGAGCCAGCGGGTCCAACGCCTACTCACCCTCGAGAACGAGCGGTTCGTAGCCGAACGGCCACGGTCAACGGCACAACTCGAACGGGGCCGCTCCAGCATGCCACGTGGCGTCCCGATGTCGTGGATGGAGGAGCTGTACGAGCATCCGCCCGTCTGGGTCACACACGGTAACGGCGCTTCTTTCTGGGATATCGACGGTCATCGTTATCTCGATCTCTACATCGCCGACATGAGCGCCTTCTGTGGTCACGCGCCCGAGCCGGTCGTCCGAGCTGTGGCCGAGCGGATGCGACGAGGCAACCAGTTCCTCCTGCCCAGCGAGGACGCCGTCCCGGTAGCTGACCACCTCGCCGGACGGTACGGGATGCCTAAGTGGCAGTTCACCCTTTCGGCCACGCAGGCGAACACCGAGGTGATCCGGATCGCGCGGCACGCGACAGGACGCGACGTCGTAATGGTATTCGACGGGAAGTATCACGGGCACGTCGACGCCACGCTGGCCGTCCTCGACGACGGCGTGGTCCAACCGGAGTACTACGGCCTGGGAAGAGGGGCGACCGACAAGACGCGGATCGTGGCGTTCAACGACGTCGCCGCGTTGCAGAGCGCCCTGTCTTCGCGGGATGTTGCCGTCGTGCTGGCCGAGCCGGCGATGACCAATGCGGGGTTCCTCCTGCCCCAGCCCGGGTTCCACGCTGCTCTCCGCGAGCTGACGGTGGACGCTGGCACGCTTCTCGCTATCGACGAGACCCACACGCTGGTGACCGCGTACGGCGGGCTAGGCCGCGAGTGGGGTCTGCAGCCGGACTTCGTGACCGTCGGGAAATCCATCGCGGGCGGAGTCCCCCTCGCGGCCTACGGCATGACCGACGAGGTCGCCAGCTTTCTGCGTGCCCCCGACGATCCCTATGTCGTGTCGGGTATGGCGGTCGGAGAGCCGGCTACCGGCGGGACTCTTTTCGCAAACGCGTTGTCGCTGGCCGCCTGTCGGTCCGCGCTGACCGAGGTGTTGACGGAACAGGCATTCGCGCACACAGCCAAGCTCGGCGCACGACTCGCCGCGGGGTTGAGAGACACTTTCGCCCGACAGGGGCTGGCCTGGAGCGTCACGCAGGAGGGCTCACACGCTTACTACGCGTTCACACCTACGCCTCCGCACGATGGTGCGACGTCCCGAGCGGCTGACGACCCCGATCTGCGTGCCCTGATGCGCGTCTTCATGGCTAACCGCGGTGTGTGGGAGTCCGGCTGGTGGCTTGGTCCTACCGTTTCGGTGGCTCATACCGAGGCAGACGTCGACGCCTACGTCGAAGTCCTCGCCGAATTCGTTACAACAGTCACAGCCTGACCCGACTGAGGTTCTGGCTGGTCCAGATAGTCGTCGTCGGACGAGCCAGCTCCCTGCGGCCTAGCTGTAGGTCCGGCACTGCCCGACCTGGAGGAGAACAACGACAGAGCCATAGCCGAGCTGCCAGGTGGCCTCTGTTCCCCCCGACGATCTTGCTCTCAGTCAGCGGAATGAGTCGCTCCCTCGATCCGCATTTCGGACATGCGTTCTTCCCAAGGGCAGATTAGTGGCCTGACCACAAGGTGTCACGGGCGACTCCCCACAAAAGGGTCGGCTGTTGGGCAGGCGGGGTTAGTGGTGTTGGCCGGAGAGCATGGTGATGAGTTCGCGGCGACTGCCGATTCCGAGCTTGGTGAACGCCACATGTAGGTGTTCTTGGACTGTGTGAGTGGAGATGTGGAGCTCGGCCATGATCTGGCGGGTGGAACGTCCTTGGAGGACGAGTTCGACGACCCTGCTTTGCGCTGGTGTCAGTCCGTAGGCGGCCAGGAGCAGGGAGCTGTGCTGTGATGCTGCGGTGGGTTCGATCACGACGACGATGTCGGGGCGGCCATCGGGCTCGCCGTGTAGTGGCGCGGCGTGCACCGTCAGCCAGCCGCCCGACGCTCGCCGCAGTCTGGTCATGGCCGGACGGTCGTCCGGGCTGGCTTGGGTTGAGGCCAGGGCGGCGGCGGCGTAGACCGGCAGGGGCAGTTCGAGGCTGGCTGTCCATTCGGTGTCGACGATGTCGGCCAGCCACCGTTGGGCTTGCGCCGTCGTCGACTTCACCGTCATGTCGGGGCCGAGCACCACGATCCCAGGCGCCCCGCTACTGGCATCTTGGGTGGCTGCGGTGGAGGAGAGGATCCCACGGCGGAGCCCGTCAGCCAGGACAGGTCCGATACTGCGCAGGAACCCTATTTCGGTGTCGTCGAAACCGGCCGCGGCGTCCTGGCGGTGCAGGCACAGCACACCCCAACAGCGCTGATTCGAGACCAGAGCCACGCGGACCTCATCGCCGAGCCCCATGGGCTGGAGCACCTGGCGGTAGCGGGAGCTGGCGGCCCGCCCCAGGGCGGTTCGGTCTAGGGAGCCGACCGGGTCGCTCAATCGGGCCAGCCCGGCGAACTTGTTCACGTCGGCCTGGCCGTACTCGTTGTCGAGGAACAGTGGGGTGGCCGCCGCCAAGGGCGCGTCTGCGTAGGCCGAGGTGAACAACAGCGTCGCCGGGTCGACGGTGGCAAAGAACGCGGCGTCGACGGTCATGACCGAGCGGATCTGATCCAGCGCGGCGCCACGGAAGGTGCTGACGTCGAGGCCCTGGCCGCTCAGCCGCTCGATCCGGTTAGCACTGTCGCGCACGGCCGCCACGGGCACACCCGAATGGTAGGGCCTGGCTCGACCCGATGCTCACTTGACGCCCAGTTGGGCCCGGAACCCGATGTCATCGAGGCGACCCCACCGTTCGACGATCACGCCGTCGCGGATCCGGAAGACATTGATGCCCTGCAACGTCACCTGTCGGCCCGAAGGCTCCACTCCCATCACGGCGTCGCCGGTGTGATTGCCCGACGCCGTGAACACCTCGACCACGATGTCATCCTCGCCGACCAGCAGGAACGGCTCGGCCTGCCAGTTCGGGAAGGCGGCCCGGACCATCATCGAGGTGCGCCGCATGCCGTCCCGATCAGCAGTAGCACCGAAAGGCGGGTCATGATTCACGAAGTCCTCAGCGATGTACTGGTCGGCACCCTCGGCGTCGCCCCTATTGAACAGCAAGTCGATGTACTGGCGAACGACGGTCTTGTTTTCATCGGTAGTAGTCATGGACCTGATCCTCCAACAAGCACCGCGACGCGGCTACCCCAACTTCCTGGGGTTCGCGCTCACCGCGAACGGCCCCCCTGCTCGGATCGTAAGCCGGGCACTATCGCCTCGTGGTCAGGAGGTGGCCGGGGTGCGCCACAAGTCGATGCCGCCGTCGACGGCGTATCGGTCAACGTTGGCGAGTTCGTCGGCGGTGAACTCAAGGTGGTCGAGGGCGGCGACGTTTTGCTCGAGTTGGGCCACGCTGCTCGCGCCGATCAGCACGGACGTAACCCGAGGGTCGCGCAAGGCCCAAGCGACGGCCATCTGGGCCAGGGACTGCCCTCGCCCCACGGCGATGTCGTTGAGGGACCGGATACGGGCCAGGTTGTCGTCGTTGAGCATGTCGTGGGTGAGCGAGCCTTGTGCTGAGGCTCTGGAGCCTGGGGGGATGCCGTTGAGGTATCGGTCGCTGAGCAGCCCCTGCNNATCCAGCGGTTGAGCATCGAGTACGACGGTTGGTGGATGAGCAGCGGGGTGCCCAGCCCGCGGAGTATGGCGACGGCCTCGGCGGTGCGCTGATCGGAGTAGGAGGAGATACCGACATAGAGGGCTTTGCCCGAGAGGACGGCGGAGTGGAGAGCGCCGAGGGTCTCCTCGAGCGGAGTTTGGGGGTCGTAA
>PMHU01000124.1 GCA_003156795.1 Acidimicrobiaceae bacterium
GACATAAGGGCTGGTCATTGATAGGGACATGTTCCAAGTTGTTTCGTGGCGAGCCCTAATCGACGTCTACGTCGAGTGCCCAATGCCATTTCGAATGCCAGTCCTCGACCCCTAGTACCCGCAGCTGTCGTGTTTCGATGCGCCAGCCCTCGCGAGTGCGGACGATCGAGTCGTGGTAGTAGCCCCACAACCTCGGAGTGACTCCGTCAGCTCGTTCGTGCCAGGCATACACCGACGTGCGCACGTTTGCTCTGTTGTCATCTTCAAATGTCACCAGAACATTGGCATTGTGATGGCTGGTGGCCTTAAACCCGCCGTCTGGGTGCCCGAACATCTGCCGGAGAGCAACTCGGGTGCGCAAAGGCGGCCTAACAGGACCGTAGTCCACCGTGCAGTCTTCGGTGAATAGGTCGACAACCTTGTCGTAGAGCCGGTGATCGACGCAGTACGAGTACCGATGGACGAGGTCGACAATGCTGTCTTTGTCCAGGAGTCGCCGCAGCGCGATCTGATCGTCAGTGACCATTAGTTCTCCTCTATATTTGGTGATATTCCATGTTACCAAGTATCAATTGGGTCCTATCTTGGATTGGCGCCGAGCCAGAGCTACACCTCAGGTTGTCGAATTGCGGTCGGTTTGCGGGTCGCGCCGATGGTTGCGGTCGCGGAATGCGGGGCCGGGCTCGAGCGTGACGGTGCGTGCCTCGATCTTCGCCGCAGTGCTGGCAGGTCAGGCGCGCCTCGGCAATCTGGCCGCAGGCGTGATGGCGTAGGACTATCGGCGGCCCTTCGGGGCCGGCGAGATGCTTGTCGCCCCATCTCATGAGAGCCACGATGGCGGGGAAGCGGTCGCGTCCGGCCGGGGTCAGCGGTATTCGCAGCGGTCGGGATCGCGGGCGTAGGCGACGCGTTCGAGCAGGCCGTAACGTGATTGAAACACTGGCCTCAGATGTCGATGAACGGGAAGGTGATGAATCAGACCGAGCCACCGGCCACACCGTCACGCGGAAGCAAGATCGAAGAGGTCGCCCGCGACATCGCCGCGTTGGCGGGAGAACTGGCGGGGGATACCGACCGACTACGGCGGCTCCCCGACGAGTTGGTGGAGCGCCTACAGGGCGGCGGCCTGCTCAACGCGGGCGCCCCGCGCGAGGTTGGAGGCTTGGAGTTGGCGCCCGAGATGGCCTTGCGCTGCGCGGAGGAGATCGCCCGCGCCGATGCCTCCGTCGGCTGGTGTGTGTCGATCGCCATCACCAGCAGCCTGCTGGCGGCCTACCTGCCCGCCGACGCTCGAACCGAATTGTTCGGCGCCGGGCAGATCGCGGCGGGAGTGTGGGCGCCGCGCGGCCAGGCCCGGCCAGTAGACGGCGGCGTTATCGTCTCGGGCCGGTGGGCCTTCTGCAGCGGGATCACCCATGCCGACCTGCTCTTCGCCGGCTGCCTGATGGAGGATGACGCTGCCGATCGGCCGGCGCCGAGCGTGGTGGCGATCCCCAAGCAGGACCTACACGTGCTCGACACCTGGTACACCCTGGGCTTGCGCGGCACGGGCAGTCACGATGCTGTTGCCGACGAGATCTTCGTGCCGTCAGCCCGCGTGTTCTCGTTGTTCGACGGGCCGCTCATCGACCGCCCGCTCTACCGCTTCCCGCCATTCGGTTTCTTCGCGCTGTCGGTTGCGGCGCCTGCGTTGGGGAACGCGCGTGCCGCTATTGACGATCTCCTCGCTCTGGCCACGGGCAAGGTCGGACTCGGCTCTAGCCGCACTCTCGCCGAGCGCGCTTCCACCCAGGCCGCCGTCGCCACAGCCGAGGCGTCGCTGCGAGCCGCGAGAGGTCTGTTCTACGAAGCCATCGAGGCCGCCTGGCAGGCGGCCCAGCTTGAAGCGCCGGTCCCGCTCCCTCTCCGCAATGCCCTTCGCTTAGCGGCCACGCACGCGGCGCGCACATCGGCGGCCATTGTGGGTTCGATGTACGACCTGGCCGGTGGATCGGCGATCTACGACGACTCACCCCTGCAAAAGCGTTTCCGCGATGCCCACACCGCCACCGCTCACTTCCAAGTCAACGAGACCTCCCGCGAGCTGCCCGGTCGGATCCTGCTCGGTCTGCCCGCCGACGCCTCGCCGCTATGAGCCCAAAAGTCGAAGCCGTCGTCCCGTTCTGGCGTAACCGGCCCGACGACGAGGCGCTGGACATCGCCCTCGCGGTCCGAGCCGCTGGGCTGGACACGCTATGGATTGGCGAGATGGCGACCTTCGACGCGTTCGCCCTGGCCACTGCGATCGGATACCGCACGCCTGGACTCGGTTTGAAGGTCGGCCCGGTGGCCATCGGTGTGAGGACCCCGGCTTCGATGGCGTTGGCCGCGTCATCGGTGGCGACGCTCACCGGCAGCCCGGTTCGCCTCGCCCTCGGTGCCTCCAGCCCGGCGATCGTGAAAGGTTGGCACGGCCACGATTGGGAGCACAGCGCCTCGCGCATGCACGAGACGCTCAGCGCGCTGCGGCCCATCCTGGCGGGTGAGTCCTCGGACTTCGACGGTAACCATGTGCGCACGCACGGTTTCCGTCTGCACCACCCCCTGGCCGACACTCGCGTCTCGGTCGCCGCGTTCGGCCCGGCCATGCTGGGCGTCTCGGCGCGCCATGCCGACGAGGTCGTCGTCAACCTTGTGCCTCCATCGCAGGTCAGCGGCGTTCGAGCCTTGATCGACGCCAAGGCAGCCGCCGCCGGCCGCCCCGCGCCCAGCCTGGCCGTGTGGGTGCCGGTCGCGTTGGACCCGGGCGACGAAGCTCGGGCCCAGCTGGCCGCTCAGCTGGCGATGTACCTCGCACCGCCGGGCTATGGCGAGATGTTCTCGGCGATGGGCTTCTCCGAACTAGTCGAGCGAGCTCGCTCGGGCGTACCGCGAGCGAAACTCGCTGATCTGATCCCAGACGAGTTGCTCCAACGCATTTGCGCCCTGGGATCGGAGGAGGAAGTGACCGGGCGGATCTCGGCATACTTCCAAGCCGGCGCCGACGTAGTAGCCGTCGTGCCGTCCACGGCTGAGGACGTGGCCGGCCGCGCCGTGCTCACCGTCATATCCGCACGCTTTCCAGGCCGTCCCCGACAAGAGGAGCGTCTGTCATGATACCCATCAACCTGCAATGCCGGCTGGCCGCCCGGCCCGTCGGCCTGCCCAAGGCCGCTGACTGGGCTTTCGTCGAGGAGTCGTCTGCGGAACCAGGGGAGGGGGAGTTTCGTGTCCAGGTCGAGTACCTGTCGATCGATCCCGCCATGCGCTCGTGGATGAACGCCGGTCGCTCCTACGTACCACCAGTCGAGATCGGCGAAGTCATGCGCGCCGGCGGCATCGGCCGCGTCGTCGACTCGCACCACGCCGACTATGCCGTAGGCGAGACTGTGTACGGCGTCTTCGGCGTGCAGCGCTTCGCGCTCTCGGACGGAACGGGCGTGACAAGAGTCGAGACGGCCCTGGCGCCGGCACCGGTACAGCTCGGCGTTTTGGGCATCAGTGGCTTGACCGCGTACTTCGGGCTGCGCGATGTCGGCCGACCCCAGCCCGGCCAGACTGTCGTGGTATCGGCCGCCGCCGGGTCGGTGGGAAGCATCGTCGGCCAGATCGCCCGGATCCAAGGTTGCCGGGTCGTGGGGATCGCTGGAGGGCGGGACAAGTGCCGGTGGCTCGTCGACGAGCTCGGCTTCGATGCAGCCATCGACTACAAGAGCGACGACGTTCGCGCCCGACTGCGCAAGGATGCGCCCGACGGCATCGATGTCTTCTTCGACAACGTGGGTGGAAGGATCCTCGAGGAAGCGCTACGCCGCCTCGCCCACGGTGCTCGGGTGGTGCTATGCGGGGCGGTCTCTCAGTACAACGCGGCCGAGGCACCGAGCGGCCCGGCCAACTACATGCAGCTCCTCGTGGCGCGCGCTTCGATGACAGGGTTCGTGATCTTCGACTACGCGGACCGTTACGCCGAGGGCGTCGCCCAGCTGACCCGTTGGCTCGAAAGCGGCGAGCTGCGCTCGCAGGAGGATGTCGTGCACGGCGATATCCGAGACTTCCCGGACGTACTTCTTCGGCTATTCGACGGCGTCCACACCGGCAAGCTCATCCTCGCCCTCGACGCTTCCCAATAAGCCAGACATCCGGCCGGCGAAATGCCAAGTCCCTGTCAAGCTGGAAGACGCCGCCGAGCGCCGCCGGGCTAACCCGCGTCCCGGTGTCGTGCAGGTACGAGGGTCAAACTGTCAGGCGGGTACGGGGTCGTGACAGTGGTAGCGTGCTTGTGGGCTGCGCTGGGGGGTCCTGGCGGAATGGGCCCGTTCCGACAGGCGTCGGAGCGTTCGGGAGGGTCTGGTGGCCTGCAGAGGCAGGAGACATCTCAGAGGATTCGGCTTTCTTGCATTGGGAGCGGTCGTCGCTCTTCTGGTTGGGGGGCCTGGGTCTTTCGGGTCTGATTCCGTCGCGGGTGCTGCCCCAGCGGACGCCACTGTTTCTTCTTTCATGGCCGCTCCTTCATCGCTGTCTTCTTCGGGTGGGCAGGTGAAGTTGAGCGCGCAGGTGACCGGCGCGACGAGCTGCGAGTTCTCCTCGAACCCGACGATTGCTGGGCTGCCTGTTTCGGTTGCCTGCTCGAACGGCAAGGTCAAGACGACGGTGACGGTTCCTTCGAGCGTCGCGACGGTGATTGAGACGTACAGGTTCACCTTGACTGTCACCGGCGCCAGCGGGCCGGAGGCGACCGCTAGAGCGGCGGTGACGGAGGGGCACGGGGGGTCGCCACTAGCGGGGGTTGTATCTGTGACCGGAGGCGGATACAGCTATTGTGCGCTGCTGTCGACGAGCGCCGTGGTCTGCTGGGGAAGCAACTACTACGGGCAGTTGGGTAACGGGACTACCGGCGGGCCTGACCGATATGGCTACGACAGTCCCCAGCCCGTGACAGGCCTTAGCGACGCGGTCTCGGTGAGCAGCGACGATGACTACGGCTTTTGTGCCGTGCTGTCGACTGGGGGTGTGGACTGCTGGGGATACAACGACTTCGGGCAGTTGGGCAACGGGACGACCGGCGGGCCCGACGGAGAGGACGGCTACGACACTCCCCAGGCCGTGATAGGCCTTAGCGACGCGGTCTCTGTGACCAGCGGCGACTACTACAGTGTCGGCAGCTATTGCGCGCTGCTGTCGACGGGCGGTGTGGACTGCTGGGGTTACAACTACTACGGGCAGTTGGGCAACGGGACGACCGGCGGGCC
>PMHU01000199.1 GCA_003156795.1 Acidimicrobiaceae bacterium
CACCCCGCGCACGCCCGCGCACGCCCGCGCACGCCTCGCTCACACCGCACACCACACGCCCCGCAGGCCCTGTTACTCAGCGCCACGACAAAGCGACCGAACGAGTGACCCAGGCGGCCTGAAGGTCGCGCTTCACCGACAGGGGGTCGCGGGCGACCATATGCCAGGTAAATCTCATCACGAGCCATCCGTCTAGGAGGATCTGGTTCTGCCGCCGCAGATCGGCGGCTAGCTCACCGAGCCCGTGCGCCGACGCGCCGTCGATCTCAACCGCCAACCTCAGCTCCGGCCAGGCAAAATCGAGTCGGTACTTGCGACCGCGCAGGATCACGAGGTGCTGACGCCGGGGATCGGGTAGCCCAAGCTCCCGAGCGATCAAATTGAACAGGGTCTCCGCATCACTCTCGGTCGGAAGAACGCTGACCCCCCTGCGGTCGATGACCTCTCTGATCGCGTTCCCACCCCCCGATCTGGCCGAACGGGCCACATCGGAGATCCGATCGACCGTGACCAGATTTCGCCGCAACGCCGACTCGAGGCTCCGCTCGACGATTGTGGGCGGAACCACACTTCCCAGGTCCACCAGGGTTCTCTCCACGGTCGTGGCGCGGATTCCGTCGACACCCACGACCTCCAGTTCAGCGGCGGCGCCTAGGCGGATGGCCCCCGACCAGCGGGGGTGACCCCGCCCGACTGCCACATCTACGAAGCCGGGATCGACACCATCAAGACCCCATAGCGCCGCCGCGCTCCGACGGCAGACGAACGATCGCGGCCCGGCCCGGAGCAGTCCAACCCACAACGAGCGGCGCCAGCACCCATCCGTCCCGCACACCACATAGACGCCGCGCGCCACTCGCTGGAGGATGCCTTCGGCCACCATCTCTCGGATTTGGTATTCGGAGATACCGCGTCCCGCCAGCTGCGCAGTGGTGATCGCCCCGGACTGACTCAGGGCCAGCTCCACCCACTTATCTGTCATTTCAATATATTATATGTACCAAAGGCGTGGACCTACACTCGGGCGTTGTGAGCACTGAGCCGCCCGGATGGATAGAGACCAACCGCCGTATGTGGGACGAGCGGGTCCCGATCCATATCCGATCGGACTTCTACGACGTCGAAGCGTTCAAAGCCGGCCACCCCCAAGTCCAGCCGTTCGAGGTGGACGAACTCGGCGCCCTCGGAGGACTCCGCCTCCTCCACTTGCAGTGCCATTTCGGGCTCGACACNNGAACACCCCACGCTCCAAGCCGTCGGTCTCGACTTCTCGGGCCCGGCGGTCGAAGCGGCGACCAAGCTGGCCAACGAGCTCGGCCTGGGCGACCGGGTGACCTTCGTAGAAGCCGACGTCCATGACGCCATGGTCACCCTCGGCGCGGATGAGTTCGACGTCATATACACGGGAAAAGGTGCCCTGTGCTGGCTGCCGGACCTGCANNTGCGAATTCCACCCGGTCGGGTCGTGCCTCGACGAGGACGCCTTGACGATCAAGTACGACTACTTCGACACGGATGCCATCGCTGACGAGACCGTGGGCACCTACGCCGACCTGGCCGCATCCACGTCGCACAACCTCTCATACGAGTGGCAGCACCCGCTGTCACAGCTGTTCGATTCCATCCTCGGGGCCGGTTTCGAACTGCGCTTTTTCCACGAGTGGGACCACACGTTGTTCGAACTGACCCGATGGCTCGTGAAGGGCCCCGACGGACGATTCCGCTGGCCGGGGCCAGGAAAGCTTCCCCTCATGTACACCTTGAAGGCCGAAAAACCGCTTTAGCGGATCAGACCCCGCCTTCGAGTGGGGACCGTGATGACAGTGCTCCCGGACCAGCGCACCGAGCTCGGCGGCTCGGTGCTGATCCGGGNNTGTTCCCGCACGAGCAGGTCACCGACGCCGTCGTGTAATCGGGATGTATTTCGGTCTTCATCTGTACCTCTTTCAAATCGACGGAGTGGCGTTCTTTGCCACTTCGGCGAGAAACTCGTCGTTGCTTCGGGTTGATTTGATGCGGTCCATCAGGAGTTCCAGCCCGGCCGCCGCGCTTCCTTCGCTGCCGAGGGCGTTGAGCACCCGGCGCAGCTTCCAGACCTGCTGTAGCTGAACCCGGTCGAAAAGCAGCTCTTCGTGGCGGGTGGACGATCCGTTGACGTCGATCGCCGGGTAGATGCGGCGCTCCGCCAGCCTCCTGTCCAAACGCAACTCCATGTTGCCCGTTCCCTTGAACTCCTCGAATATCACTTCGTCCATTCGGCTGCCGGTCTCGACAAGTGCGGTAGCAAGGATCGTCAACGATCCTCCCTCCTCGATATTCCGCGCCGCTCCGAAGAACTTCTTGGGTGGGTAGAGCGCCCCTGTATCGATACCGCCGGACATGATGCGGCCGGTGGCCGGTTGGGCGAGATTGTACGCCCGCGCCAGCCTCGTGATGCCGTCCAGGACGATGACCACGTCCTTGCCGACTTCGACCATGCGCTTGGCCCGTTCGATGGCTAGTTCGACCACCTGGGTGTGCTCCTCGGCCGGTCGGTCGAAAGTCGAGGCGATGACCTCACCCTTCACCGACCGCCTCATGTCGGTGACCTCTTCAGGTCGCTCGTCGATGAGAAGCACCATCAGCTGCACATCGGGGTTGTTGGCCTCGATGGAGTGGGCGATCTGCTTGAGGATGGTGGTCTTGCCAGCTTTGGGGGGAGAGACGATGAGGCCGCGCTGACCCTTGCCGATCGGAGATATCAGGTCGACGATGCGTGCGGTCAAATTTGCCGAATCTCCCGGGACTTCGAGCCGAAGCTTTGCGTCCGGGAACAACGGCGTGAGGCTCTCGAAGCGCGGGCGACCCCTGGCGTCGTCTGGGGTCAGGCCGGAAACGGTGTCAATGCGAAGGAGGGCCGGGTACTTTTCGTTGCCTCCGGCGGGTCGGGCCGCCCCTTCCAGATAGTCGCCCTTGCGCAGGGCGAAGCGGCGTACCTGGCTTATCGACACGTACACGTCGCCCGGGCCCGAGAGGAATCCGCTCGTCCGGAGAAACCCGAAGCCCTCGTCGCGCAAGTCCAAGTAGCCCGTCACCGGGATGGGCTCGCCGTTGAATTGGGACTCCACGCTCTGACCGGGCAGGTCTCGCTCGGGACGGTCGAACCGGTCTCGTCCCCGCCGGCGACGGTTGCGCCGGTTCCCGGGTTCAGATCCGAAACCCGACTGGCCGCTCCCCGAGTCCGCCCCGTCCTCTGCATCGCCGGCGCTCGGACTCGAATCGTCGCTTCGGCCGGCCGCGACCAGCTCAGAGGGGCTGGAGCTCGGGCCGTCCTCTCCCGCCGACGCCTGCGGGACCACCCGGCCGGCCTGGCGATCTCGGCCCGACTCTCGTCCGTTTCTGGCGGCACCACCGCGGCCGTTGCCGCGCTCCGCGGGCCCTTCGCTCTCGGAGCTTTCGTCTGCGGAAACCGGCTGATGGGCCGATTCGACGCTTTCGACTTCGGCCTGGACCGCATCGTCGGCTTCGTCCGACCCGTTGAGGCCGGGTTCCGGCACCGAGTCCGGCGGCTCGGGCGCAACCGCCGCAGGGGTCGTCCGGCGGGTCCGGGCTCGTCGGGGCTTGTCTTCGGACTCCGGATCGGGGACGGCATCCGGCTCGATTCCGGTCGCTTTCAGGATTCCGCTGATGAGATCGGCCTTCTTGGCTCGGGCCGGTGGCCGCGCCCCGAGCGCGTCCGCGATCGCGAAGAGCTCGTCGCGCTCCTTGGCTTCAAGCACCGAGCGTTCGAGCTGCGTTTCGCTCATCTACAACCTCGTTCGTCTTGTACGGCTGGTGGATTAGGGGGGCGTCCGCCAGGACCCGGACGCAAGCTCCCGCTGCATCGGTAGGGGTTCGGCTGGTGCACACCGCCTGCCGCAGAGCTAAGGAGGGCAGCATCGCCGGCATATGAGCTGGCCCATGCGGGCGACGATGCCTCCATGGTAGCGACCAAGGCCGCCGCGCGGCAACCGGCCCGACGCCCGGGCGGCCGCGCTACAGCCCGAGCTCGGAGCGAACGGCCCGCACGTCGGCGTCGACGAGCGTTGGAACCGCGATCTGGCTGATGGCGATGTCCGGATCCTTGAGCCCGTGTCCGGTGAGCACACACACGACCGTCGAACCGGGTTCGACCGCACTGTTGAGCAAGCCGGCCACTGAGGCCGCCGACGCCGGCTCGCAAAAGACAGACTCCTCCTGGGCGAGGTATCGGTAGGCGGCGAGGATTTCCTCGTCGGTGACGGCCGCTATCGCTCCGCCCGATTCCGACGCCGCGGCCGTGGCTCCGTACCACGATGCGGGGCGGCCAATTCGTATCGCGGTCGCGACCGTATCGGGGTTCTCGATCGGGTGCCCCACGACCAGCGGGGCCGCGCCGGCGGCTTGGAACCCCAACATTTTCGGCAGCTTGGTGATGCGACCGCCGTCCTGGTACTCCCGGTATCCCTTCCAATAGGCGGTGATGTTGCCGGCGTTTCCGACGGGAATGCAGTGATAGTCAGGAGCGTCTCCCAGGACGTCCACGATCTCGAAGGCGGCGGTCTTCTGGCCCTCGATGCGGTACGGGTTGATCGAGTTGACGACGGTCACCGGGGCGGAGTCGCCGAGTTGGCGCACTATGTCGAGCGCGACATCGAAGTTGGCCCGGATCTGGAGGACCCGGGCTCCGTGGATGAGCGCTTGGGCCAGCTTGCCCAGGGCGATGTAGCCCTCCGGAATCAGCACCGCGCACGTCATCCCGGCCCGTGCTGCGTAGGCGGCGGCGGATGCCGAAGTGTTACCGGTCGAGCCGCAGACGACGGCCTTGGCTCCTTCCTCGAGGGCCTTGGAGATGGCGACGGTCATGCCCCGGTCCTTGAAGGATCCGGTCGGGTTGGCACCTTCGAACTTGAGCCACACCTTGGCCCCGACCCGCTCGGAAAGACGGGGCGCGGTCAACAGAGGAGTA
Source organism: Acidimicrobiaceae bacterium (assembly GCA_003156795.1). Taxonomy (GTDB): domain Bacteria; phylum Actinomycetota; class Acidimicrobiia; order Acidimicrobiales; family Palsa-688; genus PALSA-688. The sequence goes on from PMHU01000199.1 coordinate 4,967, forward strand.
CCACCCTCGAGCAAGGTGACCACCGGGGTCGATCCCGACACCGGCAGATAGGGCCGGTACTCCTCGATCAGGCCGCGCCAACCCGGGTTCATCGATTCACGGTCCGATGACCCGGAGCAAACCGCCAATCTGGTGCACCACATCGAGGTGACGCAACTCCCCCAAGCACGCTTGGACGTCCCGCTCGTAGGCCGGGTGGGTCACGAACACCAGCCGGGCACCCGACTCGCCGCCACCTATACCCTCACCCGATCCGGCCCCGCTTCCAGGGGAAGGACCCCCAGAGCTGTATCCGTGGGCGTAGACCGCGGACAGGCCTTCCTGCTCCATGAGCTGGATGGAGACCTGGTGCTTGCCGAGGACGCCGGAGACCGCGTGCAGGACCCCCGGTCGGTCCGCCACTTCGAGGGTCAGGTAGTAGGCGGACCGGAGGTCGTCGATGGGCCGGATCGTCGTGCGACGCAGGGTCACCGTCCGCCCGAGCCCGCCGGTCGTCAGATCGTGGGCCGCGTCCAGCAGGTCGCCCAGCACCGCGCTGGCCGTCGGCATGCCGCCCGCCCCGCGGCCGAGGAACATGAGCTGTCCCACGGCATCGCCTTCGACGAACACCGCGTTAAAGGAGTCACGCACCGACGCGAGCGGGTGGGTCGACGGCACCATGGCCGGGTGAACCCGGACCGCGACGGCTTCTGCTGCGTCAGCCGTTTCGTCTGAGTGCTCGACGACGGCCAAAAGCTTGACCGTGTAGCCGAGCTTGTGGGCAACAGCAATGTCCTGTGGTGTTATCGCCGAAATGCCCTCGCGATATACGTCACCGGCGACGACGCGGGCCCCGAAAGCCACGTTGGCGAGGATGGCCGCCTTGGCCGCGGCGTCGAAGCCTTCCACGTCGGCAGTCGGGTCGCGCTCGGCGTACCCAAGACTTTGAGCCTCGGCCAGAGCGTCGTGGTAGCTGGCGCCGGCTTCACTCATCCGGGTCAGGATGAAGTTCGTCGTCCCATTGACGATTCCCATTACCCTCTGGATCCGCTCGCCCGCGAGCGACTCCCGAAGGGGACGGATGAGGGGTATGGCCCCGGCGACGGCGGCCTCGAAGAGGAGGTCGACCCCAGCGGTCGACGCCGCCTCGAACAACTCGGAGCCGCAGTTGGCCAGCAGCTCCTTGTTGGCCGTCACTACCGGCTTGCCCCCCTTTAGTGCCGTCAAGATGAGGGTGCGGGCCGGTTCGATCCCGCCAATGACCTCGACCACCACGTCCACGTCGGGATCGGACACCACGGCGCCGGCATCTGTCGTGAGCACACCGGGCGGGATCGGAGCGTCGCGCTCTCGGGACAGGCTGCGGACGGCTACTGCGGCGAGTTGCAACTCGATCCCAGTGCGGGCCGCGATGCGCTCGGCGTCGTCAACCAGTAGATGAGCGAGCGCGCCGCCGACGTTGCCACACCCCAACAGCCCGACCCGCAAAGCCGTAGTCATGCCCCGCAGGGTAGTGCGGCTCATGCCGACCACCCCGGCTCGACCCTCAGAGGTCGAAACCCATCAAGTCGTCGAGGGTTTCGCGCCGGATCACGACCCTGCTGTTCCCGTCGCGGACGAACACGACCGGCGGCCGGGGCACCTTGTTATAAGTGGACGCCATGGAATGTCCGTACGCCCCAGTTACCGGCGTGGCGAGCACGTCACCAACGGCCAGACCTTCAGGAACCTGGGCATCCCGAACGATGACGTCGCCGGATTCGCAGTGCTTGCCGACGACCGTCACGGTGCGCGGGCGGCTCGCCCCGACCGCTCGCACGAGGAAGGCTTCGTAGCCACTCCCGTACAAGACGGGCCGCGGGTTGTCGCTCATGCCTCCGTCGACGCTGACGTAGGTGCGGATACCTGGGATTTCTTTGACCGTCCCGACCGTGTAACAGGTCACGGCTGCGGCGGCCACGACAGAACGTCCTGGTTCGGCCGTCAGGCGCACTGTTTTTCCGATGCCGGCGGCGGAGGCGGCGGCGCGTACTGCCTCAGCCCAGTCGGTGATCGACGGCGACCTCTCGTCGTCGACGTAAGCCACGCCGAGCCCTCCTCCTACACACAGCTCCGAGAGTCCGAGGGGCAGGAAGAACTCGGCCAAAACTGCCACGGCCTTGTCGAACGAGTCCAAGGCGAAGACCTGGGAGCCGATGTGAGCATGCAGACCCACCAGCTCAACGGGCGATCCCGCCCTGCGCAACCGGGCCACGGCCGCTGCCGCCGCGCCTGACGCCAGGCCGAATCCGAACTTCGAGTCGTCCTGCCCGGTCATGACGTACTCGTGGGTGTGGGCTTCGACGCCCGGCGTCACCCGGACGAGCACCTTGGGCCGACCCGACTGCGTCACCGCCAGCCGGTCGAGCCGGTCGATCTCGTCGAAGGAGTCGACGACTATCCGGCCCACGCCGGCCGCTATGGCTCGGCCCAGCTCCGCTTCAGACTTGTTGTTGCCGTGCAGAACGAGCCGTTCACCCGGAACTCCGGCTGCCAAAGCGACGTGGAGCTCGCCGCCAGTCGATACGTCGATCGACATGCCTTCTTCATGGGCGAGCCGAGCCATGGCCCGGCACAGAAACGCCTTGGACGCGTAGGCCACCCCGCTGCCCCACGCGGCTACGGCTTCACGGCACCGGGCGCGCAGGTGATCCTCGTCGTAGACGAACAACGGCGTCCCGTGCTCGCCCGCCAACTCGAGCAGATCGACCCCCGCGATCGACAGACGGCCGTCGGGACCGATCGACGCCCCGTCAGGAAGCAGGTGCGTCGGCAGGGGTCCGTGGCCGGCTGGCGGCGACGGTTCCGGATCTGGATCGGGCAGCATTCAGCCCGAACCGGCGGGGCGGGTGCGCTCCAGCAGTGAGGCCACCCGCTCCAACAGTTCGAGGGGTTCGAACGGCTTGGTCACGTAGTCGTCGGCGACGGCCAACCCGGCCTGGATGTCCGCCGCTTGAGCTTTGGCGGACAGAAGGATGATCGGGATGGACCGGGTCTCCTCGCTTTCACGCAACAAGCGCGCCACTTCCAAGCCGTCTATCCCCGGCATCATGACGTCGAGGACTATCACGCCGGGATGCCCCGTCCTGGCCTGGGCCAGAGCGGCTTCGCCCCCAGTAGCGGCGAGCACGTCGTAACCCTCGATCTCGAAATTGACCTGTAGAAGGTTGACGATCACGGGGTCATCGTCAACCACGAGGACCGTGCCGCTCGGCATCCGCCCATGGTAGGGCAGCGGCCGACCCGGCTATGCTCGAAAGCGGCCCGGCGACTCCGCACCTGGCGCAAGCGCCCTCGTAGCTCAGGGGATAGAGCACCGGCCTCCGGAGCCGGGTGCGTAGGTTCGAATCCTACCGGGGGCACTACCGGGGGCACCGTCCGGCCGCGGCCCCTTGTCGGCGATCGGTATGGAACTGTTGAGGTGGGCTATGGGCGCGGGGGCCGGAGGCCGTCGAGCACCATGATCAGTAGGCGCCGGCCTTGCTCGGCGGACAGCGTGCCATTCATGCACATCGGCGACACGAGTTGCATCAGGTCCTGGCCGTCGATGTCGGTGCGGGCCAAGCCCGCCGCCTGGGCTCGCGTCAGGACCTGGTTGCAGGCCGCCCAGATGCGGTCGCGCGACGCCGGCTTGAGGTCCGGGTTCTTCTCGAACGCTTCGTGCAGTTCGTTGAGGAACGTACGCTTGGATCGGCCGTAGTCGACGTAGGCGTGCAGCCAGGCTTCCAGGGCCGACCACGGATCGAGCTGGGTCAGGCCCCGATCTACCGAGCCCACCAGGACGTCTACATCATCACGGTAGACCGCTTCGACCACGTCGATCCGCTTCGGGAAGTGTCGGTACAGGGTGCCGACGCCCACGCCGGCCTGCTTGGCGATGGCCTCCATCGAGGCGCCGCCACCGTGCTCGGCGAAGACCTTGCGGGCCGCGTCGACGAGGCGCTCGTTGTTGCGCCGGGCGTCGGCCCTCATCGGTCGGTCGCCCACCTCCTCGTCGATGCTCGCTTTGTGCTGGGCGGTCACGGCCCTGGCACCTCCACAACTTATTTTCGCGGAAACGGCCACAAAACTTCCTTGCTAAACGGAGGCACCCTCCGTATACTAAATGGAGGAAGCTTCCGCTTTGCCTCCCAGAATACCAGCGGAAAGGCCGTAGTCAATGGTCCAAGTCTCAAACCTCCAGCGGGCGCCCAGCAGGTGGCGCGCCCACCCCTCGATCGTTCTCGCCGTCATTCTCACGGCCCAGCTGATGGTGGTCCTCGACGCCACCATCGTCAACGTCGCCCTG
>PMHU01000005.1:0-2139 GCA_003156795.1 Acidimicrobiaceae bacterium
ATTCCCGTTCTGCGGAGATCAGGGATGACGCGACGCTGCGCGTGGCCAGCCCGGATCTCCCCGCCGATCACCTTTCGCTCCACCCCCGATCGCATGCCTCGAACACCCGGCCCGAGGACTTTCCCGGCCCCGAGGGGTTCGGGCATTGCCACCTGATCCGTGGATTATTCGGCACCGTCGGAACGTCGGATCATGGAAATGTGGACCGGACAACGGAGATGTGGAATTTCGCAACTTGTGTCGGTCCCCGCCGCCTCGGGCGCCCGTGGCGTGGCTCGTTGAGCGCCGTATTAGAGATCCTGGCAAGACCGATGAATTCGGCTCCCGGCTTCGTCCATACTGGGGGAAATCCCGAACCGTTGGATCAACCACCACGACAAAAGGAGCAGCCATGACCACCCGCGACCGTGCCCCTCTCGGATCGCCGTGCTGNNTCTGTGGACCTCCGACATCGAGGGCAGTCGAGCGTTCTACAGCGAGCTCTTCGGCTGGGAGGCCCAGGAGGCGAACCCCGAGTTCGGCGGGTACTTCATGTTCACCCACCGGGGGGCACCCATCGCCGGCGGCATGGGCGACATGGGACCCGACATGGCAGCCGATGACAGCTGGAAGATCTACCTCGATACGCCCGACATTGCCAAGACGGTGGCCGTGGCCGAGGCCGAGGGGGCCCAGATCATCTCGCCCCCCATGCCGGTGGCCGACCTCGGTATCCAAGCGGTGCTGATCGACCCGACCGGCGCCACGCTCGGCGCTTGGCAAGCGGGGACCTTCCCGGGCTTCACCGTCTTGGGCGAGCACGGGGCGCCCAGTTGGTTCGAGTTGCACACCCGGGACCACGCCCGCGCCGTCGACTTCTACCGCTCGGTGTTCGGCTGGGACACCAACGTCGTCGGCGACTCCGACGAGTTCCGCTACAGCACCATGCGCGAGCCGGGCGGGGAGGGCGAGCTGGCCGGGGTCATGGACGCCAGCGCCTGGCTCTCCGATGGCACGCCTGCCCAATGGTCGATCTACTGGGAAGTCGACGAGGCCGAGGCCATGGTGGCCCGGGTCAAGGCCCTGGGCGGTTCGGTCATCAGGGACGTCGAGCAGAACCCTTACGGCCGCCTGGCCGCGGTGGCGGACCCCTCCGGGGCCCAGTTCAAGCTGCGCACCCCCAATCGCTAGGGAGGACGGGCCTCGAACGGAGGGCGCCGTGCCGGCACCAACAGCCTGATGAGCGGGAGCCGACGGTGAGCGAAAGGAATCCGCTATGCCATCCGACGGTTGGCCTGGCACGTTCTCGACCACGCCTGGGAGATTGAGGACAAGGACCCGACGCCGACCTCGTCGCGACGGTCGCCCGCCGGTACCCGGTGGGAACTCTGGCGGAGTTCTCCACTTGGTGTGGATCAGTGGTCTTCGCCGACTCCTGCCGTGGCCTCCTCGTGCGCCAGCTTCGGAAAGAACTTTGCCGCCAGCCGACCCACGATGCCGAGGGCGAGCTCCGGGGAAATCTCGGCATTGGGATCCGAGGGCGCCCGGGGAACGGTCATCCCAGTGTTCTTGGCGTGGTGGAGGAGGCCGTGGCAGAGGTGCTTGCCCAGCGTGCTGAGGGCCTCGCCGGCCGCCACCCGCTCCATCTGGTAAGCGGGGACCGGCCGCGCCACAGGTTCTGGCCACGTGTCCGGGTGGCGGGGCGAATCGAGGCTGAGAACGTGGTGGAACCTGCGGGCTGCAGCATCACGATCGGTGAACGGCTGGCCCAGGTCCCACACCTCGCGCAGCGTGGCGATCATCGAAGTGTGCCGGTACTCCTCGTTGAAGACGACCCCCTCCTCCACCCAGGGCGAGACGATGATGGCGGGGACCCGGTACCCGGAGCGATCGAAGCGGAAGCCGAGTGGCCCGGCCGGTGCCGATGGGNNGGTGACCGGGCCGACTTGATGGCGTGGTAGATACGCGCCAGGAATGCTTCTCCGGCCAGGATTGACGAGGGAGGATCGATAGGGACCTCTATGCCCGGGAGCAACGCGCGCCCGAAGGCCGGGTGGTAGTCACTGTGGCCCGCCAGCAGGTTCGGCTCAATGAGTGAGAAGTCCGGAAGGGTGCCCTCCGACGCGTCTCGCTCGAACTCGGAGAAGGGCACGAAGTGGG
>PMHU01000005.1:2157-2330 GCA_003156795.1 Acidimicrobiaceae bacterium
TTCCACGTCTTGCCGTGCTGCTCGAGGCGCTCGAAGAGCGTCTCGGCCTGGTTGTGGTGCATGAAGTCGCTCATGGGGCGGTTGACCACGAACCCCGACGCGGTCGCCGCCGTCCAGAATGACCGGTTGGTCATGGTCTGCGACGGCACTTCGCTGAACCAGTGGTCGAATAC
>PMHU01000005.1:2372-2583 GCA_003156795.1 Acidimicrobiaceae bacterium
TAGTCGGTGACGAAGCCGTCCATGGTGGGCTCCTGGCCCGCGGCCGGGGCATTGAACGGAGCCACCATTTTCTCGGCGTCCTTGAAGCGATTGAGTTCGTCGAGGACGTTGAAGAGCTGCGTATTGGTGTGCTGGTGCTCCTCGCCCGGGTCCGGATTGGGTGAGTCCATACTGCTCGCCACCGCGTAGGGGACCACTTTGTTCTCGGCGC
>PMHU01000181.1 GCA_003156795.1 Acidimicrobiaceae bacterium
AGTACTTCGCCATCATCCCGGCCTTGTTCGCCACCCTGTACGTCCCGGTCGGCAAGAAATACGGCCCGCTCAACGCCCTCAACATCATGAAGCTGCACAGCCCGCAGAGCGCAGTTCTGTCGGCCGTCATCTTCAATGCGCTCGTGATCGTCGCTCTGATCCCCTTGGCCTTGAGAGGCGTGAAGTTCCGGGCCGCGTCCTCGGCGGCCATCCTGCGCCGCAACGTCTACATATACGGAGTGGGCGGGATCATCGTCCCCTTCATCTTCATCAAGCTCATAGACCTCGTGCTGGTCGCCCTGCACGCCTACTGATGGAAGCCGGTTAATGCTCGACCACCTTCGCCGCTCCGCCATCTTTGTCGTCATCGCCGTGATCTTCACGTTCGCGTTCGCCTACGCCGGCACGGGCGTATCCCAGCTGTTCTTCAAGCATCAGGCCGACGGGTCCATCACCGCCAACGGCTCGACCCTCATCGGTCAGAACTGGGCCGCAGCCAAGTGCCCTGGGCATTCGGTCGGCAGCTGCGTTTTCCACGGCCGTCCCGACGACACCGGCCCCTACGCGGCCAGCAAGACCCAGTCCGGCGGGGACAACCCGCTCGAGGCCAACGGCGTCAGCGGGGAGTCTGCGGCTACCAACTACGGCCCGCGCTCCAAGCTCTTGCTGAACGCCACGATCCAGCTGATCGCCTACTGGAAAGGGTTGGGCGTCGACGACCCGACCCCGGACCTGGTCACCACGTCGGGCAGCGGCTACGACCCCGACATCACCCCCCAGGACGCCAGCGTCCAGATCCCCATGGTGTCCAACGCCACCGGCGTACCGGCTTCGTCCCTCGCCGCGCTGATCAAGAAGGAGACCCACCGCGCCGAGCTGGGGTTCCTGGGTAGTGACTACGTCAACGTCCTCCAACTCAACGAGGCTCTGGTCAAGCTCCAGTGAGCACCTAGGCCGGCCGAAGTTTCTAGGGCGGGGGCCCGGCCCAGTCGGAATGGGGGTCTGAGGCAGGGAAGGAATCGACGCCCTGCTCGTCCAAGCGGTCCTCGCGCGCCACAGTGGCGGCCTTGGGCGGCCCGCCGGGTTCGGCCGTATCGCTGGGTCGGACGTCTTGTTTGGGGTCGGCCATGGACGCTCTCGCTTCCTTGGGCTGCGCTCGGGGGGTGCGGGTCGACGCTACCGGACCGCCCCGCCTTCGCCTTCAGGCGCCAGGGAATGTTTGCATTGAGACTCAGTCTTAGCCTATGTTTCGAAAGTGGTTTCCCGCTGGCACGGACGTGAATCATGAGGCCGTTCGAGGGAGAGTCGCCTCGGCGGGGAAGACGGTTGGCGGCGGGCGCCCTCGTGGCCGCGGCGATGACGGCGGCGACGGGATGCGGCGGCGGGGCCAGAGTGGCGGACTCCGTGGGGTCGTCCGTCGCGCCGGATTCCGGCGTGATCAACGCCGTCGGGGCGGAAAACGAGTATGGCGACGTGATCAGCCAGATCGGCGGGCGCTACGTCGACGTGTCGTCGATCCTCAACAACCCCAACACAGATCCGCACACGTTCGAGTCCAGCCCGCGCGTCGCCCGCGAGGTGAGCTCGGCCCAGCTGATCGTCCAGAACGGTGTCGGTTACGACGACTTCATGACCAAGATCGAGTCGGCGTCGTCGAACTCGGCTCGCAGGGTGATCATCGTCCAGAAGCTGCTGGGGTTGCCGACCGACACCCCGAACCCGCACTTGTGGTACGACCCGACGACCATGCCCGCGGTCGCCCGAGCCGTGTCAACCGCTCTGGCCGCCTTGCAGCCGGCCCACGCCGCCTATTTCCAGGCCGCCGCAGCGAAGTTCGTGACCTCGCTCAACCCGTGGTTGGACGCCATCGCGGCCTTCAAAGCCAAGTACGCAGGCACGACTGCAGCGACCACCGAACCGGTCGCCGACTACCTGCTGACGGCGATGGGGATCGACAACATGACCCCGTTCGGTTTCCAAGCCGACATCATGAACGGCATCGACCCGAGCCCTGAGGACATATCCCTCGAGAACGGCTTCTTCACCAAACACCAGGTCAAGGTGTTCTGCTACAACCAGCAGGTGGTCGACGCCCTGACCACCTCGATCCGCCAGACCGCCCAGAAGAAGGGGATCCCTGTGGTCGGCGTGTACGAGACCATGCCGACACCGGGTTACGACTACCAGTCGTGGATGGTGGCGGAAGTCCAGGCCATCCAGAGCGCCGTCGCCGACGGCACGTCGACCGAGCACCTGTGACCGACCGCTCCCAGCCGGTCACCGCCAATGAACCCGACGTGCTGCGCGTCGAGGGGGTCACCGTCGCGCTCGGCGGGCGGACCATCCTGGAGGACGTCGCCTTCGCCATCGCCCCGGGCAGCTTCACCGGGCTGATCGGGTCCAACGGAGCCGGCAAGACCACTCTGCTGCGCGTCATCCTCGGCTTGCAGCGACCGGGCCGCGGTCGGGTCGTCGTCGCCGGGGACGCCGGCAACCGGCGAAACCGATCGATCGGGTACGTCCCCCAGAAGGTCCTGCTCGACCCCGACATGCCCATGCGGGCCCGCGATCTCATAGGGCTCGGATTGGACGGTCACCGCTTCGGCATTCCGATGCCGTCGAAGACCCGCACCAGTCTCGTGGACGAAATGCTCGCGGCCGTCGATGCCGAGCGCTTCGCGAACGCCCGCGTCGGGATCCTTTCAGGCGGTGAGCAGCAGCGGGTCCTCATCGCCCACGCGCTCATCAGTCGCCCCCGGCTGCTGCTCCTCGACGAACCGTTGGCCAACCTCGACCTGCGCTCGGGGCAGGAGATCATCGGCCTGCTGCACCGCATCGCCACCGAGCATCACATCGCCGTGCTCCTCTCCGCCCACGAGATGAACCCGCTCCTTCCGGTCATGGATCGCGTCGTCTACCTAGCAGGCGGTCGGGCCGCGGCGGGAACGACCGACGAGGTCATCCGCACCGAAGTTCTCAGCGGCCTGTACGGACACCCCGTCGAGGTGCTTCACATCCACGACCGCGTTCTCGTCATAGCCGGACCCGGCTACCCCGACGCCGCCAGGCTGGCGGCCGAGGGGGCCGGGATCGAGCTGGGCTGACGGGCCGTGCACTTCATCGTCGAGCCCGGCTTCTTCTCGAGCCAGCCGGTGCACGTGGCCCTGACCATCGGCGGTGTCGTCGCCGTGGTATCCGCCGCGGTCGGGATCTTCACCGTCATACGCGGCCAATCCTTCGCCGGCCACACCCTGACGGACGTCTCCACCGCCGGCGGCTCGGCTGCATTCTTGCTGGGGATGAACCCCCTGCTCGGGTTCATAGGCCTCAGCCTCGTCGGAAGCGGAACCATGGACCTGATCGGCGTGCAACGCGTCCGCGGCCGGGACCTGGCTACCGGCATCGTCCTGGGTGCGAGCATCGGCCTGGCCGCTCTGTTTCTCTATCTCGACACCACCACCAGGGCCACCACCGGCGCCACCCAACAGATCCTCTTCGGGTCGATCTTCACCCTCGACCCTGGCGAAGTCCCCATCGTGGTCGCTTTCAGCGTCATCTCCCTGGTTGCTTTAGCCGTCATCTACCGCCCGCTCCTGCTGGCCACCATGAGCCCCGACATCGCCGCCGCCCGAGGCGTCCGCCTCCGGCCGGTCGGCCTGGCGTTCATGCTCGCCCTGGCCGTGTCGGTCGGCCTGTCGTCGTTGGCCATCGGCTCCATCCTTTCCACCGCTCTGCTCATCGGTCCCGCGGCCGCCGCTCTACGCCTGACCAAGCGGATCGGCGCCGCCCTGATCACCGCCGTGGCCATCGGGGTCGCCGCCACCTGGGTCGGCGTGCTCCTCGCCTACGACAGCTACTACTGGGGTTCATCGCACAACGGATACCCGGTCAGCTTCTTCATCGTCGCCCTCACCTTCTTGATCTACCTGGCGTCGGGACTCCCGGCTCGGCGGGCCGCGACGTCGGCGCCGGCGAAGAGGCACTGATCGTGTTCTCGGGATTCATGACCAACACCTGGGTCGTGGCGACGGTCGTCGCCGCCCTGGCGGGCGTGGTCGGCTTCTTCGTGGTGCTGCGCGGCTCAGCGTTCCCCGCCCACGCCATCCCCAACGGAGCCTTCGCCGGAGCGGCAGCGGCCAACCTGCTCGGCCTCAACGCGCTCCTGGGTCTCGGCGTGTTCGCCGTGTTCGCCGCGCTCGGTATCGGCACGCTCGGGCGTAGGGGCCGCCACGACGTCGTCACCGCCCTGGCCCTGGTATTGATGCTCGCCCTCGGGGCCCTGTTTCTGTCGCGTAGCACCGAGTACGAGCCGGCCATCTACGCGCTGTTGTTCGGAGAGGTCCTCGGCGTGTCGACGACGGAGCTCCTGCCCGTCGCCTTCCTAGCCGTCGTCTGCATCGCCGCCATCGTTTTCATGTATCGGCCCCTCACGCTTTCTTCGGTCGTCCCTGAGATCGCCGAGGCCAGGGGCGTGCGCAGCCACCGCATGGAGATCGCTTTCCTGGTCGTCCTCGCCGTCGCCACGGCCATGACCGTGCCCGTGGTCGGCGCCCTGCTCATCTTCTCGTTGATGATCGGGCCCCCGGCCGCGGCCCGCTCTTTCACCGACCGCCCGCCGGTCGCCATCATCCTTTCCATGGCGATCGCCCTCGCCACCGTGTGGGCCGCCATCGCCAGCTCCTACGCCTCGAACTGGCCCATCGGATTCTTCGTGGGCACCATGAGCGCGTTCGCCTACGGGATCGGTCGGGCCTGGGCCGCCTGGCGACGATCCCGCCGGCCGGCAACTCGGTTGTGACCTCAACGGTTCGGCGACTCCAAGCGTCCTAGATAGGAGGCGGTTCGGTCGTCACGACGGTGCTGGTTTGGCGTCGATGATCGACACCATTCCCCTTCGATGCCGTTGCCATCGAGCCCTGGTCGCGCTAACGCGCCACTGACTTCGCCATTGACCGGACCGCTGGCGCGTTAGGTGAACATTTCGAAGGTAACGCGACACTGGATCGCGACGGCGTCGATGCAGTGGCGCGTTAGCGCGATTGAACGGGTAGGTCGCGCCGCCCGTCGCGCCGTCTTCGCNNCCGTCTTCGCCGCCGCCCGTCGCGCCGGCAAGGCCGCTCGCCCGACGGCCCACTCTCAGGCCACGTCTACGTCGACTGCGGCCGCCGCGAACTGGGCGTGGTAGAGGGCGTGGTAGGGCCCTTCGTTGGCCAGCAGCTCCTCGTGATTGCCCTGCTCGACGATGCGTCCCGACTCCATGACGAGGATGGTGTCCGCGTCGCGGATGGTGGAGAGTCGGTGGGCGATCACGAAGCTGGTCCGGTTGGACCGGAGTGCGGCCATGGCCCGTTGGATCAGCACTTCGGTCCGGGTGTCTACCGAGCTGGTGGCCTCGTCGAGGATGAGGATCGTGGGATCGGCCAGGAAGGCTCGGGCGATTGTCAGCAGCTGCTTCTCTCCGGCGCTGACGGTGCCGCCTTCATCGTCGAGGACGGTGTCGTAGCCGTCCGGCAAGGAATGGACGAAGCGGTCGACGTAGGTAGCCCGCGCTGCTTCGAGGATCTGCTCGTCGGTGGCCTCGAGATTACCGAACGCGATGTTCTCCCTGATCGTCCCCTCGAAGAGCCACGTGTCCTGGAGGACCATCCCCATGTTGGCGCGCAGGTCCCGTCGCCGAAGCTGCGAAATGTCGTGGCCGTCGAGGGTGATGGAGCCTCCGTCGACGTCGTAGAACCTCATGATGAGGTTGACCAGCGTGGTCTTGCCGGCTCCGGTCGGCCCCACGATGGCGACAGTCTGACCCGGCTCGGCGATCAACGAAAGGTCGTCGATGAGGGGATTGGCGGGATCGTAGGAGAAGGACACGTGGTCGAACTCGACCCGGCCACGGAGCGGACCTTCGAGCGGCTCGTACCGGGCGTCGTCGCTCTCCTCCGGGGCGTCGAGCAGTTCGAAGATCCGCTCGGCTGAGGCGATGCCTGACTGCATGACGTTGGCCATCGAGGCCAGCTGGGTGATCGGTTGGGTGAACTGACGGGAGTACTGGATGAAGGCCTGGATGTCACCGAGGCTCAACGATCCCGAAGCGACCCTCAAACCCCCGATCACGGCGATAGCGACGAAGTTGAGGTTGCCCAGGAACATCATGGCGGGCTGGATGATCCCCGAGATGAACTGGGCGCCGAATCCGGCTTCGAACAACTCTTCGTTCTTCTCGTTGAATCGTCGCTCGACATCGGCCTGGCGGCCGAAGACCTTCACCAGGGTGTGGCCTGTGAACGTCTCTTCGACCTGGGCGTTCAGCTGACCGGTGTGCTTCCACTGGGCTTGGAAGCGGCTCCGTGATCGCTTCGCGATGAACCTGATCGTGAACACCGACAACGGGATCGTGATCAGGGCCACCAGCGCGAGGAGAGGCGAGATCAGGAACATCATGATCACGACTCCGACAACCGTCAGCGTCGACGTCAGCATCTGACTCAGGGTCTGCTGCAAGCTCTGGGCCAGGTTGTCGATGTCGTTGGTCACCCGGCTGAGCAGGTCGCCCCGTGGCTGTCGGTCGATATAGCGGAGGGGAAAGCGGTTGAGCTTGGCTTCGACGTCGGCCCGCAACTGGTACATGGTGCGCTGCACGATTCCGGCCAAAAGGTAGGACTGCGAGTATGAGAGCATGGCCGAGACCACGTAGCAGCCTCCGGCCAGGAACAGGAGCTCGTGGAGCTCGCCGTAGTCGATGCCGACCCCGTGGGCGCGGCCGCGTAGGCCGGCGATGATCACGTTGGTGGCGTGCCCGAGGATCTTTGGCCCGATTACGAATAGGGCCACGCTGCCGACGGCCAACATCACGACGCCGATGAAGGCGAACCGGTCGGGACGGAGCCGCTGGGCCAGCCGGCGGGTGGACGTCTTGAAGTCCTTGGACCGTTCCACCGGCATCCCCGCCATGCCCATGCGCCCAACGAGGCCGTTGCGGGCCTCGACTTGCGGTGACTTGGCCGGTGCCTCCACGCTCATGCCGGCACGCCCTCTCGCGACAACCGGCTCACGCGGCCTCCTCCGCCGTCATTTGCGACGCCACGATCTCGGCGTAGGTCTGGCAGGTCTCGAGCAGCTCGCGGTGGGTCCCTAGGCCGACCTGGCGCCCGTCCTCCAGCACCAGGATCTGATCGGCCTTGGCGATGGTCGACACCCGTTGGGCCACGATGACCACCGTGGCGTCGGCAGTTACCGGAGCGAGCGCGGCCCGCAAACGGGCGTCGGTGGCCAGGTCGAGCGCCGAGAAGGAATCGTCGAACAGGTAGATACCCGGCTTTTTCACGAGGGCGCGCGCAATGGCCAGGCGCTGGCGTTGCCCTCCGGAGACGTTCGTACCTCCTTGGGCGATCCGGGCGTCGAGACCACCAGGCATGGCAGTCACGAAGTCCCGCGCCTGGGCCACCTCGAGGGCCGCCCAGAGGTCTTCGTCTGACGCGTCCGGATCGGCGTAGCGCAAGTTGCTGGCGACCGTTCCCGAAAACAGGTAAGGCCGCTGGGGTATGAGGCCGATCCGGCTCCACAACAGCTCGGGATCGACTTCGCGGACATCCACGCCGTCGACGACGACGCCGCCACTCGTGGCGTCGAACAAGCGTGGTACGAGATTGAGCAGGGTGGTTTTGCCCGATCCGGTACTGCCGATGATGGCGGTGGTCTGGCCCGCTACTGCCTGCAACGAGATGTCGCACAACACTGGGGACTCGGCCCCGGGGTAGTTGAACCCGACGCCGCGCAGCTCGAGCGTGCCTCGCGACGTGAGCTCGGTCACGGGCTGTGCCGGCGGGGCGACGGACGATTGGGTCGAAAGGACTTCCTGGATGCGCTCGGCGCACACGGCAGCGCGGGGCCACAACATGGCCACGAAAGTCGCCATCATGACCGACATCAGTATCTGGACCAGGTAGCTGAGAAAGGCGACGAGGGCCCCGATTTGGAGGTGGCCGCTACCTACTCGATCGGCGCCGAACCACAACACCGCCGCGCTCGACACGTTGAGCACCAGCATGACGGTCGGGAACATGAAGGCCATGAGCCGCCCAGCCCTCAACGAAGTGAGCGTGAGCTCGTCGTTGGCCAGACCGAAGCGCTCGCCTTCCTCGGGTTCCCGCACGAACGCCCGCACCACCCGGACACCCGTGATCTGTTCGCGGAGCACCTTGTTGACCCGGTCCAAGCGGGTTTGCATGACCTGGAACTGGGGCACCATGCGAACGACGACCTGGGCGAGTCCCAAACCCATGGCCGGGATGCTCACTACCAGGATGAGCGAGAGCGGACCGTCCTCTCGAACGGCCAGGATGACGCCTCCCACCAGCATGATGGGAGCGGCCACGAAGAGGGTGCAGGCCATGACCACCAGGATCTGGACCTGCTGGACGTCGTTGGTGATCCTGGTGATCAGCGACGGGGCGCCGAAGTGACCGACTTCCTGGGCCGAGTATCCGGTCACTTGGTGAAACAGGCTCTTGCGGACGTCACGACCGAACGCCATGGCGGCGCGGGAACCGAAGTAGGTCGCGGCGATTGCGAACACCACCTGCACGGCGGCGATACCCAGCATCACCGCGCCCAGCCTCCAGATGTAACCGGTGTCGCCGGTCAGGATGCCCTTGTCGATGATGTCGGCGTTGAGAGTCGGCAGGAGAAGGGTGGCCAAGGTCTGCACGAACTGCAGTACCAGTACGGCCGCGAGCAGGTTTCGGTACGGACGGAGAAAGGTCCGCAGGAGGCGGATCAGCATGACTGTCCGGGGCGGGCGAGGATCCCGTCGAGAAACACGCCCACGATCTCCGGGGCAGAAATGGGTTCGTCGACGAGCAGGGCGGGATGGGTGCCGGCGAAGATGAGACCGCGCAGCAGTTGGGCGGCCACCATGGGGTCCCGACTCAGCCGCTCCCGGTCGGGTTCGAACACCGTGGCGAGGGCGCCCAGCGTCTGGGGGCCTCGCCGGTCGGATGGGTCGTGATGATTGTCGTGCACCTTGGTCCTGCCCACCGCGCTCATGAGACGCCAGATGCTGGTGAATCGGGACTGGAGGACGTCCACCGCCGCCTCCAGGCGCATCTCCAGGGAAAGGGTCGCGTCGATGGCGAGCAACTCGGCCTCGACCGGGGCCGGGTCGAAGGCTTGCTCGATCGCCGCCGCGATGAGCGACTCCTTGTCGGGGAAGACCCTGAAGATCGTTCCCTCGGCCACGGCCGCAGCCTCGGCGATCTGGCGGGTGGTGACGTCGGTGCCGTGGGAGGCGAGCAGCTCCACCGTGGCTTCGATGATGGCCGCTCGCCGCTCCTGGGGGGCCAGGGCCGCGGCCCGAGGGCGGGTCCGGCCCGGCCCGTAGTCTGTTCGCGGTTCGTTCAGCTGTTGGTTCGTTCCTCGGCCGGCCACCGTCGCAGGCTACATGAGTGAGGGCTCACTCAGGCGGGTTTTTTGCGGGAGGTCGGGCCAGGCTGGGAGCCCCGCCGGCCTGGCAGCCGCATCGGGCATCGACGGGAATGGCCGGGATGGCAGCCGCGAGCAGGGCCCGGGTGCGGTCGACGTTGGCGGCGAGGACGGCCATGGCAGCCTCCATGGTCACCGGCTCGATGTCGGGGTCGCCTTCGACCCCGACATCGCGGTCGGTCACCAGGGCCACGCCGCTGTAACAAAGGCCGAGCTCGCGGGCCAGGTAGGCCTCTGGGTATTGGGTCATGTTGATGACGTCGATGCCGGCGCCGGCGTACCAGCGCGACTCGGCCCGGGTGGAGAAGCGAGGGCCTTGCACGACAACCACCGTGCCGCGGGCGTGGACGGCCCCGGCCGGCCACTGGCCTTCGTCGGTTGCCGCCGTGATCAGGGCCTGACGGATCTCCGGGCAGTAAGGATCGGCGAAGCTGACGTGGTCGACGTGAGGACCGTCCAAGTAGGTGTCGTTGCGGGCCCAGGTACGGTCGACCAGCTGATCGAGGACGACCAGGTCGCCGGGCCCGATGTCGGACCGGAGCGAGCCGCACGCGCAAGGGCCGATGATGCGGCGGACACCAAGGTCCCGCAGGGCCCACAAGTTGGCCCGGGCGTTGATCCGGTGGGGCGGGACGTGATGCTTGGTTCCGTGGCGAGGAAGGAAGGCGACGGCGCGTCTGCCTACCGACCCGACCGTCAACGGACCTGAGGGCTCTCCGTAGGGGGTGTCCGCGGAGACCTCGGACGCGCCATCCAGGAAGCGGTAGAAGCCCGAGCCGCCGATGACGGCGACCTCGGCGTACGCCACGGAAGGATCTAAGAGGCGGCGGCGCTGCTGGCCGACGACGAGCCAGAGCCGGTCTTCGAGCCAGAGCCGGTCTTCGAGCCCGAGCCAGGCTTCGATCCTGACGAATCCGAGCCCGACGATGACGAGCCGGACCCCGACGAGGAGTCCGAGCTCGACGACGAGCCCGACTCGGAACTGGGCGTCGACGAGGAGGAGGAGTCGGACTTGGCGGCCGCCGAGTCGCCCCCCGTTTTCGAAGCGGCCTTGGACGCGGCCGAGCTGCGGCTGTCGGTCCGGTAGAACCCGCTGCCCTTGAACGCGATCCCGATGGTCCCGAACACCTTGCGTAGGTCTCCGCCGCAGGCCGAGCACGTGGTCAAGGCGTCGTCCTTGAAGGACTGGACCACCTCCAAGTGCTCTCCGCACGACTTGCAGGCGTATTCGTAGGTAGGCATTGCGCTCGGGCCCCTCCGGGGTGATCGGCCGGCTAGCACTCTCAGGTTTGGACTGCCAAGTCTACCGGAAGGGCCGAAGTGGGCGGAAGAACCCGCCGACGGACGGTGGTAGAACAGACCACGTGACTGCTCCGGTCAAGAAAGCCGTAATTCCCGCCGCTGGGCTAGGAACTCGATTCCTTCCCGCGACCAAGGCGCTGCCCAAAGAGATGCTCCCGTTGGTGGACAAGCCGGCCATTCAGTACGTGGTCGAGGAAGCCGTCAGCGTCGGGATCACGGACATCCTCATCATCAGCGGGCGGGGCAAGCGGACCATCGAAGACCACTTCGACCGTTCCTTCGAGCTCGAGTACTACCTCGAGAAGGGCGGGAAGAACGAAGAGCTGGCGCAGATGAGGGCCATCGCCGACATGGCCGAAATCCATTACGTGCGCCAGGGGGAGCCGCTGGGGTTGGGCCACGCCGTGTCGGTCGCGCGCGAGCACGTCGACGACCAGCCGTTCGTGGTCATGCTCGGAGACGACATCATGCACGAGAAGTCGGGCATCCTGGCCGGGATGCTGGCCGCCCACGAGCGCACCGGCAGCTCCGTTCTGGCCTTGAAGTCGGTAAACCATTCAGAGGTGTCTCTCTACGGTTGCGTGGCCCACGAGCCGGCCGGCGACTCGCTGGTCCGCGTGCTCGACATAATCGAGAAGCCGGCGCCCGAGGACGCCCCGTCGGACCTCGGGGTCATGGGCCGCTACGTGCTGACTCCCGGGATCTTCGACGCCATCGAACAGACCGCGCCCGGGCGCGGTGGCGAGATCCAGCTCACCGACGCCATCAAAGTGCTGATGGGGACGGAAGCGGTGTACGGCTATTCGTTTGTTCACGGTCGCTACGACGTCGGCAACAAGCTCGACTACTTGCGGGCGACGGTGGAGTTCGCCCTCGAACGCGAGGACCTGGGACCGGCGCTGCGGATCTTTCTCAAGGACTTCCTGGGTCCAGAATGATCCCGCTGCGGGAGGCTCAGGCCGAGGTCCTGTCGGCGTGCGAGCCCCGCCCGCCGGTGTCGGTCGAGGTGGCCGACTGTCTCGGTCTGGTCCTGGCCGGGCCGGTGTTCGCGGCCGAGGCGGTGCCGCCGTTCGCCAACACCGCCATGGACGGGTTCGCGGTGCGCGCCGAAGATGTGGTGTCGGCCAGCGAGGAGAGCCCGACCCGGTTGAGGGTGATCGGCACGCTCGCGGCCGGCCACGCCCCATCCGGCTCGGTCGGACCCGGCGAGGCGCTTCGGATCATGACGGGCGCCCCTTTCCCGAATGGGGCCGACGCGGTGGCGATAGTGGAGACGACGCGCAGCGAAGGCGACGACGTCCTTGTCTCGGCGCCGGCGATGGCCGGCGAGCACGTCCGCCGGGCCGGGGAGGACATCGAGTCGGGCCAGGAGGTGTTCGCGGCGGGAACGGTCCTCGGCCCCGGCCACGTGGGGGTGTTGTGCAGCATCGGATGTGAAAAGGTGGCCGTCGTCCCCGCGCCGGTCGTCGGAGTGCTTTCGACCGGTGACGAGTTGATCGACGGGGCCGGCGCGCTGCTTCCCGGCCAGATCCGCGATTCCAACAGGCGCACCTTGATCTCGCTGCTTCGCCGTGACGGCTTCGTAGCCGTGGACCTCGGTATCGCTCGCGACGACGAGACCGTAATCGAGAGGGCGCTGCTCGATGGGGTAGCTCGTTGTGACGCCATCATCACCAGCGGCGGCGTGAGCATGGGCGACTTCGACTACGTGAAGTCCGTGCTCGACCGCGTCGGGCGGATGCGCTGGATGCAGGTCGCCATACGCCCGGCCAAGCCGTTCGCGTTCGGGGTGATCGGCGACACACCGGTGTTCGGTCTGCCCGGGAACCCCGTTTCTTCGATGGTCAGCTACGAAGTGCTGGCCCGCCCGGGTCTTCGGGCCATGGCCGGCCGCCGCGAAGGCTCCCTGGACCGACCCACAGTGGAGGCCGTCGCCGACNNGGGCGACGGCCGGACGAGCTTCGTGCGCGTCCGGGCTGCCTTCGGGGCGGGGGGTCGCCTCCACGTGTCGATCACCGGGGGACAGGGATCGCACCAGCTCTACGCCATGGCCCTGGCCGACGCGCTCGCGGTGATCCCGCCCGGTCGGGATGCCGCCGTCGGGGACTCCGTCGACGTACTGCTGCTCGGACCGTAGGCTGGCGGGGTGGCTGTCCCCCTGATCGACCCGTACGACCGGACCGTCCGGGACCTTCGGGTGTCGATCACCGACAGGTGCAATTTCAGATGTACCTACTGCATGCCCGACGAGGGGATGAAGTGGCTGCCCCGNNCGGGCCCACCTGCCGGTCCTGATTCGTGGCCTGGCCGACCTGGGCGTGGACCTGGCCATGACAACCAACGGGGCGACGCTCGCCCACCAGGCTGGCGACCTGGCCCGGGCCGGACTGCGCAGGATCAACGTCTCTTGCGACTCGCTGCGACCGGAGCGCTTCGCTTCGATCACCGGGCGCCAGGCCCTGCCGCAGGTCCTGGAAGGGATCGACGCCGCCCTGGCCGCCGGGCTCGACCCGGTCAAGATCAACTGCGTGCTCGTGCGCGGGCTCAACGACGACGAGATCCTGGACTTCGCGTCCTTCGGCCGGACCAAGGGGGTCGAAGTCAGGTTCATCGAGTGGATGCCACTCGACGCCGCCGGCCTCTGGAGCTCGGAACAGGTCGTCTCAGCTTCAGAGGTCGTGGAGATCATCGACTCCGAATGGCCTCTCGTAGCACCGGCCGGCGGCCGGGCGGGGGAATCTGCGCCGGCCGAGTCGTACCGCTACGCCGACGGCGCCGGCCGGGTCGGGGTGATCGCCAGCGTGACCCGGCAGTTCTGTGACACGTGCGACCGGATCCGCCTGACCGCAGAGGGCCAGTTGCGCAACTGCCTGTTCTCGGTGCGCGAGACCGACGTGCGGTCGATCCTGCGCAGCGGCGGGACCGACGACGACCTCGCGGCCGCCATCGAAGCCGAGGTGGGGCGCAAGTGGGCCGGCCACTCGATCGGGCAGGTGCACTTCATCCGCCCGGTCCGCAGCATGAGCCAGATAGGCGGCTAGAGCCGATTCGGCCAGGACTGGGCGGCGGGACGCTTCGTGCGACGCCCAAGATGTTTCCGGAAGAGGTCGTTCGGCCGACACCCTGTTGGCGGGTCGGCTCGCGTAAGTAGACTCTCAGCCATGTCCGACCGCGGCCTCACCCACCTAGATCCGCTCGGGCGTGCCCGCATGGTTGACGTCACGCCGAAGGAGGCCACCCACCGGCGGGCTGTCGCCCGGTGCCGGGTGTACATGAAGCCGGAGACCACCGGCAAAGTGGCCAGCAACGCCATCACCAAGGGAGACGTGCTCGGGGCGGCCCGCATCGCCGGGATCCAGGCCGCCAAGCGCACCGCAGACCTGATCCCCCTCTGTCACCCGCTGCTGGTCGGCGCCGTGACCATCAATTTCACCCTCGGCGACGAATTCGTCGAAGTCGAAGCCCAGGTCGAAACGGTCGACCGCACCGGCGTGGAGATGGAAGCCATGAGCGCTTGCGCGGTGGCCGCCCTCACGATCTACGACATGTGCAAGTCCGCCGACCGGTCCATGGTCATAGGAGACCTCGCTCTGTGGGAGAAGACCGGCGGCCGCAGCGGCCACTGGCGCCGCCCGGTCGGAGATATCGCCACCCCGCTGGTCAACTCTCCCATGGGGACCCTCGACGAGCTCGACCACGAAATCGAGGGCCTGATCGGCAACGCCGGCTCCGACCCGCTCGCTTGACAGACCCGGCGCCGCACGACTGGAGCGGCCTCTCGGCCCGACCCACATCGGTCCATCCGCTCCGCCGTCGCCCGCTTACGGGGCGTAGACCAGAGCGCTAAGCACCTGGTCAGACGACCAAATGGGGGTGTCGGTTTGGCGACTAGGGGGTTCGTCGGCTAGCTTGGAGGCATTGCTTAACGTTTGCTGAGAACAGCCAAACACAGCTCATCTTGCATTCCGGCTGGACCGGCAGCTGGTGCGAGCGGGCAGTGGGATCCACCACTCCTAGCGCGCCATGGCCTACGGTCCCTGACACCGAAGGGT
>PMHU01000075.1 GCA_003156795.1 Acidimicrobiaceae bacterium
CCAGGTTCGGCCCGCAAGCCATCCGCCTGACGGACTACCTGCCCCACGACGGAAGCCGCCCCCACCTGGCCTTGGGCGTCGACCCGCTCGTCGACTTGGGCGTCGTCGATGTAGGCGACGTGGAGATGCCTGGCGGAGATATCGACAGTTCGATGGCCCGACTCGAAGCCGCGGTCCTCCAAGTCGCCTCATCGGGCGCCATCCCGGTGATATTGGGCGGTGACCACACCATCGCCTGGCCGGACGTGACCGCGGTGGCCCGCCACGTCGGTTGGGGCCGGGTGTCGGTCATCCANNGTCGGGCACGGCACTCCGATGCGTCGCTTGATCGAATCGGGAGCGGCGCGCGGCGACCGTTTCCTACAGATCGGTCTTCGGGGGTACTGGCCGGAGCCGGAGACACTGGCCTGGATGGCCACGCAAGGCATGCGCAGCTTTGAAATGACCGAAGTGGTCGACCGCGGCCTCGACGCCTGCCTCACAGATGCGATGGAGATCGCCACCGATCAGTGCGACGGGGTGTTCTTGAGCGTCGACGTCGACGTGGTTGACCCCGGGGCCGCGCCCGGCACGGGCACCCCGGAGCCGGGAGGCCTCACCTCTAGGCAACTGCTCGACGCGGTCAGGCGCATAGCCATGGAAGTTCCGCTCGCAGGCGTGGACGTGGTCGAAGTCTCGCCCCCCTACGACCACGCCGACGTGACCGCGTTTCTCGGCAACCGCGTGGTGTTGGAGGCGCTTTCGGGGATTGCCTGGCGTCGACGTGACACCGGGATCCCGCAGCCTTCCTGGCCCCTTCTCGATCCTCGGCGGGCTCGCGGTCCCATCAGCTAGAGCCCATCCGCTGCCGCCTCGTGCTGGCCCTTCCGAATCGACAGCTACTGGGCGGTGTCGGCCTCGGGGCGGAGGTCCCCGCCGATGATCCGTTGGGCGATCTCGAGCATCTTGACCCGTTCGCGCATCGCCGTTCGCTGGATCCAGGTGAAGGACTGGTTCTCCGTCCAACCCAGCTCGTCCATCAGTATCCCTTTCGCTCGGTCCACGGCCTTGCGGACCTCGAGGCTCTCCTCCAGGGTTTCGACCTGGTCGGCGAGGGCCTTCATCTCGGCGAAGCGTCCCAAGGCCATTTCGATGGCTGGGAGCAGTTCGCTCCTCTGGAACGGCTTAACCAGGTAGGCGAGGGCACCCGCGTTGCGGGCCTGGTCGATCAGGTCCCGTTGGCTGAAGGCAGTCAGGATCAACACCGCGCACAGACGGTCGGCGCTGATCTCGCGCGCAGCTGTCAGCCCGTCGATCCCCGGCATCTTTATGTCCAAGATCACGAGATCGGGCTTGTGCTCACGGACCAGTTCGACGGCCTCGTCGCCGCGACCGGTCTCCCCGACCACTTCGTAGCCTTCCTCCTCCATGATCTCCTTGAGGTCGAGGCGGACAATGGCCTCGTCCTCCGCGATCACGACGCGTACGGCCACGGGGCGGTCTCCTTGCGGGTCAGATGGTCCGGAGTGACATCGGGGTCAACGTATCCGGCCGGAGCCGGCTGCTGTAGGTCGGTTTGGGTCACGAACCAGGCGAGTCGCCGCCGACCAACCGGTCGAGCAGTTCGTCCTGGGTCGTCTGCAACTCTGCCACGTCCGCGGCCACCGCCCGCTGTGTCCGCTGCATGGCATCGGCGTGGCGCTGTGCTTCGACATACTCTCTGTGGGCCAACGGGGTCTCGGAGACGAGAGACCGGATCCGGGCTTCGTCTGCCGCGTCGGCCAGCGCGGCCAGCTGCTCCTCGATCACCGCCAGTTCCTCGCGGGCGCGTCGGAGGCGCTGGGCGACGTCGAACAGCCGGCGCTCGATGAGCACGCGAGACATGACACGGAAGCCTATCGGAGAGGGTCAGGACCGGCTTCGTGTATCTCACTGGCCCCGCGCCCTGTTTCAGCCGTTTCTCATTTCTTTCCGACACACTGTTGGCATGCGAGTCCTCGTGGTTGACGATGAGCCGGCCGTGCGGCAAGCGCTGGATCGTGCTCTCCGCTTCGAGGGCTACCAAACCGAGATGGCCCAGGACGGGACGTCCGCCCTGGGAGCCCACGCCGAGCGGCCGGCCGACGCCATCGTCCTCGATGTGGCCATGCCGCGCATGGACGGTCTGGAGGTGTGCCGGCGCCTCAGGGCCGCCGGAGACGCCACCCCGGTGCTCATGTTGACCGCTCGCACCGCCATCAACGACCGAGTGGCCGGCTTGGACGCAGGCGCCGACGACTACGTCGTGAAGCCGTTTGCGCTCGAGGAGCTGCTGGCGCGGATCAGGGCCCTGCTCCGGCGAAGCGGACCGTCCGACGACGAGGTCCTGCGCTTCTCCGACCTTTCGCTCGACCCCGGCACGCGGGAGATCCGACGCGGCGACCGGAGGATAGAGCTGACCCGCACCGAGTTTCTGCTCCTGGAACTCTTGCTGCGCAACGCTCGACAGGTACTAACCCGAGAGCTGATCTTCGACCGCGTGTGGGGCTACGACTTCGGTNNCCTTCCGGGCCCGACTCGGGACCTTTATCGCTGTCGCCGTCGGCGTCACCGTCGCCTTGGCCTCGCTCGCTTCCTACTTCGCGGTCAGCCACCAACTGTTCAATCAAGTCGATTCGTCGCTCGTAACAGACGTGCAGAACGCCCCCGCCGAAAGCCATCTCGCCCAAAGCGTGGACGGGTTCCTTCGTCGAGACAACAACAGCTTCTTGCAGCTGGTGACGTCGCAAAGGCAAGTCATCTTTCCGGGCCCGGGAAACACGATCATTCCAGTGAGCCAGAAACAAGCCAACTTGGCCACGACCAGTGGTGACTACAACATCCGGACCGTCAGCTACCAAGGCATCCCGTATCGCGTGATCACCGAAGGCGGCTACGCGACTCAAGGCGTCCCGGTGGCCATACAGATATACCGGCCCCTGGCTGACATCGACCACACCCTCGGCGACCTCAAGCTGATCCTCTTGCTCGTAACCCTCGGCGGCGTCGGAGTCGCGGTCGGGCTCGGCTACCTGATCGGCAAGACGACCCTACGACCGGTGGAGCGGCTGACGGCGGCTGCGGAGCACGTGGCGGCGACCCAGGACTTGGATGCCACCATCGAAGAACAAGGGGGCGACGACGAGCTGGCCCGGCTGGCCCGGTCCTTCAACTCGATGCTGACCGCGCTGGCCCAGTCCCGGCAACAGCAAATGCAGCTCATTTCCGATGCGGGCCACGAGTTGCGCACTCCCCTCACGAGCCTGAGGACCAACATCGAGGTGCTCATGCGGGTTCCCGATCTTCCGGAGGCCGACCGTACCGAGCTCGTGGCCGACGTGCACGCGCAGCTCGAGGAGTTGACCACGCTGATCGGAGACGTGGTGGACGTGGCCCGAGAAGACGAGCGGCAGACAGATCCGATAGAGGTGCGATTCGACGCCATCGTCGACCGCGCTGTCGAGCGGGCCCGACGACGGGCTCCGAACGTGACCTTCCAAGCCCGCCTCACGCCGGGGTCCATCCGAGCCAATCCCGCCCTCTTGGAGCGCGCCGTACTAAACGTGCTCGACAATGCGGCCAAGTGGAGCCCCCTCAACGGCATCGTGACGGTGTGGCTGCAACGCCACGGCCAGTGGACGCTGGACGTGCGAGACCAGGGTCCAGGTATCGAAGCGGAGGACCTCCCGCGCGTGTTCGATCGGTTCTACCGGGCCCCAGCAGCGCGGTCTATGGCGGGTTCCGGCTTGGGCCTGGCGATCGTCCGCAAAGTGATCAGCGACCACGGCGGAACGGCCGTCGCTTCCTGCCCGCCGGGCGGCGGCACGCTGATCCACATCGAGCTGCCGACCGTGGCGGAGCACGAGCCGGACGCTGCCCCCGTGGCCGACGACCGAACCGAGCCGGTGTCCGAGCCAGGTGCGACCCCAAGCGAATTGCCGGCGGTCCAACACTCTGGTGTCGGCGTGAGCCCCCCGGTGACCTCAGCGACGCCGTAGCTAAAGGTGGCGGGAGTCTGTGGCGCCTCCCTCGGGAGCGGCCCGGCTGGACAATTCTACGAGCCAGCTCCCTCCAGGCCTCAGCTAGAGGGGCCGGGCGAGTCCACCAAAATGGTCCTGACCATGGGTCGCGCCCACCACCAGGACCCCCCGAACCGCGGTCCCCGACGACTTGACCCTCGGTCTGGACCTCGCCCCGCCCGACGTCACAGCCATGATCACCGCCAGGATCAAGACAACCACCAGAAGAACCGCGTTCGCCCAGCGACCGCGCCGCCTCACAGCAGAATCGACAGGCCGACGCCCCGAGACTCGACCCCAGCTTTCCCCCATCAGAGCCATCCCACGTTCCCTCCCCCGAACGAAACGGCGACCATACACCCCTCGGCCTCTGTCGGGCAGGGTCCCAGAGCAGTCCAGACTTTCCCTCTGAACCTCCCAGCCCGCTGACCAGCACTTTCGCAACGTAAAGGCGGTGCCCGGAGCGGGAATCGAACCCGCATG
Organism: Acidimicrobiaceae bacterium; assembly: GCA_003156795.1. Classification (GTDB taxonomy): domain Bacteria; phylum Actinomycetota; class Acidimicrobiia; order Acidimicrobiales; family Palsa-688; genus PALSA-688. The sequence goes on from PMHU01000075.1 coordinate 4,500, forward strand.
GAGTTGCCTCCAATGGTGTTTGAGACCATCGCGTCTGCCTGTTCCGCCATCCGGGCGGGCGTAACACACCTTTAACAGCGCCGGAGGAGCTTAGCTGTTACGAATCTAGGGACCCACGGGTCCAATGAGCGCAGCATAATTCCCGTCCCCCCAGGAGGTCCCCCGCTTGCCAGCCTTTGTCTTCCCCGGCCAGGGTGCGCAGAGGCCAGGGATGGGCCGCCGGTGGATCGACCACCCTTCGTGGGAGATCGTGGAGGACGCATCGGTCGCGGCCGACCGGGACATCGGTCACCTCCTGCTGGACGCGTCACTCGAGGAACTGACGGAGACCCGCAACGCTCAGTTGGCGACATTTACCTTCAGCTTGCTGATCCTCGACGCCGTCGAGCGCCTTGGCATCGAACCCACGAGGGTGGCCGGCCATTCGGTCGGTGAGTACACGGCGCTGGCTGCGAGCGGGGCCCTCGGGTTCGAGGATTCCATACGGGTCGTGTCCGAACGGGGCGAGGCCATGCAAGCCGCCGCCGACGCTCAGCCGGGCGTCATGAGCGTGGTGGTGGGCTGCGACTCAGACACCGTCGACGTTGCCTGTCGGCTGGCAGACGGCGAAGTGTGGCTGGCCAACTTCAACAGCGCCGAGGAAACCGTCATCGCCGGTGAATCGGCGTCGGTGGAACGGGCCGCGTCGATCGCCCTCGACCTTGGAGCCCGGAAGGTGACACCCGTCGCAGTTGGCGGGGCGTTCCACACTCCGTTCATGGCCCCGGCGCGCAACCGGTTGCGAAAGATCCTCTCCACGACCACCTTCCACGACGTCGACATCCCGGTCGTGGCCAACGTCGACGCCCGCATCCACAGCTCGCCCGACGACTGGCAGCTGCTCCTCTCGGCCCAGTTGTGCAGCCCCATAAGATGGCGCCAGAGCATCATGCGCCTCGGAGGCCTGGATCCCGGCGTCGACAGCGAGCACCTCTTCGTCGAGCTCGGGCCCGGTGACGCTCTGTGCACCATGGTCCGCCACACCCTCCCGAGCGTGTCTGCGCTGGCGGTTTCGGAACCGGCCGACCTGGATCGCCTGGTCGACGCGGTTTCCGGCAACAGCGCCCTCCACGAGTACGCCGTCGGGCATCAGGGAGAGCTGCTGTACGTATCGGAGCGAATCGTGATCAGCCCGGCCGCGGGGGTCTTCGAACCCGCCGAGAACGTGGACCTGGCCGCGGGCACGAGCATCGAGGTCGGGACCCTGTTGGGCACCGTGTCTGGGACCGAAGTGCGCTCACAGTTCGCCGGCCAGCTCAAAGGCCACCTGGCTCACCCGGGCGAACGGGTGCAGACCGGCCAACCGATCGCCTGGCTGCACGCGTCATGACCGGCGCCGTCATCACGGGTTGGGGGACGGCTCTGCCGGACCGAATAGTAACCAACGAGGACATAGGCACCCTCTTTGAGACAACAGATGAGTGGATCGTCGAGCGCAGCGGCATCCACACTCGACGGGCTGCCACTGGGCCGTTCGTTTCTCCCCCTGCGGTCGAAAACCCCGAAGACGGGCTGGGAACGACCGGCACCCTTGCGGCTGAAGCCGGGGGGAAGGCGCTGAAGTTCGCGGGTCTGTCCGGCCGCGACATCAGCATGCTCATCCTGTGCACCACTACGCCCGACCAGCTGATACCGGCCAACTCCGCAGCCGTTTCGGCCGTCTTGGGTATCGGAGGCGGAGCCATGGATATCAACGCGGCGTGCGCCGGTTTCACCTACGGCCTGGTCACGGCTTCCGGCATGGTCGCCGCCGGTGCCGCCCGGGTGTTGTTGATTGGGGCAGAGACGCTCACCCGGGCCACCAACTGGGAGGACCGGACCAACGCCTTCCTGTTCGGCGACGGGGCCGGCGCCGTGGTCCTCGAAGCGGTACCCGGCGAGGGCTCCCTACTCGGCTGGGACCTGGGCGTGGACGGAACCCTCGTGCCGTTGCTCTACGCCCACCACGGTTCGGGGATGGCCATGCGAGGAAAAGAGGTCTTCCGCCGCGCCGTGCTCGCCACCGTGGAGTCGGCGACCACCTCCCTGGAGAAGGCCAAGGTGGGGATCGACGACATCGCACTGTTCGTTCCCCATCAGGCCAACATCCGGATCATGGAAGCGTGCGCCACCCGCTTGGGGCTCTCCAAGGACAGAGTCGCCTCCGTCATCGACCGGACGGGCAACACCAGCTCCGCCTCCATTCCGCTGGCCCTCGTGGATGCCGCCGAAAACGGTCGGCTGCACGATGGCGACCTGGTGCTGCTAGCCGGATTCGGCGCCGGCATGACGTGGGCTTCGGCGGTATGGCGGTGGGGAGGAAAGTGATAACTCGGTACGCCCACTACATTCGCTCGCACCGATCCGGCAACCGTTCCACCCTGCTCACCTCTCAAGCCCTCACTGGAGGATCCGATGTACAACAGCGAAGCGTTCGACAAGTTCAAGCAGTGCGCGGTGGAGGTGCTGCAAGTCACACCCGACAAGGTGACGCCTGAGGCGAGCTTCGCCAACGACCTCGACGCAGACAGCCTCGACCTGGTCGAGTTGGTCATGGCCCTCGAGGAGCAGTTTGACATCACCGTCGACGAATCCGAGCTCGAGGGCGTCGAAACCGTCGGCCAGGCGTTCAACCTGGTGACGTCCAAGCTCTGATGCTGGTCGTCCACCCCTCGCCTGACGGCAAGGGCGGCGTGCAAGGGAGGCGGGTGGTCGTCACCGGCCTAGGGGTGGTGGCCCCGTGCGGCACCGGCATCGCCGCCTTCTGGTCCGGTCTCTTGGGCCCGGCCCCCGACGGGCCGCGTCGGGTCCAGTCGATCGACGCCACCTCGATCTACGGCCCCAAAGAGATCCGTCGGGTCGACCGCTTCACGCAGTTCGCAGCCATCGCCGCCGCCCAGGCGGTTGCCGACGCGGGCGGGTTGGACGGAAGCGGCGGCCTGGCGGTGAACCCAGACCGGGCAGGGGTGATGATCGGAACAGGTATCGGGGGGATCGAGACCCTCGAGGAACAGTTCCAAGTGATGAGGGACCGGGGGGCTCGCCGGGTGACCCCCTTCCTCGTGCCGATGATGATGGGCAACCGCGCCGCGGCCGACATCTCGATGCGATACGGCTTCCGCGGCCCTTGCGAGGCGGTGGTGACGGCTTGCGCGGCCGGCACCCACAGCGTCGCCAACGGGGCCCGGCTGGTCGCGACGGGCCGGTGCGACGTGGTCCTGGCCGGGTCGTCCGAGGCGGCCATGACCGAGATCGGAGTGGCCGGGTTCTCCAACATGACGGCGCTGTCCACTAGCGGCGTGTCGATGCCTTTCGACGCCAAGCGGGACGGATTCGTCATGGGTGAAGGCGGAGCCGTCCTGGTCCTCGAAGACTTGGACCGAGCCCTGGCCCGAGGGGTGCACGTCTATTGCGAAGTGCTGGGAGCGGCCAGCACCGCCGACGCCCATCACATCACGGCGCCGTCCCCGCATGGCACGGGCGCGGTCGCCTGCATGGAGCTGGCGTTGGCTGATGCCGGGCTGACCCCCGACGCCGTGATCCATATAAACGCCCACGGCACCTCGACGCCGGCCAACGATCTGGCCGAAGGGCAGGCCATCGCCAAGGTGTTCGGGACGCCCGGCCCCGCCGTCACGTCGATCAAAGGGATCACCGGTCACTCGCTGGCCGCCGCCGGATCGCTGGAGGCGGTCGCCTTGGCCTTGACCATCGAAAAGGGCCTCATCCCGCCGACGTTTGGACTCACCGAGCTCGACCCGGAGATCCATCTGGACGTGGTCACGGGTGCACCCCGGGCCTGGACCCCCGGCCCGGCCCTCTCCAACTCCTTCGGCTTCGGCGGCCACAACGGAACCCTGGTGATGGCTCCGATCGCGTAGCGCCAGCCCGCCAGCGACCGTTTGGCGACCAGGCCGCCCGACTACTGGCCGAGAGCAGCCAGAAGGTTCTTGGGGGTGTCGGCGGGCGAGATCTTGTACCAGACTTCCGCCAGCTTGCCCTTTTCGTCGACCAGAAAAGCAGAACGAAGGATTCCCATGTACTTACGCCCGTACATGGACTTCTCGGTCCACACGCCGTAGGCCTCGGCGACGGCGTGATCCTCATCGGCGAGAAGCGGGAAACCCAGCGTGTACTTCTTGTCGAACTTGGCCTGCTTGGCTGGGGCGTCGGGGCTGATGCCGATCACGGCCGTATCCCCGACATCGCCGAGTATGTCTCGCAGCCCGCAGGACTGGGCCGTGCAACCCGGGGTGTCCGCTTTGGGGTAGAAGTAGATGAACACCCGACCCTGCTTGACCAGCTTCGCCAGCTGGACTTGCTGCCCCTGCTGGTCGAGCAACTTGAAGTCGGGGGCCTTGTCGCCCACCTTGAGGAGGTCTGCCATCGGGCGATCGTATCCGGCCCGACGCAATGGCTACTCCGCCAGTCAACGGGCTGCAGAGCTCGTCATCGGACCGCAGAGCCTTCGGTGGGCCGATCGCCCGGCGGCCCTCCTATCGGCGTCGAACCGTTCGGATCCTCGCTCTTTGGCATCGGATATGGCACGCTGGCGCCAAGCGGAGAGTGAGCCTCGTAGGAGGTCGTGATGCCAACGCGCAAGCTGATCGCCGAAGTGGTCGGCACTTTCTTCCTCGTCTTCTTTGGTGTAGGTGTGGCGACCCTCTCCTTCGGGTTCGACCTGACCGGCCCGAGCGTGTCCGCGGGGGTGGTGGCGACCGCCCTGACCTTCGGGCTGGTGCTCCTCGCCCTCGCCTACGCCCTGGGCCCCATTTCAGGGTGTCACGTCAACCCGGCCGTGACCATGGGCTTCCTCGTCTCGGGGCGCCTGTCTTTCAACGACGCCGTCGGTTACTGGGTCGCCCAGTTCGTCGGCGGGATCGGCGGCGCCCTGGCGCTGTGGGGTGTCGTGTCCGGCTCGCCGGTCTACTCGCGGAGCAAGGTCGGGCTGGGCGCGGACGGCTTTGGAAACAGGTCCATGATCCACCTCGACGCGACCGGCGCGTTCGTCGCGGAGGGCATCCTCACCCTGCTGTTCGTGTTCGTGGTCCTGGCCGCGACCAGCAAACTGGCTGCGCCCGGCTTCGGGGGACTGGCCATCGGCTTGGCCCTCACCGTCGTTCACCTGATCGGCATCCCCCTCACGGGGACATCGGTGAATCCGGCCCGGAGCCTCGGTCCCGCCATCATTGTGGGGCATTCTGCGCTGAGCCAGTTGTGGTTGTTTATCGTCGCACCGCTCGTGGGCGGCGCCGTCGCAGCCTTGCTGTACAAGTACTTTTTCGCCGAGGAGAAGGCCGTGCCGGTAGCCGCCTGAGGTAGCGTGCGGGGAATGCCGTCGGTCTCCCCCGCCGACCTCTCTGTTGGGGCTTTCAGTGCGTCCCCGCCATGGCTCATCGATCCCGCCCAGATGCGGTGGCGCGCCGGAGCGGCGGCGCTCAGATCGGCAACCGCCGGACAGGTCCCACAACTGCTCAGACGGCGACGCCTCCCGCCGGGCCGGCGGGTCGTCCGGGTCGGAATGGTGTTGGGCCGTGCGGTCGGCGGTTGGTACCTGGTCGAACGTCGCCAGGGTCGCCGTGAGGGCCGCCCCGAGCATTCGCGAGCCGGGCTGTCCCGGCGCCTGCGCGTGGCCTTCCAGACCCTGGGGCCGACTTACATCAAGTTGGGCCAGATCCTGTCTTCGGGCGAAGGGCTGTTCCCTCCGGAGTTGGTGAGCGAGTTTCGCCTCCTGCGCGACCGGGTTCCCCCCGAAAGCTTCGAATCGGTCCGGTCCGTGGTCGAAGAGGACCTCGGCGCCCCTCTCGAGGAGCTGTTCACCCGTTTCGACCGCCAACCCCTGGCCGCCGCCTCGATCGCCCAAGTGCACTCGGCCACGCTCCGCTCGGGTGAGGACGTGGTGGTAAAAGTGCAACGCCCCGCGGTCTCCACGACCGTGCGGACGGATCTGGCCGCCATGAGTTGGATCGCGCCCTACCTGATCGGGCGGATACCCGTGTCAGCGCTGGCCAACCCGCCGGCTCTGGTCGAGCTCTTCGCCGAAACCATCGTGGAGGAGCTCGACTTTCGCCTCGAAGCCGACAACATGCTCGACGTGGCGCGCGTCTTGGCCGCCACCGACCAGCGCTCTGTGGTGGTTCCCCGCCCCCACCCGAAGCTGGTGACTCGACGGGTCCTGGTGATGGAGCGCCTCAGTGGGTTCTCCTTCGACGACGTCGAAGGGATGCACAAGGCGGGTATCGACACCGCCGCGGTAGTCCGGGCCTTGATGATCTCATTTCTCGAAGGGGCGACCCTCTTCGGGGTCTTCCACGGTGACCTGCACGGAGGCAACCTCTTCGTGCGGGAGGACGGAACGGTCGCCCTGCTCGACTACGGCATCACCGGGCGTCTCGACGAACCGCGGCGTCTGGCATTCCTGAAGATGCTGATGGGCGGCACCATCAACGACCCGAAAATGCAACTCGCAGCCCTCCGAGACCTGGGCGCCCTGCCCTTGGACACAGATCTCGATGCCGTGATCCGCGATCTGGGCATCGCTGGGCCGGTCAAGGACCCGACGGCGATGGCGCCCGAAGAGCTCCTGGCCGAGATCCGGGAGATCATCAAGCAGCTGCTCGCCTACGGAGCCCGCATACCGAAGGTGCTGATGCTTTACGTCAAGGACCTGCTCTTCCTCGACGGGGCGCTGGCGACGCTGGCCCCCGACGTAGACCTGTTCGCCGAGGTCACCCACATCGCCACCTACTTCGCCGAGCGCTACGGCGAGCGCATCGCCGCTGACGTCGGCGTCGACCCCCGCCAGCAGGCCGTCGACCTCGACGGAATGCGCGCCCAGCTCGGCGTCACTTCCGAGGTCGAGCACATGAGCCACCGAGACCTCCAGGCCCGCCGCGAGCTGATCCGCAAGCGCATGGAAGATCACAGTCGGTCCAAGCGCCGCCGAAAGCGGTAGCAGGTGGGCCCAGGATCGCCGAACTGCTGATTCGGGATTGAACGGATCAGCATTTCGCCGCCCCGGTCCCGCTGACCCTCCACCCGGCCGCTTTCCCTAGAGGGTCCAACATGGAGTAGTACCTACGACAGAGGAAGCCTGTGTGGTAAGTGTGCCTCGTACTTTGGTCTAGTTGGTTGTGATCGAATCGCGGGAGCCGCGCCCAACTCTCGCTCAGGCGGCTCGATTCGACGATCTGTTCGCCAACGTCGAGCCTCGACTGCGTCGGGCCCTGATGGCGTCCTACGGCTTCGAGAAGGGTCGCGAGGCGACGGCTGAGGCACTGGCGTGGGGGTGGGAGCCTCGGGAACACCTCCAGGGGATCGATAACCCGGTCGCCTACCTGTTCCGGGTCGGCCAGAGCAAGACGCGCCGGCGGAGGTTCGGGCTCATTCCGGTGCGGGCCGAGTGGGCCGAGCCGTGGGTCGAACCGAAGTTGGCCGGATGCCTGGCCCAACTCAGCCGCAATCAGAGGGTGGCGGTCGTTCTAATCCATGGCTACTCGTGGACCATGTCCGAGGTCGCGGACCTACTGGGAGTGAAAGTAACGACCGTCCAGAATCATGCGGATCGCGGTCTGGACCGCCTTCGACGTGGCTTGGGAGTCAGCGAACTATGACGAACATCCCGGAACAACTGCGAAACGCTTTCGACACTCCTCCAGCCGTGTCACTCGAAGAAATACATGGACGCCGCCCGCATCCCTATACCAAGAAGGCGAGACCCAGGCGACCCATGGCGTTCGCAGCTCTGATCGTCGCAACCGTGGTCGGGGTGGCCGCGTTCATGGCCACTCGGTCTTCAGCTCCCAGGACGGTGACCATCGGCAGCCCTTCGACCACCGCATCCACCCCGAAGGCGATACCACTTCCGAGCGCCATCCCCGGCCGGGCAACACTGACGGTAGCCCTCGACAACCTGGTCTCCCCCGCCGACGGTAAACCAATCCGTGGACAACTGATCATCGACAACAGCACCGGCAGGACGATCTTGTACCCCGGCGGGACGTGCGACGGATGGATCGAGGTCGGGCTGTCCAACAGCCAAGTGCCACTCGAGGATCCTGTGGGCGCCGTCGGCTGCGCTCCACTCCCGATACCCGAAGGAATCTCTCGCTACCCGCTGTCGGTTTCTACCCAGTACCAGTCATGCCGCGAGCCGGGAGGGTTCGGCGCTGGAATTCCTCCCTGCGTCGGCCCGAACGCCAGCGAGGAACCCCCTCTACCCCCCGGTACCTACGGCCTCAAAGCAGAAGGCCTGCTTCCAAGTATGGACGGCCCGCCCCCAGTCCAAGTCGTGCTATCACCCGACAGCTGACCGCGTTTCCTCAGTTCGGTTTGGCGCCCCGCTAAGCGCCGGTCTGCGCTCCAACCGTGATCTCGCCACGTAACCCGCTACTCAGCTCAGGTCGGTTGAGCCTTGTAGAGCCGCTGGCACCGCCACGGTATCCCAGAGGGGGTCGGCGTGGTCGACGGCCGGTCTGTTCATGCCGAAGGCAGGCCAGAACGAGCCGGGGAGCACGGCGGACGGCGCTGGCCAGGTCCGGAGCCGAAGGGCGGGTACCCTGGTGAAGCAGGGGTGCTTCGCACCCAGCTCCCCCTTTCTCCCCAGGACCCTTCATGAAACGCGCTGACATCCGAAACGTCGCAATCGTCGCTCACGTCGACCATGGAAAGACGACGCTTGTCGACGCCATGCTCCGCCAGTCCGGCGCCTTCCGGGCCAATCAGGAAGTCGCCGACCGGGTCATGGACTCGATGGACCTGGAGCGGGAGAAGGGCATAACCATCCTGGCCAAGAACACGGCCGTGAAGTACGGCGACATAAAGATCAACATCGTCGACACGCCAGGTCACGCCGACTTCGGCGGTGAAGTCGAGCGCGGCTTGACCATGGTTGATGGGGTGCTGTTGCTGGTCGACGCAAGCGAGGGGCCGCTTCCGCAGACCCGATTCGTGTTGCGAAAGACGCTCGAAGCCCGACTCCCGGTGATATGCGTGATCAACAAGATTGACCGTTCCGATGCCCGCGCCGCCGAGGTCATCGACGCCGTCTATGAGCTTTTCATGGACCTCGGCGCGGACGAGCATCAGATCGAGTNNGGCGGAGGACGTGGCGTCCACTCCGGATCTCAAGGTCCTCCTCGACCTTCTGGTCGAGCGGATACCGGCGCCGACCTTCGAAGAGGACCACCCGTTCCAGGCCCTCGTCACCAACCTCGATGCTTCCCCATACGTAGGACGGCTGGCCTTGTGCCGCATCCGAAACGGTTCGGTGCGCAAGGGAGACGCGGTGGCTTGGTGCCGCCACGACGGAACGGTGGAGCGGGTGCGCCTGTCGGAGGTCTACGTGACCGACGCCCTGGACCGGGTCGACGCCCCGCCGGAAGGCGCCGGACCAGGCGAGATCATCGCCATTGCCGGCATCCCAGAGATCATGATCGGCGACACGCTCGCCGACCCCGACGACCCTCGACAGCTGCCAGTCATCACCATCGACGAGCCGAGCATCGGAATGACGATCGGGGTCAACACGTCGCCGCTCGCCGGTAAGTCGTTTACCGGTGGAGTTGCGGGCCACAAGCTGACGGCGCGACTGATCAAGAACCGGCTCGACACCGAGCTCGTCGGCAACGTCAGCATAAGAGTCCTCCCGACCGAGCGTCCCGACACGTGGGAGGTGCAAGGCCGCGGCGAGCTGGCCCTGGCGATCCTGGTGGAGCTGATGCGCCGAGAGGGCTTCGAGCTGACGGTCGGNNGGCAAGGTGCACGAGCCGATGGAGCGCGTGTCGGTGGACGTACCTGAGGACTTCATGGGAGTCGTGACGCAACTCCTCTCGCTACGCAAGGGCCGCATGGAGACATTGGTCAACCACGGCACCGGATGGAGCCGGATGGAGTGGCTGGTTCCGTNNTTCCGCACCGAGTTCCTGACCGAAACTCGAGGCACCGGACAGCTGCACCACGTCTTCGAGGGATACGAGCCCTGGCACGGGGAGCTGCGCACCAGGCCGAACGGGTCGATGGTGGCCGACCGGCGCGGGCCTACCACGGCCTACGCTCTCACCAACCTGCAAGAACGCGGCGCCATGTTCGTGGGCCCAGGCATCGAGGTCTACGAAGGGATGTTGGTCGGCGAGAACGCCCGGGCCGAAGACATGGACGTCAACCCGACCAAGGA
>PMHU01000257.1:0-736 GCA_003156795.1 Acidimicrobiaceae bacterium
CGCGTACGCCAGCCGCACGACTTGCTCCACCAACGAAGCCGGGGTGATGGCGGAGGGCCAGGTTCCATACGGTGCGATGGTGCGGGTCACGCCGCCAATGTAGGGCTCTAGTGCTCAAGTTGCTTGGTGGCGAGACTTAGACCCGGCCCGGTTCCCTCGGTAGCCCCAGGATGCGCTCCCCGATGATGTTGCGCTGGACCTGCTCGGTGCCGCCCCCGAACCGGGACGACCACTGGCCCACGAAGAGAGAGTTGAGGTACTGCACATGAGGGTCGGGGTTGATCAGGGTTGCCGCCGCTCCCTGCATGGCCATGATGACGTCGCCCATCTGACCCATCTGGACCGACAGCGCCAACTTCGCCAACGAGCTCTCGGGCCCGGCCGGGATGCCCTTGCTGAGGGCGGTCAGCTGACGCCAGCCCAGGTACTTGATCAGTTCGAAGCCGATGTAGTTGCGCACCAGCTTCTGGCGCAGCACCGGGTCGAGGTCAGCTCCGGTGGCCCGGGCCAGTTCGAGCAACTTGGTGAAGCGGTCGCCTCCGATGGTGCTGATGAGCGTTCTCTCGCTCGTGAGCGTCGTCATGGCCACGGACCAGCCACCATTGGCGGGGCCGACCAGGTTGGCGCCCGGCACCATCACGTCGGTCAGGAACACTTCGCAGAAGTGTGACCCCCCGCTCATCTGATGGATGGGCCGGACTTCGATGCCCGGAGTGCGCATGTCGACCAGGAAGTA
>PMHU01000257.1:741-21007 GCA_003156795.1 Acidimicrobiaceae bacterium
GCCCGGCTCGCTGAACAGCTGGCACCAGACCTCGTCGCCGCGCAGCATCGGCCCCAGAAAGCGCTCCTTCTGCTCATCGCTTCCGTGCGCCATGAGCGACGGCCCGGCCATCCCGATGCCTTGGGCGAAGATCGAGCCCGGGACGTCGAAGCGGGCCTGCTCCTGGGCGAAGATCACCGACTGCAGGGCGCTACCGCCCCGTCCGCCATACTCCTTGGGCCAGGTGATCCCGGCCCAACCACCGTCATAGAGCGTCGCCTGCCACGCTTTGGACTCCCGGACGTGTTTGATTTCCTCATCCGAGAAGGCCTCGGTCAGGGTGACGGGCGGGGGCGTCTCAGCCGAGCGGAGTTTGGCGTGATCAGCCAGCCACGACCGCGCTTCGGCCCGGAACGCGGCCTCCTCGGGGGTGTCGTCGAAGTCCATTAAGCGCTCGCGGCGACCTTCAACAGAGCCTCGTTCGGGTGGTCGGGGAGCGCGTCGAGGGGCGTGGCCAGCTCGCGGACGGTCGGGCCAAACTGCTCCGCGAGCGGCTCGAGGAACGCCAGGTCGAAGTCGTACAGCTTCGCCGCGTTGCCGGCGAGGAAGGGCCTCAGTTCCTCTTCAGGGGTGGCGTGGAACAGCTGACGCAAGTGCTCGGTCGTAAAGGGCCCGGTTCCTTCGTCGTGGGGATAGTCGCTGCCCCACATGAAATGGTCGCCGCCCATCTCCTTGGCCACCGCGGCGTCCTCTCGGGTGGGCTGGCTCACGCCGACCCACACGTTGCGCTGGAAGTACTCGGTGGCCGAAAGCGGAAGGACCATGTCTGGGCTGAAGCGCAACTCGCCGATGGCGCCGTTCTTGCGGATCCCGGCCAGGAGGTAGTCCAGCCTCCTGAGCAGCGCCGGGGCCCAGGAGCACCCGGCTTCGGTGATTACGAACTTGAGCCGCGGGAACCGTTCGAACACCCCGCCGACGATCATTTGCATCAGCGGTCGCTGGGAGTAGAACGGAACTTCAGCGATCATCAGCACGGCGGACGAAGGGGTCTTGGCGTACTCGGGGCTTCCGGTGCCGCCATGGCTGCTGATCGGGATCTCCAGGTCCTCGCACACGGCCCAAAGCGGGTCGTAGTCGGGGTGGTGGAGCGGCTTGATCCACTTGACGTCGGGCGGGATATTGGGCACGAGGACCCCTCCTCGCAAGTCGTGGTCCTTGATCCAGCGCGCGTCTTCGATGGCGTCGTCGATGTCGTTGAGGAAGATCTGCCCGATCCCGGCCCGCCGCTGCGGGTATTGGGAGACGAAGTCGGCCAGCCAGCGGTTGTGGGCCCGAACGCCGGCCAGGCGGTGGGGATAGTCCTCGTCCGAGGGCGGAGGCGCGAACAGCACGAAGCTGGGAAAGAAGGGAGGGATGGTGTTGGGGAAGAGCACTTCGGCGACCACCCCGTCGCGCTCCTCGTCGGCCCATCGCCGCTCGCTGTCCCAGTTGCGGATGCGCAGATCGGTGTCCTTGAGGTCCTTGTAAGGGTTGCGGTACTTCTCGCGCCAGGCGTCGAAGTCCTCGATATAGCGGGGGTCGAGGTACTCCCGGTACTGGACGTGGCTACCGCCGGCGTGGGTGTCGGCCGAGATGATGGTGTAGTTGCGAGGGGCCTGGAAGGGGAGGGTCATCACTAGAAGCTTATTACAGTTTCCGGCTTGGACACACATAGGGGAGGGCGGATCCCCCGTAGCGGGGAGACTCGCGTATGTTGAGTAAACAGCGGCGCGTAGTCACAACAAACTCTGAGCCGCACACCGCGAGCCCGGGCCCCAGGGGTAGATTCGACGCCCCTGGTCCGGGCTCGTCTTATTGGTGCTCGATGACCTGGTCGCGCAGCAGGGTGCGTTGCACCTGGCCGGTGGCCGAGGTGCGCGGGATGGAGTTGAGCTGAACGACTGTACGGGGGTGTTTGAAAGCCGCCAGGGCGTCGCCGACGTGGCTGCGCAAGTCGGCGACGGTGGGCGCGTCAACGCCGGGCGGGGTGACCACGACCGCGCACACGATCTCTCCCCACCGATCGTCGGGCAGGCCGATCACGGCCAGGTCGATGACGCCCTGGAATCCGGCCAGCGCCGCCTCCACCTCGGGGGGAGCTACCGACTCCCCGCCGGTGCGGATCACCTCGCGAGCCCTTCCGGTCACGTACAGGTATCCCTCTTCGTCCATCACGCCCAAGTCGCCGGTGTGGTACCAGCCTCCGTCGAGGGCTGCCGCGGTCTCGTCGTCGCGCTCGAAGTAGCCCGTCATCAGCGTCGGGCCGCGATACAGGATCTCGCCGTCGGGGGCCAGACGGATGACCCCCGGTGGGGCCACCCGGCCGACGCTGCCGGGCTTCCGGCGGATGTCCCAGTCGGCCAGGGTGGTGTGGTGGCCGCCCTCGGAGGAGCCGTACAAGACCGACGTGGTAGCGAGCGGCATGCGTTCCTTCAAGCGGAGCAGGAGATCGAGGGGGGCGGCAGAGGTGCCGGTGTCTGCATGCCGCACGGAATCCAGGTCCGGACCGGACGGAGATGCGTCCAGAACGCGGTTCCAGACGGCCGGGATGCAGTACATCCCCGACGGCTTCCAGCGGGCGGCTGCTTCGACCATGCTGGGGCCGTCGAAGCGGTGGCAGGCGTGGAAGGCGCAGCGGTGGTGCCACGCCTCCAGGACGTAATGCCACCCGCCGTAGTGGAACAACGGGAAGCTGGCCAAAATGCCGCCGTCGCCGCGTATCCCCACCGCGAAGGTCGAGCCGCCCGGAAAGGNNCGCAGCCAGCTGGCCCGGTGGCTCACGACCACCCCCTTGGGCCGCCCCGTGGTCCCGCTCGTCAGGTAGACGATGTGGGGGCTCTCGTCCGACAGCTCGGCGATTTTTGGCCGCCCGGCCGCGGCGCCGGAAGTGGTGACATCGGCGATCGTCGCCACCTGCGTTTGCGTGCCTGCGGCCAGATCGGTCGCCGCTTCGAAATGGTCGGCGTCGGCCACCAGCAGGTCGGGGTGCAAGTACTCGATGGCCGCTTCGGCCTCGGCCGGTCCGTAGGCCGGGTTGATGGGTGCGAACACGGCGCCCGACCTCGCCACGGCGGCGAAGCCCGTGATGCTTTCGAGGTGGGCTCCGGCCCACCAGGCGACGGTCTGCCCGGGACCGACGCCCGTGCTGGCCAGCAGGTGGGCCGTCCGGTCGGCACCGGTATCCAGCTCGCCGTAAGTGAGCGATCGCTCGCCCAAGGTGGCGGCGAGCGCCGAAGGACGCAGTGCGGCCGCGTCAGCGAGCAGGTCACCCACGAGCAGCATCATGGCGGCAGAAAGCTACAGTGAGGCTGAGCCGCGCGGCCAGAGGAGTCAGCTTTTGCAACATGAGGTTCTGCTGACAGGCATAGGAGGACAAGGGGTACAGCTGGCTGCCAAGACGTTGGCCATGGCCGCCACAGCCGAGGGTCACCAGGTGCTCATGAGCTCCCACTACGGGGGCGAGATGCGTGGAGGCCAGACCGAGGCCTCCATCGTCGTGGCCGACGAGGGCCTGCGGACCGTCCCGATCCTCGAGTCGGTTTGGTCGGCTTTCGTGATGCACTCGCGCTACTGGCCCGGCGTGGCGGCGAGGTTGCGGCCCGGCGGGGTGGTGGTGGCCAACTCCAACGTGGCCGGCGACCTTCCCGACGGTGACTTCCGCCTCTTTCCGGTTCCGGCCGGCGACATCGCGGCCGAGGTGGGCGCAGCCATGAGCGCCGGTTTCGTCCTTCTCGGTGCTTACAGCACGATCACCGGACTGGTCGGAATCGAAGCCCTGGTGGCGGCCATGAAGGACTTGGTACCCCCGTACCGCACCCAGCACCTAGTGGTCAACGAGGCCGCCCTGAGGGCTGGGGCTTCCTCGCCGGCTGCCCCTTTGCTGGGAGCCGGCGCGTGGTAACCAGGGGCACGGTCACCATCAACGTGGAGCAGTGCAAGGGCTGCGACTTGTGCATCGCCGCCTGCCGGCCCGGGGTGCTCGCCATGTCGACTGACGTCAACGGAAACGGCTACCGGTTCCCGCTGCTGTCCCCGGGATGCACGGCCTGCCGGGCCTGTCGCGACGTGTGCCCTGACTACTGTTTTGAAGTGTTCAAGTTCGACACCCCGGTCGAAGACGACGCGGGGGCGGCCTGATGGCGGCGCGACTCCTCCAAGGCAGCGACGCGGTCGCCCAAGCGGCCATCGCGGCCGGGTGCCGCTTCTTTTCGGGATACCCGATGCTGCCTTTTACCGACCTGCTCGAGAGCATGGCCCGGCGCATGGCCGCGGCCGGCGGAGTTTGCATGAACGCCGAAACCGAGATCGAGGCCGTCAACATGACCCTCGGCGCCGCTGCGGCAGGCGCCCGGTCGGCAACCGGGTCCTGCGGGCAGGGGATCGCACTGATGCAGGAAGCCATCGCCGAGGCCGCCCTCAACGAAGTGCCCTTCGTCGTGTTCAACATGGCCCGCGGCCAACAGGACTACTTCCAGGCCACCAGAGGTGGTGGATGGGGCGACTACCGCACCATATGCCTGGCTCCCAAGGACGTGGTCGAAGCGGTCGAGCACACCCAACTCCTGTTCCACCTCGCCGATCAGTACAGGTCACCCGTGATGATGTACGGCGACTACCTGATCTCGCACACGTACATGAGCGTGGAAGTCGATCCCATCGACTTCGGTCCGCTGCCCCCCAAGGACTGGGCCCTCGACGGCAGCCGCGGCGGTACCGGACGCTCGCGCCAGATATGGACCTGGGCCATGGGCAAGGCCAACGATCCCGGCCCGGGACCGGATCTGCACTGGCAGCGGATCGCTGAGAAGTTCGACGGCGTGGCCCGGCTCGAGCAACGGTGGGAGTCCAAGTGGTGCGACGACGCCGAGACCGTCATCGTTTCCTTTGGCACGGCAGCGCCGTTCGTGGAACAGGTGGTGGGTGAGCTCCGCGACGACGGGGTCAGGGTCGGAACCTTCCGGCCCATCAGCCTCTGGCCTTTCCCCGAGAAGCCCCTCGCCGAAGCGTGCGCCTCCGCGTCACGGGTGCTGGTCTTCGAAGTCAACGCAGGCCAGATGATCGACGACGTGCGACTCGCTGTCGCGGGCCGGGCACCGGTGACGCCTCTCGGGCGGGTCAGCATCGACTTCAGCGGGATGCGTCAGGGCGAGATCCTCACGGTGCCGTGGATCCGCGATCGAGTCCGTCAGGTGATCAGAGAGGTGACCGTATGAACGATTCTCAATCCCTTCTGCCGCCCAACCGTAAGGTCGCTACGGCCCTGGCTCCGCTTCAGTTGTCCGGCGAGCACCACCTCTGCCCGGGGTGCGGGCACCCCGTGGCGTGGCGGCTCCTGCTCGAAGCCATTTCGGAGCTGCACTTGGAGAACAAAGCCATCGGGGTCGTCGGCCACGGCTGCTACACCAACATCGTGCAGCTGGCCGACATCGACTTCCTGCAGTGCCTCCACGGCCGCGCTCCAGCGGTAGCCACCGGGGTCAAGCGGGTGCATCCCGACGCGGCCGTCTTCACCCTGCAAGGCGACGGTGACGTCGCCAGCGAGGGCTTGGCGGAGATCCTCCACACCGCGGCTCGAGGTGAACGCATTACCGCGATCATGCTCAACAACGGCGTCTTCGGTGACACCGGCGGACAGATGACGGCCGCGTCCGTCGTCGGCCAGCGGACCAAGACCAGCCTCGACGGCCGCGAGCCCGAGGCCCACGGGTACCCGGTCCCGGTCGCCGATCTGATCGCTTCGCTGCCGGGCGCCGCTTACGTGGCTCGAGGCGCGGTCCACAACGCGGGCTCGATCGCCAAGACCAAGCGTTACGTCAAGAAGGCGTTCGAGATCGCAGCCCAAGGCGACGGCTTCACCTTCGTAGAAGTGCTGACCATGTGCCCGACCGGGTGGTTCCTTCCGACGGCGGACGGTCCGGACTACTTGGAAGGAACGTTCGAGAAGACCTTCCCGCTCGGCGTCCTCAAGGGCGGGTGACCAGCCCGGCCGGCGTACCCACCGGTCCCACCGGCGCCCCTACAGCTTTGTAGGGCTCCCTCTGAACGTCGGTGACCAGGCGCGACAGGAGGGTCGCCAGCGCTTCGAGTTCGGCTTCGGGCCAGGTGGAGATGGCCCGGCGCACCTGATCCCATATGACTTCCCGGACTCGACCGAACGCCTCCCGCCCGGCGTCGGTGATCTCCACCGTGCTGACCCGCCCGTCATCTGCGCTGCGAACTCGGGTCACCAGGTCGGCCTCCTGGAGCTGTCGGAGCAGGCGGGTGACGACCGCAGGGTCGAGGTCCATCTTGGCCGCGAGCTGGCCGGGGGTGCTGAGTCCGGTCTCCGCGATCCGTTCCAGCGCCCGCAAGGCCTGCTGGGAAAGCGAGACGCCCGCGGCCGCAGCCTGCTGCTGATGGATGCGCCGGCTGCCTCCGAGCCGGAACAGCGTCTGGATGGCGGCGGTCACTCGATCGGTCGCGCCCTCCATGTACCAAGGCTAAGCCAATCCTTGACTTTGGTCAAGCATCTGCTACGTTGGCCGGATGGGTCGCCTGGACGGCAAAGTGGCCTTTATCACCGGGGCGGCCCGCGGTCAGGGTCGCTCCCACGCGGTGAGGCTGGCTTCCGAAGGGGCCGCCATAATCGGAATCGACGTTTGCGCCCAGCTCGTGGCCGGTTATCCGGGGGCGACGCAGGAGCAGCTCGCGGAGACCGTGGAGTTGGTGAAAGCGGAGGGCCAGACCATGGTCGCGGTGCGCGCCGATGTCCGCCATCTCGATCAGGTCGTGGCCGCGGTCGCTGAGGGCCTGGCCGAGTTCGGGCGACTCGACATCGTGGTGGCCAATGCCGGGATCTTCACCTTCGGTCTCCTCTGGGAGATCACCGAAGAGCAGTGGCACGACATGATCGACGTCAACCTGACCGGCGTGTTCCACACCATCAAGGCCACGGTGCCGACCCTGATCGAGCAAGGCGAGGGTGGTTCCATCGTCATCGTGAGCTCGGTGGCCGGCCTGCGGGGAGTGCCGTTCGCCGGACACTACGCGGCGGCCAAGCACGGCGCCGTGGGTCTGTGCCGCACGCTCGCCAACGAGCTCGGCCAGCACCGGATCCGGGTCAACTCCATTCACCCCGCCGCGGTGAGAACGCCCATGAACAACGATCCCGGTCTGTTCGAGCTGATCCTGCGCCACGCCGACACGCTTGCTCCGATCTTCATGAACGCCCTGCCCTACATGAGCATGGAGCCCTCAGAGGTGTCCCACATGGTCGCCTTCCTCGCCTCCGACGACAGCAAGTACATGACAGGAGCCCAGATCCCGATCGATATGGGGGCCTTGACCCGCTGAGTCGGCCGGTTTGCCGCTCAGATGCGCTCCAGCACGTCGCCGTCGAAGAGCGGCTCGATCTGGAGTGCATCGGCGTCCGCTTGCATTTCTGCGTCTGAGGGCACGTTCGCCTCGGAGGCAGCCGCGTCCAGGGTCGGGCGCAGCAGCCGGGCATCGCTCGAGCTGTTGAGGAAGAGGCCGGGTTTGGAGAGGACCCAGCGCACGGAACGGGCCAGCGCCGGTTGGTCGGTGATGGGTTCGTACCAGCTGAATCGAGGTCCCTCCGCGCCGGCCCAGCGTCGCCGGGCCAGCGACTTGATGGTCTGGACGGCTACGCGCCGCTCCTCGCACCGGCCGATCAGGAGCTCGACGTCGGCTTGGTAGCTGTAGTCGCGGAGCAAAGTGAAGTTGTACGGGAGCAGCACCGAGTCGAAGTCGAACCGGTCCAGGCTGCGAAGGTGCATGCCGGCAATCCGTAGCCCGTGGCCGGTGACGCCGATGTAGCGGACGAGGCCCTCTTCACGCGCCGCGGCCAGCGCTTCGACGGCGCCGCCCCGGCCGTGCGCGGTGTGCCACTCGTCCTCCTCCACCAGGTTGTGCAGCTGGATGAGGTCTATGTGGTCGACGCCGAGGCGTTGCAGAGAACGCTCGAGCCCGGCTCGGGCTTCGGGACCGGTCCGCTCTCCCGTCTTGCTGGCGAGGAAGACACCGTCCCGGTGCTGGTTAAGCCACGGGGCCAACCTGAGCTCTGATTCGCCGTAGCTGGCGGCGGTGTCGATGTGATTGACACCGAACTCGAGGACCGTGGCGAGGACGGCGTCCGCTCGATCCTGTTGCATGCGGGAGAGGGCGGCGGCGCCGAATACCACCCGGCTGCTGTGATGCCCGGTCCGTCCGAACTCCTGACGATCTAGCACGGCTCGACTCTTCAACCTGTGGGCGCTCACGTCAAGGGATGCTGTCCGCCGGGCTCCTCTTGGGCGTGGACCGCCAGCCACCTCGTGCCGGCGTCGGTGTGCACCAATCGATGAGGTGTGCCGGCCGGCAGCAGGACCCAGTCGCCTGGACGGAGAACGACCCGTTCGCCGTCTACCTCGAGTTGGGCGCCTCCGTCGAGAAGCACCACCCACTCGTCGCTGCCCTGGCGGAAGTCCACCCGGGCCGGGCAGTTCGCCGCTCAGGATCTGCTCGATCCGAGTGCCGCCCCCCAAGCGGGCCAGTTCGACGACCCGCTCTCCCCCCGAGGGACCGCGGCGAGGATCTGAGAGACGGCCTCTGGTCACGGCGGTCATGGGAGGGCGAGGCTAATCCCGTGAGGGGTTCGTCCGCCTCCGCCAGTGAGTCTCCGTTTGGTCGCGACGGGATGCGTCGATCGGAGGTCTCGAACGGGTCGAACTCGAAGGTCGGCTTGACCGCGGGCCGTTCGAATTTTTTCTCTGATTTCTCTGGTTTCCGTCATCCGCGCTCGGCCGCCGTGCCGAAACAAGGGGCATAGCGCAGGACTCAGGGGGTTCCGATGGGTACCACAGATCATGACGGTGAGTCGCAGTCGTCCAGCACCTGGCTCGGCAACTTCAGTCGCCGCACGTTCATCCAGCGAGGCACCCTGACTGCAGCTGCGGTGGGAGTGGTCGGCAGCGTCCCCGGCTTGTCCGGGCTGCTGGCCAGTGGAGCCTCCGAAGCGCCCGCCGCCGAGGCCGACGCCACCGACTTGGAGGCCGGGTCCGGCTCCCTGGCCGAGCCCCTGGTTGCCCACGTCAAGGATCTCAGCACTGGCGAGATCAGCTTGTACCAAGGGGAACGGCAGGTTCTCATTCGCGACCCCGCGCTCGCGAGCCGCCTGTTCTCCGCTGTCAAACCCTAAGCCAAACACCCAAACCGCTCGACCCGGAAGGAAGTCATGTCCTCTCATCGCGAAGCCCCGGAAATCTCCAAAGACCCCGTTGCCGACAGCACCGACCTGTACGCCTTCGTCAGCCCGGATGACCCTTCCACGGTCACCCTGATCGCCAACTACATACCGCTGCAAGCTCCGGGTGGCGGCCCCAACTTCTATGAATTCGGTGAGGACGTCCTCTACGAAATCCACATCGACAACACCGGGGACGGGAACCCGGACATCAGCTATCAGTTCCGGTTCACCACCGTCAACAACATTCCGTCGTCGTTCCTGTACAACGACGGACCGATCACGTCGCTCACACCTCCGTCTCCGAGCTCGAGCTGGAACCGCCAGCAGACGTATTCACTAACCCGGGTGGACTACGGCGGCTCGGGCTGGGGGCACGGCGAGTCCATCACGGAGCTCGGCTGTGGTCTGCTTTGCCCGCCGTGCAACATCGGCCCGCTGTCGACGCCCAAGTACGAGCTCTTGGCTAAGGCCGCCATCCACAACGTCTCTGCCAATGGTCACTCGGCCACGGTCTTCGCCGGTCAACGGGCCGAAGGTTTCTACGTCGACCTGGGTGCCGTCTTCGACTTGGGCGACCTGCGCCCCTTCGCCGGCGACCACGCCGGGGGAAAGGCCGCCGGGCTTCTCAATGGCATGCCAGGGGTCAACTCGACGGCGGACGTCAACGTCCACAGCCTGGCCCTGCAAGTGCCCATCACCCAGCTCACCCGGACGACGCCCACGGGCCCCAGCGACCCGGCCGCGGTGATCGGAGTGTGGACCACGGCCAGCCGGCAGCAGGTACGCGTCGGTTTCGGAGGCCGCGGCGACTGCTTCCAAGCCGGTCCGTGGAGCCAGGTGTCACGCCTGGGCAACCCCTTGGTAAACGAACTGATCATCGGAATCGGGGACAAAGACTGGTGGAACACTCAGCCTCCGACGGCCGACGGACAGCAGTTCCTGCACTACTTCGCTCAGCCGCTGCTGGCCACGTTGCTGCCTTCGCTGTATCCCGGCGTGTTCCCGAATCTGGCCATGTACAACAGCGTGTCGACCAACACCCGCCCCGACCTCGAGGCCATCCTCTTGACCGGGATACCGCCGACGGTGATCCCCGGCTTTACCAACTACAACGGTACCGGCGTCAAGGCCGATCAGCTACGGCTCAATACGGCTATCCCGCCGTCGACCAACCCGAACAACCTGGGCCTCCTCGGCACCCCCGGGGACGTGGCTGGGTTCCCGAACGGCCGTCGAGTGTTCGATGACGTCGCCACCATCGAGTTGCGCGCCGTGGCGGGAGCCACGCTGCCGCTGGTCGACTCGGGCTACACCGCCGACGCGGCGGCCGGCGGGGTCAGCTTCGGACTGACCAGCAGCCAGACCGATCTGACCGCCATGAACACCGAGCACTATCACAAGTCGTTCCCATACCTGGGAACTCCCTACAGCGGCTTCTCGAACCCTTCGAAGACGCCCGTCTCCGTCGCTCCGTAAGGCCATGGAACACGACCCTGGACCGAGCCGGACCGGATCGGTCGTACTCGACATCGGTGGGGACATCGGGGCCGCCGTCGTGCGTGCCCCGGTGTCTCTCGCCGGGGCCGAGATCGAGATCCGCCGGGTGGGCGAACCATGGGAAGGCCGGCACGTCTCGGTCCGAGCCCGTCACGTCCCGACCGGCGTGGTCCACGCTGCCGTCTTCGAGGCTCTGGAGCGGGGGGACTACGAGGTCAGGGTTCGCGGCGAGGCCGCGCCCGAGCCGGCGTGCACCTTCGAGATCCTGGGTGGAAAGGTGACCGAGCGCACCTTCATGTCGTAGTCATGGAGCCGGGTCCCGGTGAACTGGTATGAAGCTGCGACCCGGCGGACGCTTTACGGGGTGCGGCGCCGCGTTTGGAGTTTGGCGCGGTCGGGCCACTTCACATCCCTGACGGCCCCGGCGCGCTCGAGGACCCAAATGAGCCGAGCGGTCGAGTCCAGCTGCCCTCGGTCGACGCCATGACGGGCGAGGGTGGGGCAGGAGTGGTGAAGGTTGTGCCAGTTGTCGCCCATGGCTAGCAGAGCCAGGGGTGCGAAGTTCGTGGACCGGTCTGCGTCGCGGGTCGTGAAGGGCTGCTTACCCCAAAGGTGACAAGCAGAATTGACTGCGAACGTGCTGTGGTGCAACAGGAAGACTCGGACCAGGCCGCCCCAAATGAATCCGCCGACCGCGCCGGCCAGCGTGCCTGTAAATGCCCACCCGATGACCGCAGGGGCGGCCAAGGAGGCCACGCAGAGCACCGGGAACATACGACTCACCACGACCAGGTCGGTGTCGGCGACCAGGTCCGGCGCCCACCGCCGCTCTTCGGTCGCCTGGCATTGGAATAGCCATCCGACGTGAGCGTGGGCCAGGCCGCGGGTGCGGGCCCACGGAGTCGTGCCGTAGGCGTGAGGTGAGTGGGGATCGCCGAGCTGATCGGTGTAGGCGTGGTGGCGTCGATGGTTGGCGACCCAGCCGATGACGCTGCCTTCGAATGCCATCGACCCCGCGACTGCGAGCGTCACTTTCACCCATCGGGCCGCCTTGAACGAGCGGTGGCTAAACAGGCGATGGAAGCCGGCGCTCAGTCCGTGCCCGGTGAACAGGTAGAACGAGAATGCCAACACGAGATCCAAGGCCGTCACGCCTCGACCGAACAGAGCTACACCCGCGACCGCCACTCCCAGCAAGGGACCGAAGACGATGACGCTGGTGATGACCAACTGGACTGGGGACCGATCGGTCGGGGAAGCCGGAGCCCGTTCACCCGAGCCTGGACGTTCACCGCCATCGGCGGACGCGAAGTCAGCGTCGGTAGGGCATTCGTCGATCGACAGTGAGGACATGGAAGGCAACACGAGGTTGAAGCCTCCGGGTTGCAGTGGGCGACGCCGCCGCGAAAGCCCTCACTGTTGAAGGTGTCGCCCACGCTACACCCTGGGGACCGCCGCGATCGGGCGGGGTCGCCACTGCGGGCCGCACCACGCCTTCAAGCATACGAAATGAGGCTCGGATACGAAGACAGAGCGATGATGTCTGCCATGGAGACGAGCCAAATGTGGGTGCCGCTAGACCTTAAGGCCGCGACATGAGACCGACCGGCCACCAACTGCGATCTCTCGGGGGTGTGGCCGGACCGGTTGCGTTCGTTTCGGCCTGGTCCATCCTCGGCGCGACCAAGGCTGGATACTCACCGGTACACGACCCCATCAGCCGTCTCGCCGCGGTCGACTCGGCCTCACGGGTGGCCATGACGGGTGGGTTCTTGGCCTTCAGCCTCGGGGTCGGGTTGTACGCCAGGGAGCTGAAAGCCAGCATGCCGGGCGGCGCCGCCGTGGCCGCGCTGACGACAGCCGTCGCTACCGTCGGGATCGCCGTGACCCCTTTGGGGTCCCCTCTCGGTGGTGTCGGGCACGCCACGTGCGCCGGAATGGCCTACTCGGGGCTGGCCGCCCTGCCGATCGTCGGCGGTCGCTACCTGGCCCGGCAGGGACGCCAGCGCGCTTCGACGTCGTCCATCGCCGTCGGAGTTGCGTCCGGAGCCTGTCTTCTGGCCAGCGTGCTGTCGCCCGACGGCGTCGGCTTGTTGCAACGGACCGGGCTCACGCTCGGCGACATCTGGATCGTCATCACAGCGGTCGGCATGGCCAGGCAGGCGGCGTCACCCGGCGGGGATGCCGACTCTCGCCGACGGTTGGCGGCCGCGGACCGCTGAGACCACCTGCTCGTCGGTGCGGCCGCGGAAACCAACACTGCGACCTCCAAGTGAGACCTATGTAGTGGGTGCCGGAGCCGGCAGCGGCCCAGGCCGGTTGGAGCGCAGGGCGTCGCGCAACTCGCGGGCATTGACCGGCTTGACCAGGTAGATGTCGGCTCCGGCCGCCGCCGCCTGAGCGCGGGTCGTCTTGTCATCGTGGAACGTGCACACCACGATCATCAGCTCGGGGCGCGCCGCGCGCAGAGCGGCGATTACCGATAGTCCCTCGGTGACAGGGAGCTGCACCTCCACGATGGCGGTGTCGACCGTTTGGCGATCCATGGCCGCCACGGCTTCAGCAGCGGTGGCGACCTCAGCCACCACGGTTCCGCTGCCCAAAGCCAAGTCGACCACCCTGCCGACGAGGGCGCGTCGTTCGGGGCGCACGTCGACGAGGACCACCCGGGGCTCAGTGGCCAGGGCGTCCGCTGGGAGCGGTGGCGCGACCACCTCTCAGGCCACCCTGTAAGGGACGGGGTGGTTGCCGCCCATCTCGCGGAAGCGCTCATTGAGGGCGAGCGCGATGACGTCGTGGTCGTGGTCCGTGGGCCTCAGGGCGCCAAACAAGAAGGCCTCCAGTTGGAGGGCGCTGCTCATGCCACCGAGCTCGAAATACCGCAGCCACAATTCGTCGTGGGAGAGATCGGCGTCACGGCGGTACCGGTCGAGCCCGTCGACCGGCGGGTCAGCCATGCGGTGCCCTCCAAACCTGCGGCAGACGCTGAACGTCGCCACAACTAGACCCTCGCGGTAGAAGGTGCTCCTGACCCTACTCCTCGGTCGCGACCCAGCGTGTTCACTTCGAGCGCGGCCAGGTGAGATGCTGTGTTGTGAGAAACGACCACGGAGCGAGTAGCCATGGCCCACACCGAGCCGCCTGACACTGGTGGAGATCCCGCCTCGGCCGCAACCATTGATTTTTTCGAGACCGCCAGTGCCGTGTTCTCGGCTGGCAGCGTGGGCGACACCCTGGCCGAGGTGGTGAGCCTCGCGGTGGCGACCATCGAAGGTTGCGACTTCGCTGGGATTTTCGTCGTCGAAGACGGCGCCGTGGTCACACCCGTGCACACCCATCCGGACGTCGTCGACCTCGACTCCCTCCAGCAGGTCAGCGGCGAAGGACCTTGCCTGGACGCCCTCGCCCAAGGGGTGACTGTCTATGCCGACGACTTGAGCATCGATGCCCGCTGGCCCGCTTTCGGGCCGAGCGCTACCGCGCGCGGGATTAGGAGCCTGTTGGCGTTGCCCCTGCTGGCCAACCGGCCTCCGGGAGAAAGCCTCGGTGCGCTCAACCTCTACGGCCGCTACCCGCAGGCCTTCGGGGTCATCGACCGGGCGCGGGGCCTGCTGCTGGGTGCGCTCGCGGCCTTGGCCCTCTCGATTGCGCGGACCCACGAGGACGACGAACGCCAGGTCGCGAACCTCCACGCCGCTCTGGCCACGCGCGAGGTGATCGGCCAGGCCCAAGGAATCCTGATGGAGCGCGAGCGCATCAGCGCGGACTCGGCGTTCGACATCTTGCGTCGAGCGTCCCAGCATCTCAACGTCAAGCTCCGGCAAGTCGCGCAGGACCTGGTAGACACCGGCGAGAGACCCGAGACCGGTGAAAGGTCCGACGCTAGCGACGACCGGCCCTAGAGAGTCGACCGGCTTCAAGTCGGCTCTCGGCGCGTCGCCTTCTGGGGCATCAGGATGTCAGTGCAAGCCGGGCACAAGGCCCAATCCGTCTGAAAGAACAGCGCCGGGTCGCTCTCGAATTCGGATTGGCATCTTCCGCACCGTCGCTTCGGGACCTGCACTTCTACTTCTGGGGCCGGTATCACATCGGGCCGCCTCTTCCCCCGCCTGGCGGGGTGCATTTACTCAATTTGAGCTACATCGACCGTATCACGACTCGAACGTTTGCCGGCCCCGACATAGTTGGGTAGGCGGCTGTTGGCTTCCACGTCATAGCTCCACGTTTCCCGTGATGCAGGTGATGGTGCCGCCGCCGACCCAGATGGTGCCGTCGACATCTGATGAGATGTGGACGCGTCCGGCCCGGCCGAGCGCCGTGCCCTGGCTGGCGACGTAAGGGCTGGTGGCGCGCCCGGTATCGAGCAGCCAGTGAGCCAGCGAGGCGTTCAAGCTTCCCGTTACCGGGTCTTCGACCGTCGCCCCCTGGACTGGGAAGAACGCCCGCACTTCGAAGGCACTGGCGGACCCCTCGGGGTAAGGTCCGACGACGCCGACGTCCATGTCAACCGTTCCGGGTCGGAGGCTGAGGACCGCTTCGGCGCTGCTGAGCAGAACAGCGATCCAGCCGGGCCCGTTGTCGACCCAGTGGGCATCCACGATCTCGTCCGGGGAGATATGCAAAAGCGCGGCGACGTGTTCTATCAGCGGCCGTTCTACGGGCCCGTAGCGAATCAGAGGGGGAGCCGCGAACGCCAGGCCATCGGCCGTTCGACGAAGCCGGACCAGGCCGGCGCCGCACTCTTGCAACACGACTTCGGCCGTGGTCGACGACTGAGACCCTGACAGCCAGGCATGGCAGCTGCCCAGCGTCGGATGGCCGGCGAAGGGGAGCTCTCGGGATGGCGTGAAGATACGCAACCGATAGTCGGCCTCGGCTGCCTCTGGCCTCAAAACGAAAGTGGTCTCCGAAAGGTTCGTCCAGCGCGCCAGCCGCTGCATCTCCTCGCCGGTCAGATCATCAGCTTCGAGGACCACAGCGACGGGGTTCCCCTCGAAGGGAATCCGCGTGAACACGTCAACCTGCTGAAATGGATGCTTCACGAGGAGGATTCTGTCAGAGCACCTCTGCTGCGGCGACGGAGTTTTGCGCCGCCAATCAGGAGCGTCACTCCGTGACGGGCCGGCTCGGCCGTCGCAACTAGCGGGCTTGGCGGACCGTGCCGCCTGGGCACGCCGATGACGTGCTTCACGAGTTGGCAAAGGTCCAGGAGGGTGGGCCAACGAAGGCGCCCGCCCTACTAACTTCGTCTCATTGTGGGGAATCCGTCGACATGAGCGTCGTTCCGGGCGGCAGCACAGGGACTAGGAAGCCTTCCTCGATCGAGCGCATCCAGCGCCTGGAAAGGCTCGAGCATGAGCGCCTCGAGGAGAAGGACCGCAAGGAGGAGGAGCGGCGTCAAAGGATCACTGGGATAAAGCCGTCGGGTGGGCGCCACGACCTCGTTGATCGGATCGAGGAGCTCACGAGGTACCCGATGGCCCTCCTGGGGGTCGCCTGGCTGGTCATCGCCATCATCATTTTGACGACCGACGTCAACGGCTCGGCCTCCACCCTCTTGGTCGGCACTCTTTTCGTGCTGTGGGCCGTCCTGCTGGTCGAGTACTTGGTGCGGTTGATGGTCACCCCCGACCGTCGCGGCTATCTCAAGCGACGTTGGGTGGAGCCGGCGACCGTGGCGGTGCCCCCCCTGCAGGGCTGGCACTTGGTGGGAATGGAGAAGATGAGTCTCCTCTTGCACGAGGGGGAGCTGCGGGTGGAAGCGATCCTCAAGCACCACAGCCTCTTCCGGGTCCTCATCGCCGCCGCAGCAACCCTGTTCCTCGGGGCCTGGCTGGTGCTGCTCTTCGAGGAGAACGCCAAGGGGAGCAACATCCACGATTACCCCGACGCACTGTGGTGGGCCATCGTTACGGTGACCACGGTGGGATACGGGGACCGCTATCCCGTCTCCGAGGGTGGCCGGGCGGTGGCAGCCGTCCTCATGTTGGTGGGAATCGGCCTGATCGGAGTGCTAACTGCCACAGTGGCGTCGGTGTTCATCAAGGAGCACACCGACGCCAACAAGGAAGAGATCAAGAAGGGCCACGCCGACCTGGGCCAGCAGCTGTCAGTGATCAGCGGCCGGCTGGCCGACGTCGAGCGGCGCCTCGGTGCCACCCCGGCCGAGATGTCAGCGGTCGAGGCCGAGGCAGACGCAGAGGCCGCGACGAACGGGCCGATCGAGCCAGATCAGGGAGCATCCACCTCCTGAGAGTCACCTGGGAGGGAAAATCGTCCCCATGAAGGGGACTCTCACTCAAGGCGGGACAGCCACCGATGCCACCCCGCAAGGGATCGTAGATGCCGCGGCCGGAGGCACATTTTTCTGGCTCGATCTCGACGTCCACGACCCAGGGCCCGATGACGATGTACATGGCCTGTTGATCAACACCTTCCACTTCCATCCTGTGGCCGTGGAAGCTGCGGACCAGTTCGGCCAGCGGGCTCGCATCGACGACTACGACGATTTCGTCCACATCGTCAGCTTTGGCATGGCGGGCGACGGGAAGAACGTGGCTGAGGTGCACTGCTTCATCACCGAGAAATTCATCATCAGCATCCATCAGGGCGACTGCCCGGCACTGGCCACGGTGCGAGACCGCATCGGCACCCACCACGCCTCGGAGAACGCCGCACCGCAGGTCGTCGTCTTCTTCCTGATCATGGACACCCTGATCGATTCGTTCTTCCCCGTGCTGTCCGACTTCGACGACGCTATCGACGACCTGGAGGGCGCCATCCTGAAGAACCCGACCGAAGAGCAGCTGGGGATCCTCTTCGCCATGAAGCGGCAGATCATGGCCATCCGCAAGGTCATCACGCCGCAGCGCGACATGATCTCCAGCCTCAACGCCGGCATGGTCGCAATCCCGGGGATGACCGACCAAGGCTCGGCCTACTTCCGTAACCTTTACGACCACCTCATCCGTATCAGTGACATGGTGGACGGATACCGCGACCTGATCGGTGGCGCCATGGACACGCACCTGTCCATGGTGTCGAACCGGCTGAACGTGGTCATGAAGCAACTGGCCATCATCGCCACAATCTTCCTACCCCTGGGCTTTCTCACCGGGTTCTTCGGGCAGAACTTCGCCTGGCCGATCGCTCATCTCCAAGTGGGCCTCGGTCACTTCCTCTTCCTGGGCCTGGGCTCCGAGTTGGTCGCGATCGTTCTCCTAATCATCCTCTTCAAGCGGCGCGGCTGGCTTGGCAGTGGCCCCACCGCCTGACCGGTAAAGGTGCTCGAAGTAGGCCCCAGTCGATCCCCCATCAGAGTCTTCGACGTGCCCAGCTCGCGCCGCGCCGCCCGAACGTTCTGGTCCGGAGGTTCGCCGCACCCCGGTTGGCCCTTTTCGTCGTGGTCGCCACGATCGTTCCCAGGTTGATCCCCAACGAGCTTGGAGGAGCCGACGCAAACCTCGACGCTTCGGTGATCACGACGATGGACCCCTCTTAGCGCCCTCGACGGGCCCGGCCTCATGAATTCGTGGTGCGGACGCCCGCCGTTGTCGCCAAATAACCGTCGGCGCGGCCTGCTGCGGGTATTTGCGAGTCTCGGCCCGGCCTGATTTACTGGCTCCCCGTTCGGTCGTCACTTGGGCGCTCGAGAAACTGATGACGCTGTTCGGGGCGTCGGCGGACAGGGGAGTGGTGGTCTCGATGTCTGTGCTCTCGTCGCGAAAGGTTCGTGTCGTTGTCGCGTGCGGCGCATCGGTGTTGCCCGCTCTAGTGCTCGGTCCTGCGGCTTCGCTGAGCGGTGCTGCGCAGGCCGGGAAACCGCTCTCGATCGGTCGCCCAGTTCCTCTCGTGTCGTTTGGGCGCGGCCCGGTGTTCCGGACTGACCAGCCTCCGGGGCCCGGGTCCTGCGGCTGCTACGAGCCGGCTCAGTTCGAGGCGGCGTACGACCTCGGCTCCCTCTACGCGGATGGCGACAACGGAGCGGGTTCGACGATCGTCATCGTCGACGCGTACGGTTCACCGACTATCAAGGCGGACCTCAAGACCTTCGACGCCGGGTTCGGCCTGCCGGCCCCTCCGAGGTTCAAGATCATCCGACCCGAGGGCGCGATTACGAGCAGCAACTCCGGGTGGGCTACCGAGGCGACCCTCGATGTCGAGTACTCCCACGCGATTGCTCCGGGGGCGAACATCCTCCTCGTCGAAACGCCGGTCAACGAGACCGTCGGAGCGGCGGGCTTCCAGCAGATCGTGGCTGCGGAGAAATACGTCATGAAGAACGAGTCGACGCTCGGAATCACCGGCGGAGTGGTCATCTCGCAGAGCTTCGGCGCGGCCGAGCAGACGTTCGGGACCGATTTCGCCAGCGCCATCGCCCCGTTCCGTTCCGCCTTTACCCACGCTCAGAAGGCCGGTGTGACCGTGCTCGCAGCCTCGGGCGACCAGGGAGTCACGAGCTGCGAGAATGCCTCCTGCTCCGAGTTGTACAGCACGCCGGTTGTTAGTTGGCCGTCGAGTGATCCGCTCGTGACGAGTGTTGGCGGCCTTGAGTTCAGCATCACCGCCACTACCCCATACTCAGAGCCCAGCCCACCTGTGGTGTGGAACGAGTCATCTGTCGGTGCCGGAGGGGGCGGGGACTCGGCCGCGTTCCCGGTGCCCGCGTTCCAAAGCTCGGTCTCGTCCGTCGTCGGAGCGTGGCGCGGGACGCCCGACATGTCAATGAGTGCTTCTGCTCAGACAGGCGGCGCAGAGCTCTACCAGGACGGGTCCTGGTTCCCGGTCGGCGGCACGAGTGAGGCGTCACCCGAGTTTGCCGGAATAGTCGCAATCGCCGACCAAGTGGCCGGCAAGGGTCTCGGCTATCTGAACCCGGCGCTCTATGCCATGGATTCGACTTCGGATACGGGCATCGTCGACATCAGTTCCGGTAACAACTCCTTTGACGGCGTTAGCGGTTACACCGCTGCCCCGGGTTATGACATGGCGTCGGGGCTGGGTACTGTCGACGCCGCCAGCTTTGTACCCGAACTCGTCGCCGAGGTGGCCAAAGTCGGATAGCCACGACGGTTCCTGTCTCGGCGATTGCCCGCAGGAGAGTCGAGGCTTCACTCGCCTCCACGGGAGTCGTCGGATCGAGTGCGCGAACTATGTGAATGGCTCCTTCGGCGCGCTAATGATGTGGCTGATGTGGCGGGAGCCAGTTGGCTGACCTCAACCCCCTGACGGTGGCCGTCGGCGCACCAAACCGGCGTTCGGTGACACCCGGCCGCGCGATTATGGGGGCAGCTTCGCGGCGCGTTCTGGGCGAGCGGTCTGCATCCAAACCGTGAGCGAGGCTACGTGCAATTTCCGTCGTTCGGATCGGCTGTGGGGCGGGTTTGTGACTCGTCTGAGGAGTTTCAGATGTAATGTTCGGACAGGCTGCGACCAGGGTGGGTGGCGGTGGGCCTAGCGGGTGGGTCCCTTCGAGATGGCCTGTGCTTACCGACAGACCGAAGGGGCCCGCCGAGACGGGGCCCCTTC
>PMHU01000317.1 GCA_003156795.1 Acidimicrobiaceae bacterium
CGCCGAGACGGGGCCCCTTCGGTAAGCGAAGGCGGACGACTGCTAGATCTTGCCCTTATATGGCTTCCCGTTCGCCTTATGCGCCGGGAAAGAGAGGTTGTCGTTGCCATCGAGGCATACTTCGATCTTGTAGGCGCTGCCAACCGTCACGGAATGAGTCGTATCGGCGGACACTGTTCCCTTCGCTATATCATCAGTGTCTCCGACCGGGCATAGGGTGCCGCTGGAGATGGTCGGCGCGCTGATCGTGGTCGTCTTGCCGTTTACCCAGGTGATGGTTCCACCGCCAAGCAGTGAGGTGATGGCGATCGGCTGAGAGGCGCCGCCCGTGTTACCCGAGCAGCCGCTGACCGTAGCCGTCGTCGATAGGGTACCGCTCAGGGTGGCGCACTTGATCTTGAGAGTCGTAGCCGAAGCCGACCCGGCCAGACCGGTGACGGCGACTGCGCCTAAGGAAGCGGTTGCGGCCAGGGCTGCGAGGCTCATGCGGCCCCAGTGTGAACGGAACATTTATTATCCCCCTGCTTGTAGTCGATGCCTCTGCTGAGGCGCGATGCCTAGACCATACACCCGCGCCAGCCGCCACGATTGCTTCGCCTTCGGTGTCGTTGTTCTGGGTGGTCGGCGCGTAGGCGGGATTCTGTTTAGCCCTCTTCCCCGACCTTCAGGCAGGGGGAGGGCCGTTACCGAGTGCGTGGTATGGGATACCTCGCGTCGGTCGGCGCGTAAACATAGGACCACGAGTTCATGTCCAATCCCCGCCACCATCGAATCCCTGGCTGGCGCGTCCCGTGCATAGAGCACAGGCCGACGACCAGCCGGTCCGCGTTCGACCGGACGCCCGATGATGGCGTTTCTCGGGACCTTTTATCGGGGCTTACTCACGTAGCGTACGAAGCCCTACGGAAGCGGTCGTCGCGTGCGCGCCCATTGACCAGCGAGTTCGTGCTGGTCTTCTGGCGGAGGGAACGCTGGATAGAGATGCACTGGGGCTGCCCTAGGTACTTGCCCAATCGAAGGGACAGCCGTGAGCACGGCGTGTCGATCTCGACCGCGGGGGCCCGCTCGGTTGCCCGAATGACCCCGCGAGCGGCTATCCGTGCGCTCTAACATTCGGTTGCGCCGCCGGGATCGGCAACACCGCGGCGTCGGGGCAGGCCCCACGCGGCTATCTCACCAAAGGAGAAGGCTGGCATTGGCTACCACCGAAAACCCCAACGCCGTCAGGCCCACCGGAACACCAGCCCGTCCCCCCACTGATCCTGCCGGTCCCACTGGCCGGCTGGCCAACTGGGTTGCTGACACGACACTCGAAGACGTTCCTGCCTCGGTCCGCGACCGGGCCAAGCACCTGGTGCTCGACGGTATCGCCTGTGCCATCGTAGGTGCCCAGCTGCCCGTCTCCCGCATAGGCGTCGAGGGCGTAACCGCGCTCGACAGCGCCGGGGATACCCCACTGATCGGCTGGGACGGCCGAGCTACCAGCGCCACGTCGGCGGCCATGGTTAACTCCAGCTTCATCCAGGGCTTCGAGCTGGACGACTACCACCCACTGGCCCCGCTGCACAGCAACTCGATCATCCTTCCGGCCATGCTCGCCGCCGCCCCGCGCGTCGGCCGCGTCTCAGGCGCGCGCTTCCTCCTCGGCGCCATCCTCGGCTACGAGACCGGCCCCCGGGTCGGCCAGGCCCTCGGCGGTCTGGACATGCTCTCCCGAGGGTGGCATTCGGGCGTGGTCTTCGGCCCTCTCGCCGCGGCCGCGGCCGCGGGAACACTGTACGGGCTGGATGCCGCCGGGTTCGAGGACGCCTTCGGGATCGGGGCGACCCAGTCCTGTGGGCTCATGTCGGCGATGTACGAATCGATGGTCAAGCGCATGCAGCACGGCTTTGCCTCACGCAACGGCCTTACCGCCGCGGCGCTCGCGGCAGCGGGCTACGTCGGCATCAAGCGGGTCTTCGAGCGCCCCTACGGTGGCTGGCTGGCCGCCTTCGGTGAATGCCACCGCACCTACCCCGAATCCATCTACGCCGGCCTCGGGCACCTGTGGGAGACCGAACGGATCGCCGTCAAGGCCTACTCGGCCATGGGATTGCTGCACGCCGCCATCGACGCCGCCCTCGAACTGCGACCCAAAGTCGACGTCAACCAGATCCAACGCATCGACATCGACATGGCCGAAGCCGCCTACGCGCATGGAGGATGGAAGGCCGAGCGCCCCCTCGAAGTGATCGGCGCCCAAATGAACGTCGCCTACGCAGTCGCGGTAGCACTGCTCGACGGCGACGTACTCGTCGACCAGTTCTCGCAGACCCGGATCAACAGCGATGACGTCTGGAGGCTCATCGACCGGACACTGACCCACCACGAAAAGGCCTACGACAATCTCCCAGAAGACGAACGGCTCACGACCCAGGTGCGCGTGACCTTCAACGACGGGACCACCCGCGCCGCCAAGGTCGTACACCCACGCGGTACCGGCGAGCGGAACCTCACCAACTCGGACATCCGTGACAAGTATGCCAAGCTGACCCTCCGCGCCATCACCGCCGAACGCCAAGCCGCCATCGAGAAAGCTGTCCTGAACATCGACACTCTCGACGACATCGGTCAGCTCACTGACCTGCTCACTCCCGCCGTTCACTCCCCGCTCGACTGAGCCCCCGACCCGACGCGGTACCCGGGTGCGTCATACGGCGCCCGGGGTCGCCTCGGCTTCGTCCCTGCGCGCTCGTCGACCACCGAAAGGACCGCAAATGCCCACAACGCTTGACCCCGCGACCGCCGTCGTCTTGATCGACCTTCAGCACGGCATCACCGCCCGAAGCATCGACGAATCCCAGGTGGATAGGCGCCCAGATGCCGGGTCGGTAGGACTCTAGACTTCCGGCCTACTAGCTCGGGCATGCGCATTGCTCGGCCAAGCCCGTGACTGCGTCGTCCTAGTTGTGGGTCGGGGGAGCAGCGAACCAGACTGCTCCGATGACCCGAGACGCTCAATCGGCCCGTCGCTTGTGGTCCCGCCTTGAGCCGATCCACGCCGTCACTTACTTCTCACCAGAGGCCCTCGCCGCGCTCGCCAAAGCCGGGTACAAGGGATTCTGGATGGGTTACTTCGCGGGCCGGGCCGCGCCGATGGGTCGCGTCGGGCCTGAGATCGTGTTCGCCACCTTCTACAACTTCTCGATGGCACACGTCAGACGGGCCATACCCGACGCTTGGACGTTCGCACCCCCTAGTGCCGCGTTGGAAGCGCGCCAAGCAGGCTCAGTCGCGGCATTGAAGCGGGCGTTCGCCGACCGCGAACACGCCGAAGCGGTCGAGACAGCAGCCATGTTGGCCCGTGCAGCAGCAGAGTCCGCGCCGATGGAAGGATGCACCTTGTTCGCCGCTAACCGGTCGTCGCCCTGGCCGGACGAGCCGACGGCTGCCTTGTGGCACGCCTCCACGCTCCTACGCGAGCACCGCGGCGACGGACATATCGCCGCTCTGATCGCCGCTGGGATACACGGCCGGGAAGCGAACATCCTTCAGTCCGCCGCCGGAGTTGTTCCGCGCGAGGTCTTCGGGGTGGCCCGACACTACGACGACGCCGAGTGGGACAGCATTTCCGCACAGCTCATCAGTCGCGGTTTGCTCGACCACGACGGAACGCTTACCGATCAAGGCATGGCGATAAGGGCAGAAGTCGAGGATCGCACCGACGCCCACGCCCTCTCCGCCTTCGACACCCTTGACGACGAGCAGCTCCAACAACTAATCGACGCTCTCGTCCCGCTCACCCGAGCCGTCATCGCCACCGGCGACATCCCTGAGGTCACGCCGATCGGAGAGCGTTTCGACGTGTGAGCAGAGGCGAGATGGGTTGTGCCTGGCCACACAGTGCCGACTTGTCCAAGGCAATTACTACGCCGAGTGTCCATGCACCTGGTCGTCGTTTGAGCGGCGCTGTCATGCAGCCGAATGCTCGAGGAGGGCGATGGGCGTCCAGGTTGGCCACTTAGGCTCGCCGAGCAATATTCCCTTCTCGATCTCAGCGACCAGGAGTGGACCATCGAGCGTCGAGTTGTCCCAGAACGCTGCCGAGTTCGCCTTCTCGCCGGCTAGTGCGATGTTGGCCCACAACCGCTGGTAGCGCTCGCGGACCTTCTTCTCCGGCACGGCATGGCCGCCAAGATCCATCCTGTGCGCCACTCGGGCGACTGCGAGGTCCTCGGGGACCATGAGGACGTGCAGCGCGACAAAGTACCCCGCGCTCAGAGCCTCATCTACGAGTTCGACCTTCGAGGGATGAGAGAACACGGTCTCGGCTATGAACTCCTTGCCGTCCCGGATCAACGTCGATCGTGTGACCTCTGCAACCTTGGCAGCGTCGTAGGCGTGGCTCTGCGGGTCGTCCGGCCAGCGTTCAGCTGCGATGAGATCGGCATTCACGAACAGAATGCCTGGTCGTTGGGGCGCCAGGATCTCTTGTACGAACGTCGACTTCCCAGCGCCATTGGGTCCGGCGACGAGGTCGAGACGGCTCAACCGGCAGTGACGCGTTGCGCAGGCTGTTGGCCGGAATCGACAGGCCGACGTGATCCATCAGGACGGAACTCAACTAGGACGCCTTCGTCATCGAGCCCCACCGCGGTCAGACCTGCATTTAACAGAGAGTGACCGAAGGAGGTGCCGGCAGCTCGCTCCCGGATGGCAACGTCGAGCTCTAGGTTGGCGACTAGTCGCTCGTCGGAAGTAAGGGCGGATAGGGGAAGCTGTCCTCTTACGGCAGAACCTATGCGTCGGCGGGTCGTTGTCTCGTAGGCCGAGAACATCCGTCCGATCCGGGTCCAGTGTTCGAGCTGCTGGCGGCCCGAGCGGTTTTCCCGGCGGCCTTCGTCGAGCGCGGCATCGAACAAGTCGGCATCGAAGCGGGTCATTCGGTCAGCCATCATCCATCCTTCCGTAACACTCTGCTTACAAGCGTAGCAGACTGTTACCTGGCAACACAATCCTGTCCCTAAGGGGCTGTTACGGAGAGTCGCAGACCCGGCCGGCCCATAACAGGCCCGGCCGACTCTGCTCGCCAGAGGGCGTCCCTCAACTCATCGCGCTCTCGGAATCCTGATATCAGACCGCACTTCACGTCGCCCGGTGCGCCGGAATCGTCCTGGGTTTGTTGAACAGTCCGGTCGGGCGTTCGCGCAAATCTCGCGCACGGCCCAGGCCTACCGGTTGGTAGAACTCCTGCTCCGGGTTTGTTTGACGGTGAGTCGGTCATATAGGCGGGATTCTGTGCACCGGTCCGTTGCCAGGCCGGATTGGTGGCCATCCATCTAAGCGGTCTACCTG
>PMHU01000203.1 GCA_003156795.1 Acidimicrobiaceae bacterium
AGGCCGTCGCCGGCGTCCACGACATCGCCAAGGCCGGGCTGCGGGGCGGGGCGCTGCTGCCCGGCGTGCCTCCCGACAGCGGCATGCCCCCGCTGTACGCCGAGCACTGGGACCCCCTCTGGGCCGCGTTCGCCGAGGCCGGGGTGGTGCTCAACCACCACGCCGGCAACGCCGGGCCCAGCCCGGAGCCCGAGTGGGGCACGGCCTTCGCCGTGTGGGTGTACGAAACCCACTGGTGGGCCCACCGGATCCTGTGGCAGCTGATTTTCAACGGCACGCTCGAGCGTCATCAGGACCTGGTGCTGGTCCTCACCGAGCAGGGATCCGGGTGGCTGCCGGCCGCCCTGGACTCGCTCGACGTGACCGCGGCGCGCTTCGCCCGCCCGAGCTCGGCCATTTCCCGATTCGCCGGACCGGACGCCAGCTCTCTGCCGAGGCCGCCCCGCGAGTACTGGGCCCGCCAGTGCTACGTGGGGGCCAGCTTCATGCGCCCGGTCGAGTGCGAGGAGCGCTACCGCATCGGCATCGACCGCATCATGTGGGGCGCCGACTACCCCCACTACGAGGGGACGTCACCGCATACGCTCGAGGCTCTGCGCCACACCTTCAGCGCGGTGGACCCGGTCGAAGTGCAAGTCATGCTCGGTACCAACGCGGCCAAGGTGTACGGCTTCGACCTCGACGCCCTGGCCCCGCTGGCGGCCCGCCTGGGTCCTTCGGTCGCCCAAGTGGCCACCCCCCTCGACGCCGTGCCGGCGGACGCCCGCAGCACCGCTTTCGAGCCCGATCCCATCAAGGCCTGGTAAAGGACGAATACGTGGACAAGTACCTGATCATCTCCGCCGACTGTCACGCCGAACTGCCGACCGAGAAGTACCGCGAGTACGTCGACCCCGAGTACCGCGAGGACTTCGAGGCCTACCTGGTCGAAAAGGCCGAGCAGTCGCGCATCGGCGGCTTCATGGACGAGGAGTTCGCCGAGCAGTGGTTCACCGAGAACGGTGAAGGCATCGCCGGGGGCTGGGACGTGGCCCGCCGCGACAAGGAACTCGACGGCGACGGCGTGGCCGGTGAAGTGATCTTCCCCGACGCCGATGCCGTTACCGGCGTGGCGGGCGCTCCGTTCGGCGCCGGNNGGCGCCCGGGCCCACAACCGGTGGCTGGCCGAGTTCTGCTCCCACAGCCCCGAACGCCGGGCCGGCGTGGCCGTGGTGCCCATCCTGCAGGACATCGACGCCGCGGTGGCCGAGATCACCCGCGCCGCCGGATCGGGCCTGCGCGGCGGCATCCTCATCCCCGCGACCTGGGGCCAGTACCCGCCCTACCACGACCGCCGCTACGACCCGGTGTGGGCCGTTTGCCAGGACCTGCAAATGCCGGTTCACACCCACTCCGGCCCGGCTCCGAAAGAGGACTACGGAGAGCACCTCGGGATCTACGTGACCGAAGTCCGGTGGTGGGGCGTGCGGCCCCTGTGGTTCGCGTTGTGGTCGGGGGTGTTCGAGCGCTTCCCGCGGATCAAGTGGGGCGCGACCGAGTGTGGGGCCTTCTGGGCCAACGACTTGCTGTGGCTCATGGACACCCGGTACCTGCGCGAGCACTCGGCCAAGAAGATGAGCCACCTGCTGGAGGGCAGCCTCACCATGCCGCCCAGCGCCTACTTCGACCGCAACTGCTTCATCGGGGCCACCACGACCGAACGGCGCGAGCTGGCCCGGCGCTACGAGATCGGCGTCGACAACCTGCTGTGGGGCAACGACTTCCCCCACCCCGAGGGCACCTGGCCGCACACGGCCGAGTGGCTGCGCAAGTCCTTCCACGACATCCCCGTGGACGAGACCCGCCGGATGCTGGGCCTGGCCGCGGCCGAGGTGTACAACTTCGACGTCGACGCCCTCACGCCCCTGGCCGAGCGGATCGGACCCACCCCGGCCGAGCTGGGCCAGGACGACGCGGTGAGCATTCCCAAGTGGGAAGTGGCCCGCCGGACGGGCCGGCACTGGCTGACCGGAGCCGAGCCGGTCCCCGACCTGGTGGGATGAGGTCCTAGCGGCCGGCCACGAAGCGCTGGTGCAGCTCGCCGATGCCTTCTACGTAG
The DNA here is from genome assembly GCA_003156795.1 of Acidimicrobiaceae bacterium. Lineage (GTDB taxonomy): Bacteria > Actinomycetota > Acidimicrobiia > Acidimicrobiales > Palsa-688 > PALSA-688. Next base: position 2,099 of record PMHU01000203.1, read on the forward strand.
CTGCGCAAGTGGTCGCCGGGACGGAGGAACACTTGCGGGTTGCGGCCCATGCCGACGCCGGGCGGTGTTCCGGTGAAGATCACGTCCCCGGGGAGAAGGGTCACGACCCGCGACAGGTAGGCGATCAGGACCGGGACCGGGAAGATCATGTCCGCAGTGCGCGCCGACTGCATCGTCTGGCCGTTGACTTCGCAGCCGAGGGCCAGGTCGTCGGGGTCGTCGAACTCGTCCGCGGTGACCAGCACCGGGCCGGACGGGGCGAAGCCGGGGTGGGACTTGCCCAGCCCGAACTGGGGGACGGGACCGCTGCGCTGCAGCACCCGCTCCGAGATGTCCTGGCCCACGGTCAGGCCGGCCACGTGGGACCACCCGTCTGAAGCGTCGATGCGATGGGCCCGGCGGGAGATCACCGCCACCAGCTCGCACTCCCAGTCAACGTGGCCTTCGGGCAGGACCACCTCGGTGACGGGACCGCTGAAAGCGCTGACGTACTTGGCGAACACCAGCGGGTCGTCGGGGGTGCGCAGCCCCGACTCGGCCGCGTGGTCCACGTAGTTGAGCGCCACCGCGAACACCTGCTTCGGTGCCGGCGACGGTGGCCCCGCTCGGGCCGGGTCGAAGGGCTCGGAATCGAAGGGGGCGGCGCCGTCCTCGCCGAGCGCGTCGCCGGCCCAGGCCCGGAACTCGTCCCACCCGTCGTACAGCGAGGCGGGGTCGGGTCCGAAGGCGCCGGCGCTGGCCCCGGCCACGTCGACCGCCGCGGATCCGTCCTCGACGATCAGCTTGGCCCGGCCTTCGACGCTGGCGATCCTCACCATCCGAGACGGTAGTGAGCCCTAGTGGGCCACCACGGTGATGGCGTGCAGGGCCAATCCCGCTAGGGCGCCGAAGACGGTCCCGTTGATCCGGATGTACTGGAGGTCCGGGCCCAGGAGCAGCTCCAGCCGGTTGGAAGTGTCGACCGCGTCCCACCGGGCGATGGTGCTGGTGACCAGCGCCACCAGCTCTTCGTCGAAGTAGGTGAGCAGGGTGCGGATCACCGTGTCGACGCCCCTTTGGGCCGAGGCAGCCAGCTCGGCGTCGTCGCGCAGCCGGGTCCCTGTTTGCACGATGGCGTCGGACAGCCGGGCCCGAAGCTCCGAACCGGGCTGGGCCGCTTGCAAGCGCAACTGGTCCTTGACGTCGCGCCACACCGCCACCGCGAAGGTGCGGACCGTCGGTTGCGACAGCATCTCGGCTTTGACTTCCTCGCCGCGCTGGCGCATGCGCTCGNNGGCCATGTCGTCGAGGACGGCGTCGCTGCGGGCCACCAGCCGCTCGACCATCCGGTTGCTGACCGGTTCCGGCAGCCACCAGGGCGAGTGGATGCCGAGGCGCTTGTGCATGTCGGCGCCGTGCAAGCGGATGTACTGGCTGAGCGATTCCAGGGCGGCGTCGATCAACGGCTCGTGCCGGCCGTCGCGGGTGAGCTGCTGCAGGGTCCGCCCGGCCACCGGCGCTAGAGCCACCCCNNCGGCCAGGTCGGCGGCGTGGTCGGGATCGGCCAACCAGGCCGCGGCCCGGGGGAGGGCGTTGGCGCTGCGCAGCCGGGCGCTCACGGCGTCGGGCGTGAGGAAGCTCTCCTGGACGAAGGACCCGAGGGTGGCCGCGAAGCGGTCCTTGTGCTCGACCACGATGGCGGTGTGGGGGATCGGCAACCCGAGCGGGCGGCGGAACAGGGCGGTCACCGCGAACCAGTCGGCCAGCCCACCCACCATCGACGCCACCGCGGTGGCCTGGACCCAGGACAGCCAGGAGGCCCGGTTGACGAACGCGGTGGCAAGAGCGAACACGACCGCCACGGCGACGAGCAGTCCGGTGGCCCGGCGCCTGGTCACGACCAGCAGGGCGGCGCGCCGCTGCTCGGCCGGGGTCAACGGCCGGGCCGGGCCGGTTGGATTCACCTGACCAACCTACCCACGGAGGGGTGACTCACCGGCGTAGGCCCTCTAACCTCGCCGCATGGGACGAGTCGTTGACGCGCGAGGCACCCGGATCCACGTCGTGGAGGAAGGCGAGGGGCCGCTGGTCCTGCTGATCCACGGGTTCCCCGAGTCGTGGTACTCGTGGCGCCACCAGCTGCCGGTCATCGCAGCAGCCGGCTACCGGGCCGCGGCCATCGACGTGAGGGGCTACGGACGCTCGTCGGCCCCGCTGGAAGTCGAGGCCTACGGGATGTTCCACCACGTCGAGGACAACCTCGGCGTGGTCGAAGCGCTCGGCGAGCAGTCGGCCATCATCGTCGGCCACGACTGGGGCTCGCCCATCGCGGCCACCTCCGCCCTCTTACACCCCGACGTCTTCACCGCGGTGGGGTTGCTGAGCGTGCCGTACAGCCCGCCGGGCGGTCGACGCCCGTCGGAGGCCTTCGCCGCCATGGGCGGCGACGAGGAGTTCTACATCAACTACTTCCAGGAGCCGGGCCGGGCCGAGGCCGAGGCCGAGCTGGACGTGCGCGGCTGGCTGCTCGGCTTCTACGTCGGCGCTTCCGGCGATGCCATCCGCCCCGCCGACGGCGGCACCATCGCCACCGTCCCCAAGGGCGGAATGCTGAGGGACCGCTTCGTGCTGCCCGAGCGGCTTCCGAAGTGGCTCACCGAAGACGACGTCGAGTTCTACACCGCCGAGTTTGAAAGGACGGGCTTCGCCGGCCCGCTGAATCGGTACCGCAACGTCGACCGCGACTGGCAGGACATGCAGCACTTGCGGGACCAGCCGATCAAGGTCCCGTCGCTCTTCATCGGCGGCGAGGTGGACGGCCCGACCATGTGGGGGGCTAGGGCCATAGCCCGGTTCCCCGAGACCCTCCCGGGACTCAAGGGCAGCCACATCCTGCCGGGCTGCGGGCACTGGGTCCAGCAGGAGCGCGCCGACGAGATCAACCAACTGCTGACGGCCTGGCTGAAGTCCCTCTGATTCAGCTTTTGGGAAGCAGGTCCTTCTCGACCTGATGGTCGCTGATGGCCTTGCCGACGGCGCCGATGGCGGCGGCCATAAATTCGGGCCGGTTCGTCGCGGCCCAGGTGCGCGACCGCTCCGCCCTCTCGGTCGACCCCTGGAACGCCGGCATGACCTCGCGGGCGAACAGCTCGTAGGACGCCAGGGTGGCCTGACGGTCGGCCCACTCGTGGGCCATGAACAGGTAGGTCCCGAAGCCCCCGGACTGCTCGATCAGCCTCTGGATCTGGGCTATGGCCATCTCGGGCGTGCCGATGACCGCGATGCCAGATGCGTTCATGGCTTCGACCAGCGTGTGCTCGTCGTCGGTCGCCGGGGCGATGGGCAGGGCCGCCACCTCTTGGAAGTACTGGACCCATTCGGCGAGTCCGTGGCTGACGTCCTCGAGGGCCTGCTCCTCGGTTTCGCGGATGTGCATCGGTCCCACCAGACGCCATTTCCTGCGGTCGATCGTCGTGCCGAACTGGGCCGCCCTTTCCTCCGCAGTGGCCCAGTGGGCGCCGAGCACGTCGAAGCCTCCGGCGCTGGTGGCCCCGAGCGACAGGAGCGAGACCCCGAAGCGCCCGGCCGCCCGGGGACCGGCGGGGGGGANNGGGCGGGGGAGATCTGGGCCGCCACGCCGATCTCGAAGCACGGGTGGGTGTAAGGCCGCAGCTGCAGGCGGGCGTCGCGGAGGGTAAACCAGTCGGTCACCATGTTCACCGGCTCGTCTGTCGTCAGCAGGGCGATGATGGCTTCGAGGGACTCCTCCATCATCTCGCGCTGGCGGGCCGGGTCGATGCCCATCATGAAGGCGTCGGACGGCAGGGCGCCCGGTCCCACCCCGAACATGATGCGGCCGCGCGTCAGGTGGTCCAGCAGGACCATGCGGTCGGCCAGGATCAACGGATGGTGGTAGGGGAGCGAGCTGACGCCGGTGCCCAGGCGGATGTTGGTGGTGCGCTGGGCGGCCGCCGCGATGAACACTTCGGGCGAAGCGATGATCTCGAACCCGGCTGAGTGGTGCTCGCCTATCCACGCCTCGTTGTAACCCAGCTGGTCCAGGCGCACGACCAGCTCGAGGTCGCGCTCGATGGCCAGCGTCGGGTTCTGGCCGGCCGGGTGGAACGGGGCGAGGAATATGCCAAAGCGCAGCGGCCAGTCCATGGGACAACTATACGTTCGGCCCCAACGGGCGGCTCAGGAAGCGAAGTGCCGCTTGAGGGCCTTGATGCCCCCGCCGTATGTCTTCTCCAGCACCTGGACGGCGTCGGCTTCGGCCATGCCGGCCGGTTCGAAGGTGTTGCTCCACGTGATGTGGGTGGAGTCCTCGCCGGCCGCAGCCAGGTGGATGGTGCCGCGCGAGTCGGAAACCGGCATGGGGCTGCTGACTATCGAATACGACGTGGTGTGGGTGGCTTCGTCCACCTCTTCGAGGCGCTCGACGATCTTGATATCGCCGATGGTCAGGGTGCGGATCATGCCGACGCCCTCGCCCTCGCCTTCCACCGGAAGTCCCTGGACGGCGATGATGCCGACGAAGTCCGACACCACCTTCCAGACGTCGTCGAGAGGTGCGGCTATCTCGCCTTCGACTCTTGCTTCGGCCATCGGTCTTTCCCCCTCTTGTCTGTCACAACGAATCTAGGAAGGCCAGCAGCGCCTTGTCGAAAGCTTCGGGCTGGTCGATGTTGGCCGCGTGCCCGGCCCCCTCGATCACGGCCTTGGTCGCCCCCGGGATCTTGGCCGCCATCATGTCCGCCGCGCCGAGGAAGGCCTTGTCGTCGGCGCCGACCAGCACCAGCGTCGGTACCGAGATGGTGGAGAGGGAGTCGATGACCCGGGAGTCGAACTGGGTCAGGATGCCGCGGGCGGCGCGGGCCAGGCCGGCTGCGCTGGTGTGCTGGGCTGCTCTCACTTCGGCGCCGCTTCCCATGGCTTCGAACCCTTTCCGGTCGAAGCCGTCGGCCCACTTGGCCGCCATGGCGTTCCAGCCGTTGCGGGCCTCGTCCTTGCGGTACCCGGGGCCGGTGTCGCAGAGCACCAGGGCCACCACCCGCTCCGAGTAGCGCAGGTTGAAGGCCAGCGACAGGTAGCCGCCGAGGGACAGCCCGCCGATGACCGCCTTCTCGGCGTCGCACGCGTCGAGTATCCCGGCCATGTCGTCCACCGACAGGGCCTCGGTGTAGAGGCTCTGCTCTTCGGGCGAACCGCTGCGACCGTGGCCGCGAACGTCCCAGCTGATGACTTGGCGGTCGGCCGACAGGGCCGGCAGGTTGGACTTCCACATGTCGGCCGTGGCCGAGTAGCCGTGCGAAAGGAGCAGGGGCACCCGGCCTGCGTCGTTGGTGGGACCGTTGACTTCGTAGTAGATGGCGACGCCGTCGCGCTCGAGGTAAGCCACGGCCGGAGGTTAGCCCGGCCAAAAGAGCGGTCACTATTTGTGGCTACCCTGGTCCTTGTGGGACGTAAAGCGGGGGTGGCAGCGGAGGAGACCAAGGCGTCGCTGTTGAGCGCGGCCGCCAAGGTCTTCGCCCGGCGCGGCTACGACGCGGCCAGCATCTCTGAGATCACGTCCGAAGCGGGCCTGACCAGCGGGGCCATCTACGCCCACTACGCCTCCAAGGCGGAGCTGTTTGTCGCCACGCTGCGGGTGCACATGCAGAAGGACCTCGACCTGCTTCTCGGCAGCTCGGATTCGTCGCAGATGGTCGAGGTGATGGCCGCCATCGGGGCCACCTTTGACCGGCCGGAGCCGACGGAGGAGTCACTGGTGGTCGCGGCCATCATCGCGACCAGAAGGCATCCCGAGGTCGGCGCCCTCCTGGCCGAGATGGTCGCCGAACGGGAGGAGATCTTTGCCGGCCTGATCGACCAGGGCCAGGTATCCGGAGTGCTGGTGGGGGAGGTATCGGCGGCCTCCATTTCGCGCCTGTCGCTGATGATCGCCCTCGGTTCGCTGATGGCCGGGGCCCTCGATTTGGAGCCCCTGGATCACGAAGACTGGGCCCGGCTGATGACGAGGCTGGTCGGCAGCTTCCGCGCTTAGGGGTGGACCAGTCGACCTGGGTTCAGCCGACTTGGGTTCAGCCGACTTGGGTTCAGCCGACCCGGAACGTCGAGACGATGGTCGACAGGTACGGCCCGGTTCCACCGACCGACACGATGTAAATGGAGTTGTCGGCCGCCACGAAGTACTGGGTCTGCAAACGGGCCCCCGCGCACGCCGCCGAGGCGCTCGAATGCCTGGGCGGCAACGGGTACGTGGANNGACCCGTCGAACTCGGCGGGCATCGGTGAAGCGAAACTGGATCATGGCTTGCAAGGCGCTGTGGCCGGCGAGCTGGATGATGCTCGTCTGGAGCACGGTCGCACCGAGTCTCTTGTACTCGCCGGGAAGCGCGGCGGCGACGGAAGTCAGATCGCTGTCGGTGACACGGGGGGCCGGGCGGACGACGACGGTGACGTAACCGGGGGCGGGGATATCGCGGGGGTCGGCAGTGACGAACTGGATGCTCGTCAACTGCGCGGCCGACAGCGCCGACCCGAGGACCGACTTGACGGCGAGGTGGGTCTCTTCGAACCTTTCAACCGCCGCTGTTGACCCTGTCGTGGCCGGGCTGGCCTTGGGCCAGGCCGTTGGTACGGCGATGCTGAAGTGGTCGGACGGGTCGGCAAAGGTCGAGTACCCGAGGGGGGCCGCAGCCGACTTCACCGCACTGGCGGCCGTGGCGTTCGACGACGTATGGGATATACCGGAAACGACGGTTATGGCCAGGACCAGGGCGGCCGCGACGCCGATGCCGATGGCCAGGTCCCGGAGCCGATGGGTGGATTTCGGTCGGAGCACCGACGACGGAGGAGGCGGCGGATCCCAACGTCCTGCCTTCCCGGCTGACGGCGGCGACCAGGCCCGATTGGCGCCTTGACGCGAATGGCCGGGACCTCCGGGACCGGTTGGGTTGGAGCGCCAGACGATGGCGTCCCGGTTGGGGACCATAGGGTACGAGGGTTGGACCGGGTCCTCCTGGTAGATGAAGTCGTCGTCGGGCAGGTCTGCAAGGTTGTCTTCGGCGGTCGTCTCGGGAGATTCGCCTTCCTTTTCGGGTGGAGTGGGATCCTCGATCCCCTTCCAGTGGGCCTGGAAGTCGGCCAGGAAGCCCCTCAGGTCGTCGGGCAGGTAGCAGCCACACGACGTTCCGTCCGTATCGCCACATTTCTCACATGCCATGATCTGGCCCGATTCGTCTATCAAAGGCACCTAATACCATCGACACGACAGGGGTTTGACTGAAGTTGGGAGGGCGACCTTTGGGATGCGTCGATCCGGTCACGCGGCTGGTTCCGTAGTGCCCGGGCGGGTACCGCGCGGTAGGTTGGTGGGCCGTGGTCGAAACCGACAAGCGCTCCGTCCAGCTGCACGGCCACCGGGTCGTGTATCGAATCGGCGGCGAGGATCCCTCGGGCGCCCGGCCGGTGCTGCTGCTGGTGCACGGAATGGCCGGCAGTTCTTCCACCTGGAGCGAGGTCATGCCCGCCCTCGCTCAGCATTACACCGTGATCGCCCCCGACCTCCCCGGTCACGGCGAGTCCGACAAGCCTCCCCAGGACTACTCGCTGGGCGCGCAAGCGAACTCCCTGCGCGATCTGCTGGTCGCCTTAGGGATCGACCACGCCACCATCGTGGGTCAGTCGCTCGGCGGCGGCATCGCCATGCAGCTCGCCTACCAGCACCCTCAGTACTGCGAGCGGCTCGTCCTGGTGTCGAGCGGAGGGCTGGGACGCGAAGTGTCGTTGTTGCTCCGGGCCCTGACGCTCCCGGGGGTCGAGTACCTGGCGCCGGTGCTGTTCCCGTCTTTTGTTCGTGACGTCGGCAACACCGTCAGCGGATGGCTGCGGGGCGCCGGCTTGCGCGCCCCCGGCATCGAGCAGGAGTGGCGCAGCTACGTGTCTCTCATCGATTCGGACACCCGTCGGGCGTTCCTGCGGACGTTGCGCGCCGTGGTCGACATCGGAGGCCAGACCGTCAGCGCCCTCGACCGTCTGTACCTGGCTTCGCTGATGCCGAGTCTCATCGTGTGGGGTGGGCGCGATCGAATCATTCCCGTGGCCCACGCCCACGAAGCCCACGCGGCCATGCCCGGCAGCCGGCTCGTGATCTTCGAAGGGTCGGGCCACTTCCTGCACACCGAGGAGCCGGCCCGCTTCGTCGAGACCCTGGTGGAGTTCATGGACGCCACCCGACCTGTCCTGTCCGAAGCGCTCGAATGGCAGGCCATGCTGGCGGCCGGCCCGCCAGCCTGAACTTCTCGGTTAGGTCTCGCCGCTCTTGTCTGGGGCGGCGGCCTTTCCTTCGGCCAGGGCGCCGCGGGCGAGAGGGACATACATCACCACGGAGATCCAGCCCAGGGTGAGGCCGACGATCGCTGTCACCCAGCCCAGCAGCAGGGCGGTGTGGTGCCAACCCACGGTCGAGTGACCGGCGAGGAAGAAGGGAAAGGCCAGCATCAGCCCGAAGGTGCCGGCCTTGCCGACCAGCGTGACGTCGATCCGCCTCGCCCCGGCCATGGCCAGGCTGATGGCGGCCACGGCCACCAGGGCTTCGCGCCCGATGGCGATCGCAGCTATGGGGATGGGTATGGCGCCCACGGCCAGGATTCCGATGACGGCGGTGACCAGCAGTATGCGATCGGCGGTCGGGTCGATGATCTTGCCCAGGTTGGTCACTTGATCGAAGCGGCGGGCTATCTGGCCGTCCAGCCAGTCGGTCGAGCCGGCGACGGCCAGTACGACCGCTGCCGCGAACCAGTCGCGGCGATGCGGTTGGGCCAGCAGCACCACGAAGATCGGTGTAAGAACCAGCCGGACCGTTGTGATGACGTTGGGGAGCGAGAGGATGCGGTCCTCGCCGACCCGCCGCTTTCGTTTCCCGGGCTGCTCTGGATCGGGCACTTAGTGGCAGGCCGCGCACAGGCCGAGGACGTCGACGCGGTGGCTGTGCGGTTGGAAGCCCTCGGCGTCGGCCAAGGCGTCGAGCTGGTTGGCGATGGTGCGTTCGAACGCGGCCGACGGCGTGATGTCGATGACCTTGCCGCAGCTCGTGCACAGGAGGTGGTGGTGGTGCTCGGTCAGGTCCTCGGCGAGCTCGAAGCGGGCGAACTCGTCGTTGGCGGCCACCCGGCGGACGACCGCGGCGGCTTGGAGGTCGACGAGATGCCGGTAGGCCGAGCTGCGAGGCAGATCCGGGAGGCGAGTGGCGATGTCGCCGATGCTCACTGGGTGTCCGGCGCTCACGAGCAGGTCGACGATGGCCCGCCGGCCGGCGGTGTAGCGCTGATCGATGCCGCGAAGCCGGACGGCGACGACGGCGTGCAGGTCGTCCGTCAACTGCTCACTCTGTCCGTCTCAACACGATCTCATTATATTAAGACTCAGTCTTAGGACGGCGATGGGAAGGCAGCGAGGATTAGCGTGCTCGACCGGTGATCACCATCCTGACCTTCCGCTTGACGGCGGGCGCCGACGAGGCCGACTTCGTGGCCGCCGACAAACGGTTGCAGGCCGAGTTCGCCTACCAGCAGCCCGGGCTGATGCGCCGGACCACGGCGCGCGGCGAGGACGGCGAGTGGGTCATCGTCGACGTTTGGCGTTCGGCGGAGGACCACGACCGGTGCGAAGCCATATGGGGCCAGGATCCGGTGACCGCTGACTTCATGACCTTCGTCGACGGGCCGTCGGTGAGGTCTGGCCGCTACTTCGAGCTGGACTAGGTCTACTGCTGGACCAGGGCGAGCGGGTTGCCTTCCGGGTCCTCCACGAAGGCCAAGGTGGGGCCGGCGGGGAGATCGAACGGCTCGACGACCACCCGCCCGCCAAGCTCCCTGACTTTGTCGACCGACTCCCGCAAGTCGAGGACTTGGACGTACAGCGACACGCCGCCGCGCTCGCCCTGGCGGATGTGACCTGCAGGTCCGGGCTCGGGTCCTCCGAGTCCGGCGGGGATCTGCATGATGGCACCGTCGCCTATTTCCCAGTTGAACATCTGGCGGTAGAAGTCGGCCTGGCGGACTGGGTCCACCGCCGTGATCTCCCAGTGGACGACGGGTCGAGCCCAGTCAGCGCCCACTCTTTTTCCTCTCTGATGGCGCCTTGATGTTCACGAGTCGGTGAACATTGCTTGCCGGTGGCTCCCGTCGCACAGGGGCTTGTTCGCCGACTGACCGCACCGGCACAGGGTCACCCGGTTGCGCGCTTCGAAGGCGGCCCCGTCGGAGCGCACCACCGGCACGCCGCCCATCACGAACAGCGGGCCGTTGTCGGTGACGGCGATGGCCGTGCCGTAGTCCGGTTCGAGGTCGGAGTCGTCGCCTTCGACCCGGTAGGTCAGGGCGCCGGACGGGCACCGTTCGATCATGGCCATCATGTGGGCGCGGAGCACGCTGTCGTCGCTGCCGTGGACCATCTTCCACACGTTGCTGTGCTGGTTGCCGCAGAAGCCGGCGTGTTCGCAGATGGACCGGTCGTCGCGGACCGTCACATTCGTGCCGCTGTAGGTCTTGGCTCTGGAGTCGTAGTCGTCAGTGGGCGCCGATTCGGTGCCGTCGAAGCCGATGGTGGCGTGGGTGCCGTCGCAGAACGGCTTGTGGGTGGAGCCGCCGCACCGGCACAGGGCCATGGTCTGGCGGGCCCGGAAGCGGTGGGTCGTCTTGGTCGTCATGGGTTCGTCGTGCTCGGACCTGACGGTGCGCCGGCGGCTCAAGGGAACGCGGCCGTGGACCAGGTAGGGACCGTTGGTTTGGACCTCGATGCGGACTTGATCCTCGTCCATGGGCGCCTCTGTCACTGGGCGTCCCATCTCAGCGACTTTTCCTCTGGATCGCCGCGACGCTCGTACCTGAACCGTGAAGCCGCCTGGACCAGAGCTACGAAGAGCCGGTCGTCGCCGGGGTCGTCTTCGGGGTGCCACTGGACCCCGAAGGCGAACTCCTGTCCGGCCACCTCGACCGCTTCGACGGTGCCGTCGGCTGCGAATCCGACCGCCTCCATCCTCCGTCCGAGCCGGTGGATGGCCTGGTGGTGGTGGCACATCCCTTCGGTCTCGCCGCCGAGGATGGCGCCCATGGCGCTTTCGGGGTTGACCGCGATCAGCATGCGGCTCATCTTGCCCATCACGGCCCGGTGGTCCTCGTGGCCGACCACGTCGGGCAGGTGCTGGTGGAGGGTGCCGCCCATGGCCACGTTTAGAACTTGCAAACCGCGGCATATGGCCAGGAGGGGCAGGTCGTCGTCGAGGGCGGCCCGGCCCAGCGCCATTTCCCATTCGTCGCGCTCGCTGCGCGGGGGGTCGGTCTCGGTGTGGGCGTCGGAGCCGTAGTTGGCCGGGTCGACGTCGGGTCCACCGGTGATGACGAGACCGTCGAGGGCCGGCATCACATCCTCCGGCCGGGCTGGGGACGGCGGAAGCAGGACGGGGCACCCGCCGGCCCTGGTCACCGCGGTCACGTAGCTCAGAGGTAGGAGGGCGGACTCCTCGTCCCACACCCCCCACTTGGCCTGTTCGACGTAGGTGGTGAGCCCGATGAGCGGCCGGACGCGGCGCTCCTCGTCGCTCTCATCAAACAAGCTCGAACCCACCGAAGCGCTCCCCGCTGTTGTGGTCCCTACGCGGTGTTCGGTTCCGAGTGTACGGCTTCGCCCCCTTCGGGGGGTGCGCTGCGGCCTGGGTCCGGTGGGCCGGGTCGGGGTGCGGCGCGGCCCGGCCTGGCGCCTGCCCCACGTCTTGGCCTTCCCGCATCTCGGCCTTC
>PMHU01000129.1 GCA_003156795.1 Acidimicrobiaceae bacterium
GCCCTGTTCGCGTCGCAAGCCATCACCGCCGCGCTGTTCGCACGAGCACGGGGACGAGGAGGCCAGCACGTGCAGTTGTCGATGATGGATGCAGTCGTGTCCTTCCTGTGGGCGGAGTCGGCAGCCAACGAGGTGCTCTTGGAGTCGGACAACTCGTTGCCTTCGAGCTTCATCGCTGGGTCGCAGCCCTTTCGTTTCAGCGACGCATGGGGCATCGTGACGCCCACGTCGGACCACGACTTCGCCGGAATGTGCCGGGCCCTTGNNGACGACCCCCGGGTCGCCACCATTGCGGAGCGGTTCAAGCACAGGGATGTCACGGCTGAGGTAATGCAGTCCTGCTATGCCAACGCGGCCAGCCTGACCAGCGCCGCGGCAAGCGAGCGCTTCGAAGCTGAGAGGGTGCCCTACGCCATGATCCTGTCGCCCGACGAGCTGACCCGTGATCCGCATGCGCTCGCCGTGGGACTGTTCGAGTACCAGAGCCACGACGTCGTCGGCCAAGTGCGCCTGCCCCGACATCCCGCCCGGTTCGCATCCACACCGGCGTCTTTGGCCGGCGGCTCCCCCATGCTNNATGCTCGGGGAGCATACCGACGAGATCCTCGCTGGTCTCGGTTTGACCAACCGCATTACGGCCCTTCGATCAGCGGGCGTGGTCCAGTGAGGCGCGAGATGGATGTACGGCCCAACGATTCGGGGGCGAGGGCTGTTAGCGGTCGATTCTGCGCCGACCTGCTGCCGCTATGTGATGGCAACGCTTGAGGACCTGAGGGTCGCGTAGGACTGACCCGTCGTAAGCTGCCACCCCGTCCGGACGNNCCACCCAGACGGACAAGGCGAGGTCACTCAGGACACATCGACTCGGACACATCTGTTGATTGCACAAACGGCCCGGTCGGATACATGCGCTCTCGGACCTGCGCCAAAGTGATGCTTTGGGGGACCGGCAGGTCACGGCCGGGTAGGGGAATGACCGTACGGTCTGACCGAAGCAGTGAAGCGACCTGCGTCTGCGGATCGTACCCATAAAAGGTGGAAATGCAGGGTCCACCCCGCCAATAGGACAAGAACACTAAGTACTGTCGGCCATTCACCAAGGTGGGGAAGCTGAGCGGCCCCATTGGGTCCACCGGTCGCCATTGTGCTCCGGTGATCTCCAGGGTTCGATCTACCGTGAAGTCGGTAGGGGTCTTTGATTTCACAGGCGGAACGAGGCGAGCGGTGACAATGGTGACGGATTCAGACGCTGCCGCCAGCCAGGTGATGGCGTCATAGTCCGACGGCAAGCTGCATCCCGGTGGACAGGCGCCCGCTACTGGAGGCAGCGGTTTGTCCGGAAGAGGGATCGGCGGCTCCGATGCGAGGGCCCGGGACGTAGGGCTCGAGGTACCCAAGAAGGATTCGACCAAATCGAGAGAGACGCTGTGGGGAATGCCGGTGGCCAAAGGATCGAGACGTGTTGCCACCTGTGTCTTTGGGTCGTAGCTGAACAGCCCCGTGATGCCATTCAGCACCGAGTATTCTCCCGTGTGCGCATTGAATCCCAGCAGCATCAGATAGGTGTGGCCGACTCTGATGGGCACCTGGCCGGAGACGACGTCACCAGGCTGACCACCGATCTCGTAAACGACGAACTGATGACCCGGAGTTCCACGAAGGGATCTGACTACTCTCATTGTCACGAACGAAGCTGGCATNNATCAGCCCGCAGACTGAATATCGAGTCGTAGTTCGTTGCATATACGGGAGCGATGCGGGTGATCTTGACCCGAGGCTTAGCAGGACCCCCAACTTTATGTCCGCTGGTCGGCGTGCACGCTGTAGCGCCGAAGACGAGGAGCAGCACAACCGCCAACGAGCCGACACGTCGTGTCATCGTGCACCCCTCGGGACTTATCTGATGGCATCATCTCATAAATGGGTCCCAATTGGCTTCAAGCCAACTTCGATAAGTCGGATCTTTCCTATCACTTTGCGCAAGCCCGGACATTTGCAGGCAGATGGGCGATCCGGTTAGGACCGTTCCTGATCGAATTGCCCCCGACATCGGCATCCGTCCCTGTTCGAGTACCGATTTCAGTATGGGTCATCAACACTGGGCACCCCGTCACTGTCGCGGCCATCGGAAAACGCAAAGTCGCACCTCGGAGCCATCGCGAGAAAATCGCTTGATCTGACCCGCTGCAGTGTGTCACCGTCACATCCTTCGACCATTCATGATGTTCAGGGACATCGAAATGTGGAGGCAAAGAATGTCCCTGATTCTTCGAGAGTACGCATTCCTGTCGAGTACCGATGCCCGCAAAATGGGCATCCCTCTTGACGTTCTGGGAGGACCCACCGAAGTGGGACTTCTCTTTTGTGTGCGCGACTACGACGCTGCCCATGTGACGGTGGCCACCGGCGACGCCGATTATGTGCGAACGCTTGCCACCGGGGTGGACGTGACGCCCNNGTCCAGCCTGACGAGAATGGCTCACTCAACATCGGGGGGAGCAGACGATCCTCGCTGCCGAATCGTTCGATCGGTGGTCCGGGATCGGGAAGCGGGACCTTCAAACGAAAGAAGACGACAGGCGTGGGTCGGTCTCGAGGCGAACCGGCACCCTAACCGGGCCCGCCGCGGGCTCCTTCGGTCCCCACTCCCCGGGGCCGGCGCGACGGCCGGTAGGGTCAAGCACCGAGCTGAGCGCCGAACACCGCACGGCGGAGTAGGGAGGGCATCGATGACGGACCAGGGTGACGGGCAGCAGAGTGAACAGGACCACGAGTGGGGAGAGGCCGTGCCGGCCTCGTCCGGACACCCCAAGCCGGGCGACATAATCACCGAGTCCGGCGGNNAGCCCGCTGTGGGCGATGAAGGACCGACGGCACATCCAATGGCACCTACTGCCGGTCCACGAGCGACACGAACGGATCCGCGAGTGTTTGGAGGCCGACGATTTCACCCTCTACTGCATTGACGACGGGGGACACCACGCCATGATCGGCCGCCGAATCGGCGTCTCGCCCAGCGGCTGCGAATACTCGCTGATCGGCCGCATCTCACGCCAGCGGTACGAGGAACTGCGCGACGAAGTTGTGCTGCTGGTCCACTGCTTCGACACGGCCACCGAGATGCG
>PMHU01000168.1 GCA_003156795.1 Acidimicrobiaceae bacterium
TCGAACTGCATGCCCTCGGTGAATTCGAGCTCCAAACCGAAAGTGTTGGACTCCTCGACGGTAACGACGCCGTCCTTTCCGACCTTGTCGATGGCATCGGCGAGGACTTCACCGATCGACGCGTCCGCAGCGGATATCGAAGCGACTTGCGCAATCTCGGTCTTGTCGTCGATTTCCTTGGCCTGGCTCTTGATGGCCTCGACCACGGCGGCGACCGCCTTCTCGATGCCGCGCTTCAGCGACATCGGGTTCGCCCCGGCAGCCACGTTGCGCAGTCCCTCACGGATGATGGCCTGGGCCAGAACCGTGGCGGTGGTGGTGCCGTCACCGGCGACGTCATTGGTCTTGGTTGCGACTTCCTTGACCAGCTGGGCACCCATGTTCTCGAACGGGTCCTCCAGCTCGACCTCGCGGGCGATGGTCACACCATCGTTGGTGATGGTCGGGGCCCCGAACTTCTTGTCGATGACCACGTTGCGGCCCTTGGGCCCGAGGGTGACCTTGACCGTGTCGGCCAACTTGTTGACCCCGGCCTCGAGGCCGCGGCGGGCGTTCTCGTCAAACTTGAGCTGCTTGGACACTTACTTGACCTTGGCGAGCACGTCGCGGCTCGTGAGGATCAACAGGTCCTCGCCGTCGATGGTGATCTCGGTGCCGCCGTACTTGGAGTAGACGACCTTGTCGCCTACGGCGATGTCCAGGGGGATCAATTCACCGGTGTTCTCGGCCCGACGGCCGGGTCCTACCGAAATGACCTCGCCCTGCTGGGGCTTCTCTTTGGCGGTGTCGGGGATGACGAGACCAGATGCGGTCTTCTCCTCGGCCTCGCTCGGGCGTACGACGATCCGATCGTCGAGCGGCTGCAGACTCATATCAGTGCGCCTCCGTTGGCTGTTAGCACTCTCACGTTGCGAGTGCTAACGATAGCGGTCCTCACGCACTAGTTCAAACGGGGCCTTTCAGGGGTCCAGTCTCAGGCGCAGATTGGGGTCGGCGGCTGCGTCCAGCGGGGTCGGGCCGTCGAGGCCGAGCCGGTACCAGGCCGTGGCCCCGACCATGGCCGCGTTGTCGGTGCACATCGACCGGCTGGGGATGAGCGCTTTGAGGCCGTCTTCGTGGGCGGCTTTGACGATCCGCTCCCGCAGGGCGGAGTTGGCGGCCACCCCTCCACCGATGCAAATCGACCGGGCACCCACCTGGGCGGCGGCCCGCCTGGTCTTTTCCACCAATACGTCCACCACCGCCTCCTGGAACGACGCCGCCACGTCGGCCGTAGCCAGTTCGGGGTTTCGGCGGACGTGGTTGATGACGCTGGTTTTCAGTCCGCTGAAGGAGAAGTCGTAGCCCTCGCCCCGCAGTCCGCGCGGGAAGGCAACCGCGTTCGGGTCGCCCTCGGATGAAAGGCGGTCGATGGCCGGACCTCCCGGGTAGCCCAGGCCCAGGAATCGGGCGACTTTGTCGAAAGCCTCCCCTGCCGCGTCATCGATGGTCTGCCCGAGAAGGCGGTAACGGCCGACCTCGACCATCTCTATGAGCATCGTGTGGCCGCCCGACACGAGCAGGACGGCTGCAGGCAGCGCCAGGTCAGGGTCCTCGAAGAAGACTGCGTGCAAGTGGCCTTCGAGGTGATTGACGCCGACGAAAGGTATGCCCCAAGCCAGCGAGTAGGCCTTCGCCGCGCTGACGCCGACCAGCAAAGAGCCGATCAGACCGGGGCCGATGGTCGCCGCCACCGCATCCAGGTCGGAGCCCGTGACGCCGGCTTGGGCCATGGCTTCGGTGACGACCGGAGTCAGGATGTCCAGGTGGGCCCGCCCCGCCACCTCGGGGACCACCCCCCCGAAGCGGGCGTGGGCGTCCACCTGGCTGCTCACGACCGAGCTGCGAACCAACCGCCCGTCCTCGACGACGGCGGCCGCGGTCTCGTCGCAGGAGGTCTCGATGGCGAGGATCGTCGTCACGCGTGGTACCCGAGGTCGGTCTCATCGATCGTGGCGCCCCTCACGCCGGCCTCGAGGTCGGCCAGCCGGCTGGCGAATGCGGGCGTATCCAGGTCTCGGGACCACATGATGAGGGCGTCTTCGTTGCTCTCGGCGTAGTAGTTCTTGCGGACGCCTTCCACTTCGAAACCGAACCGGCGGTACATGGCCTGGGCCGGTTCGTTCGACATGCGCACTTCGAGGGTCAGGTGACGAGCCCCGCGGGCGGCGGAGGCGCGGACCAGGTTCGCCATCAGCCGGGTCCCGATCTGATGACGATGCCAGGCCGGGTCGACTGCGAGGGTGGTCACGTGGGCCTCATCGTGGCCGAACATCAAGCCGGCGTACCCCACGACCTCCCCAGCCACGCGAGCGGCCACGTAGTGCCTGCTGCTTCGAAGGTTGAGCTCGCTCAGGAACAGGGCGAACGACCAGGGCGTCGGGTACACCTGCACCTCGATCCGGATCACCGAGCGGAGGTGGCGGCGCCGCAACGGCACCAGGTGGACTTGGATCTCACCTTCGTAGGGGTCGTCGGAGCGGACCTGGCGTCTGGAGACTTCACCCATCGCGACGCATCCATCCGATGCGGACGTCGGGGCCGCGGAGGTAACACGGGGTGACTTTGTCGGTAGCCAATGCGGGCCGGCTGGCGCTCAGGGCGATCAGGGCCGACGCCGACGGGTGGTCGTGTTCCGGGCCCGCCATCCGCAGCCCCAGCACCGCGGCCAGTTGATCGGCATACCGGCGGGCGCCGTCCCCAGTGACGAGGATCGGTGCTCCGTCTTCTCGAGCGGCCTGCTCGAGCGCGGCCGTGAGGACAGCGGGCGCGCACACCGCTGGCTCGGTGGTCTGAACCATGGCGTCGCCCTCGAGGTCCGGCTGGTACATGGCCCAGAAGACTTCGCCCCTGCGGGCGTCGACCACGGAAGCGACCGGCCCAGCCGACCTGCGGTGGGGGTGGGCCAGGATGTCGAGCGACGTGCAGGCCACGACGGGCAGGTTCAGGGCCGACGCCAGTGCCTTGGCTGTGGCCACGCCGACCCTCAGCCCGGTAAAGAGCCCGGGTCCGACATCAACCGCCACTTGTTCGAGCTGCTCGAGCGGTATGCCGGCCAGGCGCGCGACCGACTCGATGGCAGGCGCCAAGACCTCACCGTGGCGGCGGCCCTGACGCAAGCTGAGCTCGGCGACGACGCCGTCCGGCCCGCCCAGAGCCACCCCGACCTGGTCAGTGGCGGTGTCGATGGCGAGGGTCAGCTTCATGGCGGGCCGGACCGGGCCGGCCGCGGCAGGACGGCTGCGAGGTCCGCCCGCCTCGCCAACCACCTCGGCCCGACGGTACCGAAAGAAAGCTGGCGCTCCCCCTCGTCGTCGAGCAGCGCGAAGCGCACTTGAAGAAAATCGGGGGCCAGCGCCGGAACCGCCCGTTGACCCCATTCGATGACCGCGACGGCCCCCTCATCGAGGAGCTCGGGCAGCGCCAGGTCGACGACCTCCGACAGGCGTTCGAGGCGATACACGTCGACGTGGACCAGATCGAAACCAGACGTTGTGGGGTAGATGCGGGTGAGGATAAAAGTCGGGCTCGTCACGACTTCCGTCACTCCCAACGCTCGAGCGAGGCCCTGGGTAAAGGTCGTCTTCCCCGCTCCGAGGTCGCCGTCAAGCAGGATCACGTCGCCCGGCTCCAGCAGAGGCGCGATGGCGCCGGCGACGGCCTGGGTTTCGGTCGCGTTGCCACACACGACACCGAGTGACTCGGTCATGGGTGCCCTCGGCTCCCGCCGCGCTCGAGGGACTGGCGGGCGCGAACGAAGTCGGCCCTCATCTTGGCCATGACCTCCCCGCCTCCGCGCAATGCCGCAGCCGGGTGAAAGGTCGGGACCAGTACGGCGTCGCGGCCACCGAAGGGGTAGGACCGACCCCGCAGCCGGCTTATGCCTTCGGTCGTCCCCAGGAGAGCCCGGGTCGCGAAATTGCCGAGCGTCAGCACCACGCGCGGCCCGATGAGATCGACTTGCTGATCCAGATAAGGCCGGCACGCTGATATCTCTTCCGGCAGCGGGTCCCGATTGCCGGGCGGACGGCACTTGACGACGTTCGCTATATAGACCTGCTTTCGAGCCAGCCCGGCTTCTTCCTCGAGCAGCCTGTCGAGAAGTTGACCTGACCTGCCGACGAAAGGCCGGCCTTGCAAGTCCTCCTCCCGGCCCGGGCCTTCGCCGACGATCATGAGACCAGCGCCTGGATCCCCTTCGCCGAACACCACCGTCGTCCGCCCCTCCGACAGCGGGCAGAGGGTGCACGCCAGGGCGACTCGTTCGACGTCGGCTAAGCCAGGCACGGCCGCCAATGCTACCGATCAGCCCGGGCCGGTCATGCTGTTCGAGGCAGGCTGCTTGCTACGGTTGAGGCCTGATCGCCGCTCACATCCCGAGGCGATGAGAAGGCGAGGAATCGGTTGAGTACCACTCCACCCGCGGATCCCGGGAACGATCCGGACCAAGGTGGCTCCCCTCCGCCGCCCCAACCCGGCTACCCGCCCCCGCCCGGCGGTTACCCCCCGCAACCTGGTTACCCGCAACCCGGTTACTCGCAACCCNNCAACCCGGTTACCCGCAACCCGGGGCCTACCAACCCGGCGCCTACCCAGCACAGCCCGGCTACCCGCAACCCGGCGGCTACCCGCCGCAACCCGGGGGCTACCCGCCCGAACCCGGGGGCTACCCGCCCGCTGGGTACCCACCTGGCCCTGGTGGTTACGGGCCGCCGGGTAGTTCCCCGCCCCCCGGATACCCGCCGCCCGGGGCCTACCCACCACAATCCGGTGGCTACCCGCCCGGGGGCTACTCACCCCTGCCCGGTGGTGACTATCTCGCCGGGTGGTGGACGAGGGTCGGCGCAACCGTGATCGACATAATCGTCTTCATCATCCCCGCCCTGATCGTCGGGTCCCTCGCGATCCAACACACCTCCACCGACAACGGCTTGTACAACAACTACAACGGCTACGCGGTCACGAGTGCGGACAGTCGCGTCGGTTACATCCTGTTCGGGATCTACGTGATCTACGCCACCCTCATGATCGGCCGGTTCGGTCAGACCTTAGGCAGCAAAGCTGTCGGCACCCGGGNNTCCCGGGTGGTGAGCGCGGCGACGGGCGGCCCGATCGGATACGGCCGAGCGCTGGGTCGTTCGGTCGCCAACGTGCTGCTCTGGATCCTCTTCGTCATACCCTGGGTCATCTCGGCCCTATTCCCTCTCTGGGACAGCCGCAATCAGACGCTTCACGACAAGATCGCCGGAACCGTCGTCGTTCGCAGCCGCTAGCCCGATCCCGATCCCGTCGAGCGGCCGCCGATCGCGCTAACGCGCCAGCGGATCCCAAGAAGTTGGCCCCACTGTCGCGTTACCCGCGCATATTGCAGGTAGCGCGCCACCAGCTCGATCTAGGCAAATCTCAGTGGCGCGTTAGCGCGATCAGCGCCGCCGGCGCCGCCGCCGCCGCCGCGTCCCTAAGCGTTACGAACAGCGTCGGCGACCGCCTGCTCCACGACCCACGCGCCCAACGCCCGTACCGTCGCCAACGGCGCGACAACCGGCCCAGTAGCCGCGGCCACGATGGCGTCCCCGTCGGCCGCGGTGTGAACAGGATCTAGGGCCCGGGCCAGGCCGTCGTGGCCAGACTCGGCTACCAGCAAACAGCCGGTCTTGTCGAGGGAAGCGTTGGTGACCACCACCCCGACCGTCGTCGCCTCCACCCCCGCGCCCGCAGCAGCGCCGCCCGGCACCCGGGGCCCGTCGCCGGGGCCGGTCCGGGGCTCGCCGAGGGCGTTGACCACCATCAGAGCAGCCACCACGACGTCGCCGTCGCGCCCGACCGCCGATCCCAAACCGCCGGGTCTGGCTGCAACCGGATCCCTCCACTTGGCCAAGGTCGCGCCACATCCTGCGCCGACGGGTCCCGACCCGACCGCACTCGACCCCGCCATGGCGGCTTCGCACGCCGCGTAGCCCTCCGCCGGGCCGGGCCGCACCGAAGGATCACCGACCCCCAGGTCGTAGATCACCATCCCGACGACGATGGGCACCGGCCCGGCTCGCGTCGCGAACCCGATACCCCGTTCCTCGCACCATCGGACCACCCCGTCGCAGGCCGCCAGCCCGAACGCCGAACCCCCCGTGAGCACCACCGCGTCGATCCGATCGACGGTTCGTCGCGGGTCGAGAAGAGCCCATTCGCGGGTCCCGGGGGCCCCGCCGCGAACCTCCCCAGAGGCGACGCAGCCGGCCGGCAGCAGCACGACCGTGCATCCCGTCCGCGCCGACTCGTCGGTCCAGTGACCCACCCGTACGCCTGGAACTTCGGTGATCACGCGACTGCGTTCCCCAGGCTGCGTCTCGACAGGCGCTGGATCGCTTCGTCGAGATCCTCCGGCCTCTCCAGCATCACCATGTGACCGCAACCACGGAGGATCAACAGCTCTGAGCCTGAGATGCCGGCTGAGAGCGCCCTCGCGTGGGCGAGCGGCGTGATCACGTCGTGGTCACCCACGACGACCGTCGTCGGAATGCGGATCGACGACAGTACGCCTTCTCCGTCGAAGCGGAGGATCTCGAGGAGAAGCTCGGCAGACACCCGCACGGGCACGCCCGACGTCATCTCGCCGGTAAACAACACCTGCCTCGCTGACGGCAAGTCCCCGAACGTGATCCGGGCCAGAACGAAAGCGAGGTCGACGGCCGGAAGGGTCGGTCCTGGAAGGCGAGAAGCCAACCCGGCGCCGCTCGCGAAGATTGGTCGACCCACGGCCACCAACTCCTTGAGGGCCGGCAACCCCCGCCCGCGCGCCGGGCTCGCCGTGGTGGCGACCAAGGCCAGGGCCGCGATTCGGCCCTCGCCCGCGGCCAGCGCCGGGTCCCTTTCCATCATCAGCAACGCCACCATTCCACCCATCGAATGACCGACGACCACGACGTCTCGGAGGTCGAGCGCGGCCAGGACCTCTTCGACGTCGGCCGCCAGGCGCTCCAGCGTGAGCTTCGACGGCGCGCTGCCCGTGGCGCCTCGACCGTTGGTGGACCGGCCGTGGCCGCGCAGGTCGAAAGCGAACACCCGGTGCCCGGCGTCGGCCAGTTCTCTCAGCTGGTAAGGCCAGATCGCGGCCGAGAGCGTGATCCCGTGCAGCAGGACGATCGGCGGTCGAGGCGGTCGAGGCGGTCTAGATGTCGGAGCCGGCCGTCCCGCCCCCGCCTCCACGACCCGGATGCGCGCCCCGTCGGAGACCACGATCACGTGCTCGACGACGTCCACTGGCATTCGCAACTCCTCCGGCGCCACGGAGTCCGGAGCCCGTTGCCACCGCCGGGCGGCCGCGTGGGCGACGGTCAACAACCCGGCCGCCCCGCTCATCATCCCCACGCCGGTCAGCCCGGCGCCTTTCACCCATCGGCGGGCCATCGATCAGGCTCCGAGGTAGGACCGCGGGACGCGTCCGCTGATCCCGCACACGACCTCGTATCCGATGGTCGAGGTCCGCCCGGCCCACTCCCAGGCCGTGATCTCCTCGTCACCCTGGCGGCCGAGCAACACCACTTCGTCGCCCTCGGCCACGTTCGAGCCCGGCCCGCAATCGACCAGTATCTGGTCCATGGTGACGGTTCCCGAAATGGGCCGGCGTCGCCCTCCCACGAGCACTTCGCCGCCGGTGGCCGAGAGGCTTCGGGTCACGCCGTCGGCGTAGCCAAGCGGGACGGTGGCGATCACGCTGTCGCGCTCGAGTCGGTAGCGGAGGCCATACGACAGCCGTTCGCCGGCAGGTACGGCCTTCACATACGACACCCGGGCTTTCAACGACATGGCGGGTCTGAGCCGCGGCACCGGATGGCGGGTGACGCCGTCGGCTGCGGGCGACAACCCGTAGAGGGCGATCCCGCAGCGGACCATGTCGAAGCGGCTGGTCGGATGCCAAATGGCGCCACCCGAGTTGGCCGCGTGCCGGATGGCCGGGCGCACGCCTGCCCCGGCGAGAACGTCGAGGGCCTGTTGGTACCGGGCGACCTGATGGTCGGTGTACGGGTCGTCGACCTCGTCAGAGACGGCGAAGTGGGTCCAGAAACCTTCCAGATGGAGCGCGGGACTGGCAGCCACATCCAGGGCCAAGGCGACCGCATCGTCGACAGAGGCGCCGACCCTATGCATCCCGGTGTCGACCTTGACGTGAACGGAAAAAGGACGGTCCTGGCGGCCGTCCCCCACGGCCGACACGAGCGCGTCGAGGCCGGTGGGGGTGTAGAGGGTCGGGGTCAGGGATAGGTCGACCACTTCGGCCATGGCGTCGGATGCCGGCTCCGACAAGAGCAGGATGGGCGCGTCGATCCCCGCAGCTCGAAGCTCTCGCCCTTCTTCGACCAGGGCCACCGCCAACCACTCGGCGCCCCCGTCTAGAGCGGCGCCCGCCACTTCGGGCGCACCGTGGCCGTACCCGGCGGCCTTGACGACGGCGCACAGGCGCGCCGGCGCCACCTCGGCGACCAGGACCGCTGCGTTGTGACGGATGGCGGCCAGGTCGACTTCGGCCCAGGCCGGACGCAATTGCCCAGCGAGCGGAGCGAACCTCGTTCCCGGCTGGGTCACACCAGCAACTCCGACAGCCAGCGGGAAAGCAGCGTCGGCAAATCCGATGCCACCAGACCCTCTGACGGCCCGAGCCCCGCGGCGCGTCCATGGCAGTGCGCTCCCAGCGCGGCCGCCTCGAGGGCCGCCACGCCCCGAGCCAGGAACGCCGCAATGACCCCGGAGAGGACGTCCCCCGTCCCGGCCGTCGCCAGCCGGGATGAGCCGGAGTCGACAACGAGAACCCGGCCGTCGGGGTCGGCCACGACGGTCGTCGATCCCTTCAGCAGCACCACCGTTCCAGTCTTGCTGGCCACGTCGCGCACGTCGGCGATCCGATCGTCGGCCGGCGGGCGAGTAACCAGCCTGGCGAACTCGCCCTCGTGGGGAGTGAGGACCATTGGGTGGACCCGATCCTCAGCAATTTTCCGCACCGTTGCCACGTCGTGGAGAGCCGTCAGTCCGTCGGCGTCGACGACGGCCGGGACACTGGTAGCGGCGAGGAATCGGGCGACGGGGGTGTCCGCTCCCGCCCCGGACCCAGGGCAGAGGGCGCCCGCGCCCAGACCCGGCCCTATCACCGCGGCCCGGGCCCGGCGGGCCGACTCGGCCGCAGCCGCGCCCCAATGTCGCTCCGGCAAGCTGATTCCGACGTACTCGCCCGGCGGCAGGCCCGCTCCGAGCGGCGAGCCCGGAACGGCCACCATGGCGTAGCCCGCCCCCGCTCTCAAGGCGCCTTGCGCACTCAATAGGGGGGCTCCGGGCATGGCCTGGGAACCACCGACGACCGTCACCGCCGCATTCCATTTGTGGGTTCGCCTCGCTCTGGGCGGCAGGAGTCCGGCGACATCGTCGTCGGTCACGACCCACGCGTGCGCCGCTCGGTCGACGAGCGGTCCGAGGCCTATGTCGACCACTTCGATGAGTCCGGTCAGGTCGGGTCCGGCGCCGAGGAGCAGTCCCGGCTTGTAGGCCGCGAAGGTAACGGTCCTGTCGGCCCGCAAGGCACCTCCCCCCGCGTCGGCGCCTACCGGATTGCCGGTGGTTCCCGACAGCCCGGATGGGATGTCCACCGCGAGCACCGGCGTCCGGCCCGGGTCCGGCGGCGAGTACGGGCGGCTGAGGCCGGTGCCGTAGGCGGCGTCGATGACCAGGTCGGCCGCGGGCAGAACCACTCCCGCGGCGACCGAGCCCGCTTCGAGGACACTCACCGCGGCGCCCCGCGTCGCTAGGAAAGCTGCGGCGGCCCTGCCGTCGGCGCCGTTGTTGCCCTGGCCGGCCACCACGACGACCCGCTTGCCGTAGGCGCCCCCCATCATCTGGATGGCGGATCGCGCCACGGCGTAACCGGCTCGCTCTACCAACACGTCTACCCGCTCCGGAGCGGCCCGGTCGACCGCAGCCATCTCTTCGGGTGTGACGATTGGGATCACGAAACGGCGACCACGACGGCCGAAGCTGTCGTGTCGGTGTGGGTGATCGACACGTGCCACCGCCCCACGCCCTGAGTCGCCGCCAGTTCCGCCGCCCGGCCGCGAACGACGAGTAGCGGCGCCCCGCCCGGTAGCCGCTCCACTTCCACGTCATCCCATCCGAAGGCGCCCAAGCCGACTCCGAGCGCCTTCATGGTCGCTTCCTTGACCGCAAAGCGGGCGGCCAGGCTCGGCGTGGGGTTGGCCAGCCCGTCGGCATAAGACCGCTCGTGGTCTGTAAACAGTCGGGTCGCCAGCTTGGGTCGCCTGGCCAGGATCCGGGCGAAGCGGGGCACGTCCACCGAGTCGAGTCCGACACCGACGAACACGCCGCTCACCGCGGCTGGCGCCGCCAGCGCTTGGCCAGCTCGTAGACGGGCTCGGTGAGCAGTTCGACGATGGGCTCGTCACCCAGACGGGCGTCGTCGAACACCGGCTCGGTTTCGGTCACGGCGTCGGAAAGTGCCGAATACCGGGTGCGGTATCCGCTGAGGACCGCCTTGGCCCGATCGGCCGGGAGGGCGTCGCGGAAGCGCACGTGCAAGAGGGTCATGCCCGTCACTTGCTGACCCTTGGCTTCGGGCACCAGCACGACCGTGCGGCCGTCGCGGACCCCGCGCGCCACGGTGACCTCCCGCTCTTCGGCCGCCCGGTGCTTGGTCCCGCGCAGCCGGGGGTCGACCTCGGTGCGCGACGGTAGGTCGCGGGCCACGCCGCCGCGGTCCACGACGGTGGCGGTCGGGCCGGCCTCGGCTAGGGAATCGATCCGGTAGCGCGTGTATCCGAGGACTTCGGCGACGGCCTCGTCCAAGACGCTGAGGGTTCGCAAAGCCCGGTAACCGAGCAGGTCGGGGGCGGCGCCGACCGCGAGGGTGGCCCGGACCAGAGGGACGCCGAACAGGGCGTCCTCGCTGCGTGAGATCCCAACCGTGACCGTCTTGGCCTGATGCTTTATGGCGTCGATGGGCCGGGTCAGCTGGTCGATGCCGGCATTGAGGGCGCCGAGGAGATCCGACAGCAGGGACTCCGGGGTTCCGATCTTGCCCGTCTCGGACTCGTAACCCTCGAGCGGCAGCGCACCGGTCGCGTATCGCAGCAGGGACACCAGGTGGACGGCGGTCGCAGCTTCGAGATTGCCGTTGTAGCTGCCATCCCGAAGTCCGGCCAGGAAGGGCGCCGCGGCCCGTTCGAGGTCGGCGCCGATCGACGCGATCGTGTCGTAGGTATCGCGGCTGACGGTCTTCTCGATGACCGCTCTCGCGGCCCGCAGCGGTCGGGCCTGGGCGTCGATGGAAAGGGCGGCCTCGTATCCAAACAGGTGGCCGACCATGGCCGAGAGCACGAACCCGAGCGTCGGGTCGGTCTCCGGCACGGTTATGACGTCCTGGGCCGACTCACGGAAGCGTCCGGCCTCGCCTTCTGTGGCGATCACAATCGGCACCGCCTTGTGGGCCTTGTAGATCGCCACTTCCTTGGCCACGTCGTCGGCGGTCGCGCCGCGCAAGCCGGACCCACACAGGATGATGAGGGGCTCGCAGGACAGATCGATGTGCTTCTTGTCCTCGGTCGCATCGGAGGAGATCGACCGGTAGCACAGCTCGGACAGCTTGATCCTGACCTCCGAAGCCGCGATCTTGTCCGGCCCGCTTCCGACGACAGCCCAATGACGTCGGGGAGGGGCCACCGCGGATGCGATGCGTCCGATCTGCTCCCTCTGCTCGAGCACCGCTTCCAGCGCGAGCGGCATTTCCCGCAAGGCCGACAACACCCGCTGCAGCTCGCTGGGCGTGGCGCCACCAGGACCCGCCGCAATCTGGGCCAGTGCTCCGGCAAGTAGCCACCCGGCGGCGACCTGGGAGTAGAAGGCCTTGGTGGAAGCCACGCTCATTTCGACGTCGCGACCGTCCGACGTGTGGAAGACACCGTGGGCCTTGGCTGCGAGATCGCTGTTGCGGCGATTCACGACGGCCAGCACGTGGGCGCCGCGGGTGCGCACCAAGTCGACGGTTCGGTTGGTGTCGGTCGTCGTCCCCGACTGACTGATCGCCACGACGAGCGTGTCGCTCATGTCGTCGACTAGCCCGAAGCCGGACAGCTCGGTGGCCGGTGTGGCGCTGACGGCTAGACCAGGGAGGCACCGGGCGATAGCGGCCGCGACAGCCTGGCCGGCGACCGCAGCCGTTCCCTGGCCGATGACGATGACCCGCTTGACGGTTCCGGCCGCCATGGACTCGACCAGACCCGGCGGGATGCTGTCGTCGCCGACGCGGACGACAAGAGTCCCGTCCTCGCCCGTGACGATCCGGCCTCTCAGCGTCTTGCGGAACGATGCCGGCGCCTCGGTGAGCTCTTTGAGGAGGAAGTGGTCGAAGCCCCTCCGGTCGACGTCCCTCGTGGTGATCTCGGCTGTGACCACGTCGGCCTGCTCCAACGGGAGGGCGCCGCCGCTGTAGCGCGAACGAGCGATTCCGGCGAGCGTGCCGGCCGGGCTTCGATTGAGGGTAACGATCTGCCCTTGCGTCGATTCGCCGTCCATGCGGACGTAGCGTTCGGTCTCTTCGACGAGACCGTACGCTTCGCTGGCCACGATGTAGGCATCCTCAGCCAGCCCGATGTACAGGGACTGGCCGGACCCGCAGAGCGCGAGCTGTAGCTGGTCAGGCTGTCCGGCCGACGACGCACCAATCGCCACCGAGCCTTCGAAGCCGGCGACGGCGGAGCGGAAGGCGTCGTCCATGTCGAGGCCTTCGGCCAGGCGACGCGCAACCATGACCGGAATGACTTTGGCATCGGTCGTCATCTCGGGAAGCACGACGAGGTCTTCGGAGATCCGCAGCTCGACGTGGTTGTCGACGTCGCCGTTGAGGGCGGCGACGACGTAAGGGCGGTCCTCTCGACCGACTTCTTCGGAGTTGAGCGGGTGGGCGTTGGGCTCGGAGATGATCCCGACGCTCGCCCACCGGGTGTGTCCGAGCACCGTTACCCGAGCCTCGGGGGAATCGAGGGCTCGAGCCAGGAGCCGGTCGCCGCGAATGGCGTTCCGCAGTGTCCTGACGTTGTCTCCCAGCTCGCCGATCTCGGCGGCCGCTTTGTAGACCAGGCTCAGGCATCCGGCGGCAGTCCTGACCGACCCGGATCCGAAGAGCGGGTCCGACGACCTGTCGCCGACGAGCTCCCGGGCCTCCGGCGAGGAGAGATCGAGACCGTGCCCAGCCACCAGGACGTGGAGGCCGGCCGAGTCGCGGCCTCGAACCTCGAGGCGGTCGAGAGACGCCAGCGCCACCTGGATCGACCACCAGCCGTCGAAGAAGCGCACGTCTCTAGTCCCTGGACCAGATATGAGGTCGGCGACCGATCTCGCCATTCCGACGCGGTCGTGGGCTATGGCCCACAAGGCATCCTTCAGGCGCACCAGCGACGCGTTGACCTCTTCTTGCCGCTCCGGCGCCAGGTGGACCGGGTCGCTGTCGAGGCGGGCTTCCAAGCGGGCGATCCTTTGTCCGATGCCGTCGGCGACCGCGTCCACTGCGTCCATCGAACCGGGCGAGCCGAGCAGGCTCTTGAGGCCCGACGGGCCCCGCAAGCTTCGATCCACTCTCGCCAGCGTCTCAGTGGCTGCGTCTAGCGCCGACACCGTGCTCGGGAGCACGAGGTCGACGGCGAGGGCCTCCCGGACCTGTCCCAATGCAGACAGCATCTGGGCGAGGTCGGGAGCCGGCCGGTTGGACGGCTGGCGGAGGACGGCAACGATTCCGCACATGGCCCGCCCAGGCTACCGGGCCGCGGCTTCGGCCAACCTGCAGCCGCGCTGAGGGAGGTAGATCAGGATCCGATCATGTCGTGCGCCGCCAAAGCCGCGAACACGATGCAGGACCCGATCGGAGAGCCCGGTCCCGGGTAGCAATGATTGGTCCACGAGGCCATGGTGTTGCCGGCCGCGTACAGCCCGGCGATGACGCTCCCATCGGCGGCGACGGCGCGCCCGTGGCCGTCGCAGCGGATGCCGCCCTTGGTGCCCAGGTCGGCGGGCATGACTTTCCACGCGTAGTAAGGCGGCGTGTCCAGCGGCCCCAGATTCGGGTTGGGCGAGTGCTCGGCGTCACCGAAGAAGCGGTCGAAAGCCAGCTCACCTCGGTGGAACCTCTCGTCTCGGCCGAGGCGGGCGTCCCCATTGAACTCCTCGACCGTCTCCGCCAGCCGCCCGGGGGCCACGCCGATGCTCTCGGCCAGCTCGGCGAGGGTGGGGGCGGTGACTATCACGCCGCTTTCGAACCACTCGGGCCGCAGCGGCTTTCCGGCCCGGGAAGCGGCGAATCCGTATCGGTCGACGTGGGCCTGGTCGACCACGAACCAGCAAGGGATGTGTGACACCCCGCTGGCGTGACCTTCGACCATGGCCCGGCCCAAACGGTCGTAGGGCCACGTCTCGTTGGCGAAGCGCTCGCCGGCGCCATTGACCATGATCCCGCCCGGCTTGCCCCGTTCGAACAGCCGAAACGATGGCGTTCCGTCCGGCATCATCAACCCCGGCGCCCACCAGCACTCCTCGAGCAGTTCGGTGTCGGCGCCGACGTCGATCGCGGCGCGAAGGGCCGAGCCGGTGTTACCTGGGGCCCCCAAGGTCCAGTCGTTGCTCAGGGGGGCTTGATACCGGTTGCGCAAAACTGGGTCGCGCTCAAAACCCCCGGCCGCCAGCAGGACGCCCCGTCCGACACCGATCCTCACCTCGGCCCCGCCACTTTCAGCGACCGAACCCACGACCCGACCGTTTTCGATGATCAACGACTCCAGCGATGTGTTCCTCAACAGCACCGCGTCGGTCTCCGAGAGCGCCACCAGGAGCCGCCCGAGGAAGGCCCGGCCCCCGATCATGGTCGGGAAGGGTTCCTTCCACCCCCCCTTGTCGGGTGGTAACGGTTGGCGGAGGTGCTCTATCACCTTCTCGTGGCCGGTGGCGTCGAAGTTGAGGGCGTAGATGGATCGGCCCACAGTGTGGGCGCCGGGTGCCTCGCAGTAATAGTCAGGGAAGGGCCGCCACTCGAACTCGATCCAAGGATTTCGCTCGAGCTCGTCGATCAGCCTCGGCCCTCCCGCCAAGTAGGCGTCTCGGAGGTGGCGGCGTTCCAGGCCGACAGTGGCGTCCAGATAGCCCTCGACCAGGTCGGGCGAGTCGGCGACCGACGCCCGAACGTTGGGAGCGGACAGAGGTATCCAAAGGCCGCCGCCGGAGTAAGCCGTGGTACCTCCGAACTCGTCGGTTTTCTCGATGACCAACGTGCGGAGACCCGCAGTTGCGGCCAGTAGAGCGCCGACCAAGGCGCCTGCGCCCGAGCCGACGATCAGCACATCGCATTCCCGGTCCCAACCGGATTCACCCTGCTCCGTCATTCGTTTCCCCCTATGCGACTCGGGCGGGCGCAAGCTAGCAACCGCCCCGGCGCCCGCACCAGCGATGACTATTCCGGTGGCCCGGACCGAGGGCTTAGCGCCGGGCGGCCAAGCTGCACAGTGTTGTCCAAGCTGCCAGTGTTGTCCAAGCTGCACAGTGTGCTTTTTTGCACACTGTGCAGTCTTGTTCCGGTACGTTTGGGGCGTGACCGTGGAGCTGGCCCCCTCCTCGCTTCGCGAGCGCAAGAAGCAAGCCACCCGGCGGGCCATCCACGAAGCGGCCTTCGACCTGGTCGACGAGCACGGTCTCTCCGGCGTCACCGTCGAAGCCATCAGCTACCGCGCCGACATCGCCCCCCGCACGTTCTGGACCTACTTCTCGTCCAAGGAGGACGCCATCCTCGATCGCGACCCGGCCCGGGCCGAGGTGATGCGAGCCACCCTTCTGTCCCGACCCGCAGACGAGGACGCCCTGACCGCGCTCCGTCAGGTTCTCGAAGAAGACATGGCTACCCGCGTGATCGACCGCAACCAGGCCTTGCGCCGGGCGCGCTTGGTTCGGCGAGAGCCACAGCTCATGGCCGCGGTCGCGGCGTCGTTCGACGAGGTCGAAAGGGCCCTGGTGCTCGCGGTGGCCGAGCGGCTGGGCCAGGATCCGGATGCCGATCTTTTCCCCGGTCTCATCGTCAGCGCCGCCTGCGGGGCGTGCCGCATCGCCTATCTCCGTTGGAGCGACAGAAAAGGCCGGCCGCCTCTGATGCAGCTCGTCGACGAGGCCTTCCAATACCTGGCTCNNAAGACCGACCGATGAGCACGACCGAAGAGGCGCAATCGGCGACTCCCGTGGGCGGCTCCCCAGCCGTGGTCTACACCCACCGGCAGATCATGCTCGTGATGTCGGGTCTGATGATGGGACTCCTCCTGGCCTCGCTCGACCAGACGATCGTTTCCACCGCGCTCACGACGATCAGCGAGCACTTCCACCGCGTCGACCTCTACAGCTGGGTGGTCACCTCCTACCTGCTCACTTCGACTGCGAGCACGCCGTTGTACGGCAAGATCAGTGACCAGTTCGGCCGCAAGAGGATCTTCCAGTTCGCGATAGTGATCTTCCTCGCCGGCAGCGCACTCTCTGGCCTGTCGCAGAGCATGTACCAGCTGATCATCTTCCGAGGCATACAGGGCCTGGGAGCCGGCGGGCTCATGACTCTCGCTCTGGCGATCGTGGGAGACGTCATCCCTCCCCGCCAGCGAGGCCGTTACCAGGGCTACTTCGGAGCCGTGTTCGCCGTCTCGAGCGTCATAGGGCCGCTCCTCGGCGGCTTCCTGGTCGACGAGGCTTCCTGGCGGTGGGTTTTCTACGTCAACCTGCCCGTGGGCGCCGTCGCCCTCGTGGTGATCAACCGGGTCCTTCACCTGGACCACACGCCGCGCCGCTCGAAGATCGACGTGGTCGGGTCGCTTCTGATCGTGCTGGGGGTTTCGCTGTTCCTCGTGGGAGTCCAGGTGGCCGGCGGGGCGGCCCGCATCACGACCGCGGCCTACGCCTACGCCATCCCCGGGCTGTTCCTGATCGTCGCTTTCGTGTGGTGGGAGCGGCGGGCTCCGGAGCCGATCGTCCCGCTCCATCTGTTCGGCAACCGCGTGTTCACGGTGGCCAACATCCTGGCCTTCATCACCGGGACCGTGATGTTCGGGGCCCTCATATTCCTGCCGCTGTACTTCCAGACGGTCCGGCACGTAAGCCCCACTTCGTCGGGCTTGCGCCTCCTGCCGATGCTGGCCGGGATGTTGCTGTGCTCCATCACTTCGGGGCGGCTCGTTTCCAAGCTGGGCCGCTACAAAGTGTTCGTCAACGCGGGCACGGCGATACTGGCCATCGCCATCTCCACCATGACGGCCATCACGGTCGGGACGAGCACTCTGGCCCTATCAGGAATGCTGTTCCTCGTTGGGATGGGCCTGGGCCTGTTCATGCAGACGCTGATCATGGCGGTCCAGAACTCGATTCCGTACCAGTTCATGGGCGTGGGGACCGCGTCGGTGACGTTCTTCCGGACTTTGGGCGGGGCCGTGGGGTCGGCGGTACTGGGCGCCATCGTGGTCCTGAAGGAGAAGAGCACCGGCGCCCACTACGTCGCCGCCTACGGACCCAAGCTCGGACCTTTGGAGGCCTTCACCCACGGCATGGACCAGGCGTTTCTCTACGCACTACCCCTCGCCGTGCTGGCGTTCCTGCTGTCGTTCCTCTTGAAGGAAGTCCGCTTGCGGAGCTCGGTAGGCGCGGCACCGGGCGAAGCCCCGCTGCCCGAGTTCTGACTACCCGTCCGGAGACGGCCGGTCCGGTCGAGCGCCTGGAGATGCAGGGGGCGGAGACGGCTCGCCAAGGGCTCGCGTCACCGCCGCCACCAGGCGAGCGACGGCCGCCGCGGCCTGCGCTTCGGTCGTGGCTTCCACCATCACCCGGACCAGACGTTCGGTTCCGCTCGCACGGAGCACGACCCGGCCGGTATCGCCGAACTCGCTCTCGATGGAGCGGACTTCGGCCCAGACCTCTGGTGCGTCGACCAGACCGAGGTGGTCCCGGACAGCCACGTTGTGCAGGACTTGGGGGAGGCGGACCATCGCTTCGGACGCCAGCTCGGCCAACGGCCTTTGGTGGCGGGCCAGCAAGTCGAGCAGCAGCAGACCCGAGAGCACGCCGTCTCCCGTGGTCGCGAGGTCTCGGAAGATCAGGTGGCCCGACTGCTCGCCGCCGAGGGACCACCCATTGGCGTCCAGGGCTTCGACCACGTATCGGTCGCCGACGGGCGTCTGATGTACGGCGATGCCTGCCCTCCGCATGGCGTGATGAAACCCGAGGTTGGTCATGACCGTGACCACGACCGTGTCGCCTGCCAGCCTTCGGCGCGAGTGGAGATCGGTCGCGAACAGGGCGAGCAGGCGGTCACCGTCGACGACGTGGCCGTCGTTGTCGATGGCGATGACCCGGTCGGCATCTCCGTCGAATGCCAGCCCGGCATCGGCGCCGTGGGCGACGACGGATTCGGCGAGCGCGCCGGGATCGGTCGATCCGCAGGCGGCGTTGATGTTGGTCCCGTCGGGCGTGGCGGCCAGGACTTGGACCACGTCGACCCCGGCACCGGCGAGGATGTCACCGGCCGTGGCGCTGGCTGCGCCGTTGGCGCAGTCGATGACCACCCTGACGCCCTCGAGGCTCCTCCCCTCGAGCGCCGACACGACCCGCTGGCAATACCAGGCCCGCCCGCCGGCGTCGGTTGTGAGGCGGCCCAGCCGGGCGCCTTCGACCGTCCCGATTCCGAGGCCGGCCGCGCTCGAGGCGGCCCCGGCGGCGGCCAAGCGGTCCTCGACGGTCCCCTCCTCCGCATCGGTGAGTTTGCGACCGCCCGCGGCCAGGAGCTTGATTCCGTTGTCGGCGAAGGGGTTGTGGGAGGCCGAGATGACGGCGGCCGGCACATCCCGTTCGGCCGCCATGGCAGCCACACCAGGGGTGGGTAGGACGCCGACGTCGATCACGTCCACCCCTTCGGACGCCAGGCCCGCCGAGAAGGCCGCTTGGAGCATGGGTCCCGACCACCGGGTGTCGCGGCCCACCAAAAACGACGGTCGT
This sequence comes from Acidimicrobiaceae bacterium, assembly GCA_003156795.1. Classification (GTDB taxonomy): domain Bacteria; phylum Actinomycetota; class Acidimicrobiia; order Acidimicrobiales; family Palsa-688; genus PALSA-688. The sequence goes on from PMHU01000168.1 coordinate 19,090, forward strand.
CCCCCGCTCTCGGCCTCGGTCAGCACCGAGGCCGCGGCTCGGCCCAGAGCCAAGGCCAGCTCCGTCGTCAGTTCGGTGCCCGCAACCCCGCGGACTCCGTCTGTGCCAAAGCGCAGCGACACCGGCCGCCGATCGTCAGCGACTATCGCTTGGAGTACTGCGGCGCCTTGCGGGCCTTCTTGAGCCCGTACTTCTTCGACTCCTTCTCCCGGGCGTCGCGGGTGAGGAAGCCGGCCCGCTTCAGCGGGGCGCGCAGGTCGGGATCGAGCTCGGCGAGGGCCCGGGCGATTCCGAGGCGCAGGGCGCCGGCCTGACCCGAAACGCCGCCGCCGTCGAGAGTCGTGTCGACGTCGTACTCCTCGGCCTTGTCCACCAAGCGCATCGGCTCGGTTATGACCATGCGGTGCGTCGCCGACGGGAAGTAGTCGTCGATGGGCCGCTTGTTGACGGTGACGATGCCGGAACCGGGCCGCAGACGGACACGGGCTACGGCGGCCTTGCGGCGGCCTGTGGACTGGATGAGCGGCTTGGGCAACGCAGTACTCCTCAAACGGCCCGGTGGGTGCGGGGATCCACGGGCAGGGGCCTCGGGCTCTGGGCCGAGTGGGGGTGGGTCGGGCCGGCGTACACCTTCAGCTTGCGAAGCATTTGGCGGCCGAGGGGCCCTTTCGGCAACATGCCCCGGACGGCCCGGCGGAAGGTTTCCTCCGGCTCCTTGGCGAGCAGATCGGTGAAGCTGCGGGCCCTGAGGCCGCCTGGGTACCCGGAGTGTCGGTAATAGAACTTCTTGTCGGACTTGCCGGCCGTCATCTGGATCTTGGCCGCGTTGACCACGATCACGTGGTCGCCCGTGTCGAGGTGGGGGGCGAAGATGGGCTTGTGCTTGCCCCGCAAGACCCGAGCGACCTCGGTAGCCAGCCGACCCAGGATGGCGCCGTCCGCGTCGACCTCGTACCAGACGCGCTGGATGTCGGCGGGTTTGGGCGTGTAGGTGCGCAACGGAGTCGTCCTCTGGGTGGATCCGGCAGGGAAAAGACAAGGCTGGGCGCGCCAGAGCGCGACAGGCCGGATAATCAGGATAGATGGTCGGACGGCCCCAGGGCAACCAGCCCCCACGGAATCCCCGTACGCCTTGGGTTGGTGCGCCTGCTTCTGTCTGTTTATTGTGGGGCCAGTGATGGAGCTAGCGACTCGACTGCCGGGCACCGATCTCGGCTCACCCCACGGCGTCACCACCCAGGACAAATACGTCCACGAGTTGTGGACGGTGTCTTACCTGTTCTCCGTGCCTATCGGGCTGCTCGTGCTCGGCCTCATCCTGTGGTGCGTGTTCAGGTACCGCGACAAGGGCGACGGCTCTGGGGGCGGTCCCGGGGGCGGCCGCACGCCGGCACAGTTCCAGTACCACATCCCCCTCGAAGCGGCCTACACCATCATCCCGCTCGTCATCGTGGCCATCCTGTTCGGCTTCTTGTACAGCGCCGAAAATCACGTGGACTCGATCTCGAAGACGCCCGCCATCAAAATCACGGTCGAAGGGTTCCAGTGGGGCTGGCGGTTCGACTACCCCAACGGCCACAAACAGGTCGGCACCGTCGCCAACGAGCTGGATATCAACTCCGAGCAGAACCTGCCGGTTCTGGTCATCCCGGACAACGAGACGGTTCAGCTCCACGTCGTGTCACTCGACGTCGTCCATACTTTCTACGTCCCTGAGTTCCTGTTCCAGAGGGACCTCATACCCGGCATCGACAACACCTTCGACATCAACCCCACTACTCCCGGTATCTATCCAGGCCAGTGCAACAACATCTGCGGCGAATACCACGCCTACATGCGGTTTCTGGTCGACGTGATGCCGCCGTCGGAGTTCAATACCTGGTACTCCCAGCAGGCCCCTAATTCGATCACAACCGCAGGGGAACCGCAGTCATGACCCTCCTCGAAGAGCGCCCCCAGGAGCACCCAGAGCCGTCTGAACGGGCGCTGATGGAGATCATCCCAGGGCCCCGTCCCCACGGGTTGGTCAAGTACATCACCAGCACCGATCACAAGCAGATCGGACTCAACTACCTGGTCACGTCTTTTATCGGGTTCCTATTCGCCGGCCTCCTGGCCGAGGGCATCCGGACGCAGCTGATCGTTCCCAATAACCACTTCGTCACCGAGAACGTCTACAACCAGCTGTTCACGAT
>PMHU01000239.1 GCA_003156795.1 Acidimicrobiaceae bacterium
TGTTCCTCGCCTTCGTAGCTCTAGCGTCCGGGCCGGGCACCGACCTCAAGACCTTCGCCTCAGCCCTCGGATTTGGGATTCTGCTGGACGCCACCGTCGTCCGGTCCCTACTCGTCCCGGCGCTGGTGTCCCTGTTCGGCGAGTGGAACTGGTGGTTCCCCGACCGGCTGGCCCGCCTGCTGTTGATACGGCCGGCCCGACGATCCATCAACCCACCAGCGGGCGCAAACCCGTGACGTCGCGCTACTTCCAGGCGAGCGTCAGATCCTTGACGTGGCGAAGACCAGGCGGATACTCGAGTTCCTCGTGCCCGGGCTTGATCCAGTAGTCGGGAATGCGGCGGTGCCACTCCGCCAGCGTGATGCGCAGCTCGCGACGGGCCAAGTGGGATCCGAGGCAGCGGTGAACACCGGCGCCGAACGCGATATGACGGTTGACGTCCCGGTCGAAGCGCACGTCGAACGAATCCGGGCACTGCTTCTGATCGATGTTCGCGGCGCCGTAGCTGACCACGACCGCAGTCCCCTTCGTCACCATCTCACCGTTCGGCATCGTCGTGTCCTCAGTGGCGACGCGCGGCACACCAAACGCCACTGGCGACTCCCACCGCATCAACTCCTCGACCGCGTTCGGGATAAGTGATGGATCGCGAGCGATCTGCTGGCGATGGTCGGGGTGGGTGGCAAGGAAGGCGTACATGCAAGTGAGAGAATCACTGACCGTGTCGAGACCGGCGATCAAGAACAAGAAGCAGATGTCGAGGATGTCCTCACGGGTGAGGCGCTCGCCGTCCACCTCGGCTGCCAGAAACATCGATATGACATCGTCGGTGGGACTCTGGCGGCGATCGTCGACCAGCCCACCGAAATAGTCGTAGATCTCCTGTCCCGTTCGCTCCAGCACCGCCGCTCTGGCACCGAAATCGACCAAGGCGTTGGGGTCGATCTTCTCGGCATGCAATATCCCGTCCCGCATGCCCAGGAACATCCTGAGGTCCTCCTCCGGCAAGCCCATCATCCCGAGGAACACCGAGGACGGGAACAGCTCGGCGAACTCCTCTGAGAAGTTGCACTCGCCGTTATCGATAAAACCGTCGATGAAGCCGTTGACCCGTTCGGTGATGTCCTTTTCCCGCTCGTCCATCCTCCTGGGCGCAAAGAGCGGGTCGAGGAGCTTGCGGTACTTGGAGTGATTCGGAGGGTCCACGTTGAGCGGAATCAGGGGCCGGACGTTACCCAGATTCAAGTCGACCCGCGACGAGAACAACTCGTGATGTCGCAGCACGTGCTCGGTCATCGCCCGGTCAAAACTGAGGGCCATGCCCTCGGTTGGTTGGAGGAATCCGCCTCCCTCGATCATGGCCGCGTATCTCGTCTGCGGGGCGGCCAGGTCAGACATGGCCGCGAGGAAGGCGTCTGGATCGGCGATCGCGGCCAAAGCCCTTACCGGCTGGGTCCCACCGTCAGAATCGCTCACAGTCGTCCTCCGTTCAAGGGTGGCTCGCCGGGCTCCCTCAGCAACGGCGTCAAACCTCCGCGACTTGCAAATGTAGCAACTTTAGCCTCAATTGTTCCATGGCGGCCCGGATCGGCGCTCGGTCTTCACGGGCGAGCGGCTCGGCCCGGGTAGCGTCGGTGACCTCCGTCACATCGGGAGGGCGGCCACGGTAGCGTCGGCAGCAGTGAGTTTCCGACGATCGACCGGCCGGCGAAGATGCTTGACCTTCTGATCCGAGGGGGTACCGTCGTCGACGGTACCGGCGCGCCGGCTCGGATAGTTGACGTCGGGGTCCAGAACGGTTTGATAACCAGCGTGGGACCGACCGATGAGCCGGCCCGGCGCCGCTTGGACGCGACGGGTCTGGTGGTGGCGCCAGGGTTCGTCGACATACACACCCACTACGACGCCCAGCTGGCTTGGGACCCCACGGCCAGCCCGTCCCCGCTGCATGGCGTAACCACCGTGATCGGGGGCAACTGCGGGTTCGGCCTAGCTCCGGCCGGACCGGACCACGGTGACTATCTGATGAGGCTGATGTCTCGCGTGGAAGGCGTTCCGCTGGAGGCGTTGACCGCGGGGCTGTCGTGGGACTGGTCTTCCTACGGTGAGTGGTTGGCATCGCTCGAAGGGGCCGTCGGGGTCAATGCCGGGTTCCTCGANNCATGGGCGACGCGGCCGTAGGAGAAGCAGCTTCGCCTGCAGCGGTGGAGACCATGGTCGGCCACCTCCACCAAGCGATGGTTGCGGGGGCTCTCGGGTTGTCCACTTCACAGGCCCCGACCCACCGCGACGGCGACGGAAGCCCGGTCCCGTCCCGCTTCGCCGACCGACATGAGTTGCTGGCGCTGGCGGCCGCGGTCCGGGAACATGAGGGCACGACCGTCGAATTCATCCTGCCCGGCTGCCTCAACGGTTTCACCGACGACGAGGTCGCCTTGATGACCGACCTTTCTTTGACCGCGGGCCGACCGGCGAACTGGAACGTTCTGGGCGTGTCGGCGCTCAACCCGACCGGTCATCTCGACCAGCTAGAAGCGTCCAGCCGGGCCGCGAAAAAGGGAGCGCGGGTAGTCGCCTTGACCTTGCCCCAGGCCATGACCATCCGGCTGTCGTTCCTTTCCGGCGCCATCCTGGACGGTCTCCCCGATTGGGGTCCCACCATGACGCTCCCGGTCCCCGACCGCTTGAAAGCGCTGTCCAACCCGGCTGTGCGCCAGAGGTTGGCCGAGGGAGCGGCCTCGCCCGAGGCGGGGGTGCTCCGCTATCTGACCAACTGGCGCCAGCTCGAGTTCGCAGAGACCTTCGACGCGTCGAACGCGGCGCTCGAGGGGCGAAGCGTGGGCGACATTGCCGTGGAGCGCGGACAAGATCCCTTCGACGCTTTGCTTGACGCAGTGATCGCCGACGGGCTCAGGACCGGCCTCCGACCTCCGATGCCCAAGTTGAACGACGAGGACTGGCGCCTCCGGGCCCAGGCCTGGCTGGACCCGCGGACGGTCGTAGGCGGGAGCGACGCCGGCGCCCATCTCGACATGATGTGCGGAGCGATCTACACATCCAGCCTTCTGCAGAGCGTCCGCGATCACGAGACCCTCACCTGGGAGGAGGCCGTTCGACAGCTCACCGACGTGCCTGCCAGCCTTTACGGCCTGAGGGACCGAGGTCGCATCCAGGTAGGCGCCCACGCCGACCTGGTCCTGTTCGACCCGTCCCGGGTGGCCCNNTGATGGTCAACGGGACAGCGGTCGTCGAAGCCGGTCGGCTGACCGGTGCCACGCCGGGGACACTTCTCCGCTCCGGGCGCGACACCACGACGGTGGAAGTGCCGGGAGTTCCCGACAACAGCAGCTAGCGCAACGGAAGCCACCCCACGGCCTCGCACGGCTCGCAGCCCACAGACGTC
>PMHU01000071.1 GCA_003156795.1 Acidimicrobiaceae bacterium
TTCCTCGAGACCAAGACCGTGATTCTCAACGGTCGCCCGGCCGGCTACGAGAAACCCTGAGGTCGCCAGTCGCGGGATGGTGGGTCAGGGGAAGTCTGGGTGGGAACGCAAGGCCGGGTCGACCGGACTCATTATCCCAACGGCGTTCCCGTCAGGGTCCTCCACGACGGCGTACCTGGCTCCCCAGAAGGCGTCGTAGGGCTCCTGTTGTCCTCGACCCCCGGATCCTACGATGTCCCTGTAGATCTGATCGACCTCGGCACGGGTTTCGACCTTGAAGCCGAGAACCCCCATCCCGCCATGCCAGCCTCGGTTCCAGTGGCTGGCGAACTCCGCGCTATCGAAATCGATGTCAACGCCTTCTGCGAGTTGGGCGGAACGATGATGACCCTGCCACTCGGGATCGGTGTCCGGGATGGTCAACCCGAGCTGCCGGTAGAAGGCCACGCTGGCCTCCATATCGGAAACCACAAGGTTGAACTGATCCAGCCTGGGCCCACTCATATCCACCCTCCCCAATTCGCTCAGGGTGATAACCCGGTCGAACTGTTGTTCTCGATCCTAGAACATCGACTGCTCGGCCGTGGTGGCTTCGATTCGGTCGATGACCTAGCCCGCCAGGACCAGACGACATACCCGAACGGCTCCTGCCGACCAAGGCATCGAGCTAGGCCGTCGCCTGTTTCGTGCGTTGCAAGCCGCGATGTCCACGCGCTCGGCGGCGGAGCTGCAGGATCCTTGCTGAACCCGCCAGCACCACGATGCTGCCGCCGATGGCTGCGGCCAGAAGGAGGGCTACCCCTTGAGGCAGATAGCCGTGCATGCCGAAAAAGGCAACGCTGGCCCGTTGGCTGTTCTCCAATATGAAGATGATCAGTATGAACAGCACTACCAACCCGATGACCACGGCAGCCCAGAATCCACTGGCCCGGGTGTGAGTGAACGGCGGATGGCGGGAGGGGGCGNNAACGGCGGATGGCGGGAGGGGTCGTCGGATATCTGGCGAGCTCCTACCGGGCTGGTCGATCCGATCGCGGCGCTGCTCGCGGCCACGTCCCCGTCGGCCGACGTGCCCCGGTCGATGGGTCTAGCCTCGCCGTCCCGGGGGCCTTCGCCGGTCACAGCGGTGCCAAACCTGCGCTGCGTGCGTCGCCTATGTGGTAGTTCACCACCTGTAGAAATGATGCCTACCTGCGCTTTCACCTCGACCGAGCACCAAACCGACAAGCCAGACGACGAATAACACCACCGCCACGATCCAGAGAAGGTGAACTGCGAAGCCAACTGCCCCGAAAAGCAGTACGAGCAGAAGTGCTAACAAGAGAACCATCTGATCCCTCCTCAGTGGAATTTCATACTGACGTCGAACCTTCCGACCATCTCTACCCAATCTCGAGTCGGCGCAACGGGCCAATCATCGAATGATCTCGGTAAGGCTCAAGAAGGATTGCAAGTCAGAGGCGAATGTGTCTGTTTGGTTGAGGCGGGTCGGGGTAGGTACTTCCCGAAGGTACCGGCGCCAGATGTGCGGCCGATTTCCATCAGAGACGAGAGTGCAGTGCCTGCCCGCCCCAAAGGCAAAGCCAAGGACACAGCTGCGGCAACGAGTGTCACCGCCAAAGCGCTCAGCAAACCTGCGGCAAGGCCGCGTCGGCGTCCGGTCCAGAAGAAAGTTCTCGACCGGAGACGGCCACTCGCTGAGAAGTCAGACGAGACCAATAGGTCAGACGACGCAGGACAATGGCAGCCCGAGCGCCTGGAGTCCGCTCGCCAAGCCGAACACTTGGCGATTCTCGCCCTTGCCCTCATCTGTGGTCTGCTCGGCCTGGCTGTGCATGTGATGTGGTTCGCCGCCATCGTCTTGATGGCGGTTCTGCTGGGGCTGATCGCCTCACAGCTGAGGGGCCCCCGGGGCGGTGGGGTAGTGTCGGGCGTGGTGTCCACGGTGATAGTGGAAGCAAAAAGTGTCGGTGAGGATATTGCCAGGGCAGGAAACCCCCAGTCGGAACCCGATTCCGATGCCCCCGCCACCCCTAGTGAATAGCCGGACACGACGTCGTATCCCTACCCGCGGTAATCGTGCCGGCCCGGGCTGAACGGCCTGTGGCGGGCGGGCCCGGTACCGATCTCAACCTGTCATCTTGACATGCAGCGCCACGTCGGTCGCGATTTCAGCCTGTTCCCAGCGGTTGGCCCGATCAGTCGCCAAGGCTGACGCCACCGCGGACCGGTTGATGGATGGGGTTAGGGGTTGATCCGGATCCGCACCCTCGTGCCGTCCGGGCCTGAGCGGATTTCAACGAGGTCGCTCAGCTGGTTGACCAGCCACAGACCTCTGGCCTCGAGGCCGGGACCAGGCGCGTAGCGGCCCTCCAAGGGATCTGTGATATGGCCGGAGTCGTTTACTTCGCACACGATGGCTCGCCGTTGGTCGGTCCAGATCCGGAGAACACCGTTTCCACCGCCATATTGGATCGAGTTGCTGACCATCTCGTTTACCGCGAGGACAAGATCAAAGGCCCGATCCTCTCCCAGACCACTCAGTAGACCGTAATGGTGTACTCGGGCCCGTAGCGCCAGCAGATCATCGAAACCGAAACTGCATGTCTCGGTCTGCTCGGGCGGCGGCGCCAACGGCCAGAGATCATCGCGGCACATAGCGCGGGCGTCGGCAAAGTGACGGCTGAGGTGTGTCAACCCGCCGCTGATCGCCTCCGGGTGGGTGCGCCACGCATCCGCGATGACGCGTTCCGGCAGGGCCTCAACGTCATAAGGACAGAGCACCGTCACCGAGAACTGCGAAAGCGCCAGATTGATCAGAGACTCGTGTCGGGTCGCCTCCGCGATCTCATCGGTGTTGCGGCCTGGCCAGATCGGCTCACCCACGAATCGGGCCGGCCGACCCTCCTGCTCAAACAGGAACTCTTCGACCGCAGGAATGATCCGGCCGGGATTCCGACCCAGCTCGGTCATATCCAAAAAATGCGCATGACCGTTCCACCTGGGCGCCTCGGCGCGAAGCAAATCGATGTGGGCGCCCGGTACGGCGATCATCACCCGCTCCCGGCGGGCGATGCCCTCGCCGACAAATGACATTACGCTGTCGACGAAGTCCGCCGCGCCGCGGTAGAAGAGTGCCTGGTGGGCGAATCCGGACTCGCACGGGACGGTGGTCATCGAAGCGGCGCTATGAGAGTTCTGCGTTTTGCGAACGGTGCCAAGACACGGAACCTCTGGTGGACGACAAGGGTGCCGGGATTCCGATTACCCGCGGCAGACCCTACCCCGGACATCGGTGACCGTGGACGCGACTCCGTGGCCCCGGAACGAGTCCGAGGCCACGGGGCACGACGGGACCAACTGCTGTATTCCGTCCCTTACACGACAGAGTCGTGACGTTCTTCCACGACGGTCCCACCCGGCTGGTAAACGCGGCGGCTACGGCTCCACCCGCCGAAACCGCCCCAGGAAGCCCAGAAGATGATCGACGCGACAAATCCGACTGCGCCGACCACCATGAGGATGACGCCAATCGTTTGGATGTCGAAGTCGGATGAATGAACCGTCGTGGCGAACTTCAGGATCGCCCCGACGGCAAAGACGACAATGCTCGTAGCTATACCCATGACTATCGGCTCCTTTTTGCGAATACGTGGCAGTGGGCCACTCTCGTCGCGGAAGATCCATACCCCGTTCCGGGAGGATGAATCAAAGACGCCGCCCTACAGGCCGGGCATACCTCTTCTTAGAGAGAGTTTCGTGGCCTCCCCCACCCGTCGTGGGGCTAAAGGCTGGGCCGGGAGCCTGACTTAGGGCGAGCTGACGCTAGTTGGGTGTTTCGTGTTTGTGTCGCTGGGTAGGGTCCGTGCTGATGCCGACAAGTCATACCCGGAATGGCGTTGAGTCCGAGGGGTCGTTCGCACCCCCGCTGGCGCAGCATCTTCCCGGCTGGGCGGCCGACGACCGAGCCGGATCGCCAATCCGCGTACAGGAGAAAGGAGGCAACCATGTACATCGGAGTAGGAACCATTGTCTTCATCCTGATAATCGTGGTCTTGTTCATGATGCTACGCGGCAGGGCCTAATCACCTCACCGACGAAACGGTCGCGTGCGACCGTGAGCGGTCTTCAGTCCACGCGAACCCCGAGAGCAATTTCCCATCCAACAATGACCGAAGAGGCTCGTGTCTCTTTCTCTGTCCAAAAGCGAGGATCCAACGATGGCAGCAACCGACAAGGCCAAGAACAGCGTTCAACAAGCGAAGGGCAAGGCCAAAGAAGCAGTCGGTCGAGCGTCCGGCAACGACAGGCTTCGAGCCAGAGGCAAGACCGATCAGGTGAAAGGCAACATCAAGCAGGCCGGCGAGAAGGTTAAGGACGCCATCAAGAAGTGACCCCCCGTCCCAAACACGGCGAGGCAGGACACCCTCGTCCCCAATATGGCCCGATGGCTGAATCGTCACACGACGACACCCCGGTCGAGTGAAGAAGGGCCGCGAGATCGCGGGTCAGGAGCAATGTTGAAAGACAGATCAAGGCAGCCGCCGGACCGACGACCGGCGACGAGGCCCCCGAGCCAAAGGGCAGATACCGACGCCAGGTCAGCGGCTAACTCAGACCGGCCAGACCGACCGGACCTGCCCGCTGGGCCCCCTCGGCCGGTAGCCCGAGGCCCGCTCAGCTCCGCTGTCCTGTCGGCGCTCCGAAGGCCACCGGGCTACCTGGGCCCGACGCCGCCGATGCCCGACGTCGACGCCCTCGTCGACGACGATCTGCAGCTGGCGCTCTACTGTTGCTATGAGCTCCATTACCGCGGGCTGGCCGGAGCGCACCCCGACTGGGAGTGGGACCCGGGCCTGATCGCTCTTCGCGCCGATATGGAGCGCGCCTTTCTGCACCGTCTTCGCGACGAGATTGCCCCGGCCGGTCTCGACCATGGTGGCGACGTCGGAGGCGCCTTGGTCGAGATGATCGCGGGCGCATCAGGTCCGTCGTTGTCGACGTTCCTGCACGATTCGGGGACGTTGGAGCAGTTCCGTGAGTTTTGTGTGCACCGTTCCGCCTATCAGCTCAAGGAGGCCGACCCGCATACGTTCGCGATCCCGAGACTCGGCGGTGACGCCAAGGCGGCAATGGTCGAGATCCAACACGACGAGTACGGATGTGGGCGCTCCGCCGACATGCACTCCACCCTGTTTGCCGCCACTCTGACCGCGCTAGACCTTGACCCCAGGTACGGCACCTACCTGGACCGGCTGCCAGCAGTGACCTTAGCGACGGTCAACCTGATATCACTGTTCGGTCTGCACCGACGCTGGCGTGGCGCGACAGTCGGTCACCTGGCCGTGTTCGAGATGACCTCGGTCGAACCCATGGGGCGGTACAGCCGGGCTCTGGCCCGCATGGGTGTCGGCCCCGAAGGGCGCCGGTTCTTCGACGTTCACGTCGCCGCGGATGCCCGACATGGGGTCGTCGCGCTCGAACGGATGGTCGCCGGCCTGATCGAGATCGAACCGCAGCTAGGTGACGATCTGCTCTTCGGGGCGGCGGCGCTCCTAGCGGTCGAGGAGCGCTTCGCCCGCCACCTTCTCGCCGCCTGGTCAGCGCCTCGGTCGTCGCTCCTACCTATAAGAACCGGCCATACCGGCCCCGTGGCCCTCGACGCCGAGGGTTGTACGGCCGGGTTCGGGCCTGAGCCCGTCCCGGCGGCGATCAGGCCTGACCACGAGGTTCTGTCCGCATCGCCCGACACCAGTGACGACTTGGCATCGAGGGGCGTCGCCGCTATCTCCCTATTCGCCACCGGCGGCGTCAGCTTGTGACCATCTCGACGCTCTCGGCGGCCAGCCGGTCTCAGTGACCAGTCCGAGGGTCGCCTCCTCGCATGAAGTCGATCGCCTCGGCCATGGAATCGAAACGAGGAATCAGCTTGTCGGAACCGGTCAACGTGAAGATCCTGTCGACGTGGATCTGGCTGCCAACGACTCCAAAGGATTGAGGACCCAACTGTCTGGCCACGCGGATCAATAGGCTGAGACCGGAGGAGTCCATGAACCGGACACGCCCGAGATCAACGATGAGTTCTCGAGCTCCGCTAGCGACCTCGGCCTCGATCGCCGTCCGCAATGCCGGCCCAGTGGAGATGTCGATCTCTCCAGCGACCTCAACGATCCTGTAACCCTCGACGGTTGTCACCTGCACCGCGAGTTGTTCGCTCATCGACTCTTCACGAGCGAGTCTTCCGCAACCAGCATGGTGAGATCCTCACCCGTTTGAGTGATTTGGTCCACTGGTCTTGCTCCGATTCGGCGTCGAGTCCCTCTAGCCTGGGTATCGACTTAGTGATGCCCCGAACCAGTCCAAAAGACGGCTCAGACCGATCGGCCTCACCGNNGGTGCCTTGCGAGTAGCGATCGTCAACGATTACGAGGTGATCGTGGCGGGCGTGCGCGCCATGTTGGCGCCTCGGCAGCTTCGAGTTGACGTCGTCGAACTGGACGTCGGCAAGGACCCTGAGCACAGGGTTGACGTAGCGTTGTTCGACACCTATGGGCAACCCGGTTTGGGCCTAAGCCGAGTCAGATCCTTGGCGAAGAGTGACAGGGTCGGAGCAGTAGTCGTCTATACCTGGGGTCTGACCGCGGCCGGTCGGACTGCGGCGTACGACGCCGGGGCGCGAGGTCTGATCGCCAAGACGGTGTCGGCAGACTCGCTCGTCGGGTACCTTCACGNNATCGTCGAGACCGGGGGTTTTCGAGGAGTGATGCAAGGGGCCTGGCCCGGCTCCCAATGGGGGCTCACCGCCCGCGAGAGCGAGACCCTGGCACTCCTCGCGGCCGGAATGCCTAACCGCGTCATAGCGGAGGCCCTCTTTGTCAGCGAGAACACGGTTCGAACCCATCTAAAGGCGGTGTTTCGGAAGCTCTCAGTCACGAGCCGCAGCCAGGCGGTAGCTCGGGCATTGGTCGACCCGGGTTTCGTCGCCCGACGCCCCGATGCCAACGCTCAGGTTGTTGAATGACGGCCCTGGCCTGCGCCCGACTCTTCGTCCCGCCAGTTCCGGGTGATCTGAGCGGTCGATACGGCCACAGCGTTCTGTAGGAACATTGCCAGATCCTTGGCAAGCCATAGGCNNGTGGTCTGGCGCCGCCAATAACTGATCCCCGCTATCCACTCCAGCTGTTGGCGGCTCGGCGCAAAGTGTAGGGGGCGATCCGGCAGTGGAGGAGGGCGACGGGCGGCCAGATCAGCTTGGCGATCGGCCGGTCGTAGTGCACGACCGTGGACCACACCAACCGTGTTCCTTCGCGGCGGAAGACGTTCTGAGCGGAGACAAACGACGATCGCGACTCGAGGACGGTCTCGTCCTGGTTGCGACCAGCGATGCTCCAGCCCAGGATGTGGTCGGCGGAGCCCAAGGGACCCAACCGAAGGCCCAGCGCCAATCGCCAGCCAGCCACCATGAGCCACCGCAACCCAGTGGGAGCGCCCTCGAACGCGGCGCGGGCCCACTGCTCGGCGGAGCGGTCGTCGCCGTGGGAAACGTCGATCGAGAAGGCGACGACCGAGTCGGCGCCGCTCGCCACCGGCACGCGAGTAGCACGTCGAGTGGTCTTCACCTGTAGCACTCCGCCGCTACTGGACAGGTGTTCATCACGAGGGTGACGGTACCGCCTTAATAGACACATGTCAACTAAGGTTCTGGTGTGAAGGTCCGTCGACGTTTGGCACCGGACGCCCGGCGCGACGAGTTGCTCGACTGCGGGGCGGCGGAGTTCGCAACCAGGCCGTACGAAGAGGTGTTGATGGCGGATATCGCCGACCGTGCCGGCGTTTCCCGGGGACTCGTCTATCGCTACTTTCCAACCAAACGCGACCTGTTCGCGGGGATCTACCAACGGGCCAGCGACCGTCTCCTCGAGGCATCGACCATCCGACCGGAGATCCCGCTCGCCGAACAAGTGGTCGCCGGCCTCGAAGCGCATCTCGACTTCTTCGTCGCCAACGCTCGGACCGTCGTTGAGGCGAACCGAGGGGCGCTCGCAGGCGATCCCGTGATCCAGGGGATCATCGACGCGGAATTGGCAGTCCTCCGCCAGCGCATCCTCGACGCCGCGTCCCTGCGCGGCCACGCCCGGGCGGTCGCGTCCACCGCGCTCCACGGCTGGCTGGCGTTCGTCCGAGTCGTCTGCGTTGACTGGCTCACGGACAAGACGCTGTCACGGCGGGAGGTTCGGGAGATGTGCCAACGAGCCCTCGTCAGCGCTCTCGGCAAAGGCATCGACCTCGACGGGGCCCCGAAGTCGAGGACATGAGCAGCCGTCTCGGGCCGACTGCTGTCACGCCGACCTGGGGCGCGTGTCCACGGGTTGCCGCTGTGCGTGGAGCCAGCGCCTCGAGGATGCGGGAGCAGGGCGCAAGATCCGCTGCAATCGGGCCGACCCTCGGCGCGCTGGAGTGGTGGTCTTCTACTGTCTGGGCATGCGTCCATCATCGGTGTCGACGGCGGACTGATGACGCCGAATGAAGATCCGTCCGCCACACCGCCGACGATCGGGGTCGTGGGCTTGGGCCAGATGGGGTCCTTATTGGCGAAACGACTGATCGGGTGGCCTGGGGGGCTCTGTGTCTACGACGTCCGTCCCGAGGCGGCGCGACCGCTGGTGGAGGAGGGCGCTGTGCTGCCCGATTCCTTGGAGGAGCTGGCCAGATCGGCCGGAATCATCAGCGTGATGGTTCTCGATGACCGGCAGGTCGACGAGGTCGTGAACGGCATCATTCCTTTTGCACGGCCCGGAACCGTGGTTGCTCTGCACTCCACTATCCGGGCTTCGACTGCTGAGCGGCTGGCGGCCCAGGCTGCGCTAACGGGGGTGGCCGTGCTCGACGCGCCGGTGTCGGGCGGGGTGCTCGGCGCCAGCGCCGGCCGGCTGGCCTTGCTCGTCGGAGGCGACCGCGACGCATTGGACCGATGCCGGGAACCATTCGGCCGGTTCGCCGACCTGATCGTTCATTTCGGACCGGCTGGTGCCGGCACCCGGGCCAAGCTGTCCCGCAACCTGATCAATTTCGTTGGACTGGCCGCGGCTCTCGAGGCCGCCCGCCTGGCCGACGCGGCGGGAGTGGACATCGTCAAACTGGGGCGGGTGACCACCCACAGCGACGCCTTGGCGGGAGGTCCCGGCGCCATTCTGATCCGCAACAGCTCGGCGCCGCTCGAGGTAGACGATCCCCTGAGATCGATCTTCGTCCACACCTGCGCCCTGGGTGAGAAGGATCTCGCCCTGGCGCTCGACCTCGGCACCGAGCTCGGCGTCGACCTGCCGCTGGCCGCAACCGCGCTCGGCCGTCTCTCCGACTATTTCGGACTTCCTACCGAGCAGGAGGAAACATGAGCAGCGACAGTGATCGGCGCCAGAAAGGCCTGGAGACCATGGCTGCCGTCTACGGCTGGCCGCCCGTGGCCGACTCGCCCGACAACGAATTTTTCGGGGTGACGGTCGAACATCTCTTCGCCGAGATATGGACGAGGGACCTTCTCACCGTCCGCGATCGACGGCTCCTCCTGCTCGGGGCACTGGTGGCCGCCGGGGACTTCGACGTCATCGGAATGCAGATCGACGCCGCCTACAGACTCGGTGAGTTCGACGCAGACCAGCTCCGCGAGGTCGCCCTCTTCATGGCCCACTACATCGGGTGGCCCCGCGCCACCAAGCTCAATACCGAAGTCGAGAAGGTCCTGGCCAAACAGCCCAGAAATGTCCACGCCAAGGACAAGACAGCACGCGACCGATGAAGTCTGATCGGCCCCTTGCGCGGCACTGACCCCCCGGCCATGATCGACACGTGCGGCACGCGACAGAAGAAGAGCTTGATCAACTGGAGAGCCTTCTGGTCGAGTTACGCCAGGTTCCCCAGCTACGAGAGCGCAAGCGCGGTTCTTTCTCGCGGGGATCCCGGGCGTTCCTGCACTTCCACGAGGACGTCGGCGATCTCTACGTCGACGTCAGGTTCGGCGACTCGTTCGAACGCGTGAGGGTTACCGGCCGCGACGAACAGGCCGAGTTCCTGGCACGAGTCCGCCGGGAGCTCCAGCCGACCTGAACGGGGCCACTTGCGTTAAGGGGCCGTCTGGGCGGTGGGGGCGCCCCACCGAGCAGGATCGGAGAAGCGATCGACCCGTCGGTGCTTCTACTGTTGATGGGCCAGTCACCGTCTCCGCCATGTTCGTCCCGTCCACGATCCTGACTCGGCGCTGGGCTTCTTCAACTCGTTCAACTCGACGGCAGAACGCCGTGAAGGGAAGCGACACTATGAAAACCATGACGTGCAAACAACTAGGCGGACCGTGTGATTTCGTGCTCCGTGGAGATACCGCTGACGCAGTGATAAAGCTGCAAGACAAGCATCTGAAGGAAATGGTCGCCGGGGGTGATGAAACGCACAGCAGCGCCTTGAAGGAGATGAAGGGTAGGTGGAAGCATCCTTTATCAGGAATGGCCTGGTACAGGAACACCAAGCGTGATTTCGCGGGTCTTCCCGAAGAGTGATCGATGATCAAGGCACCTGGTTCGCACGGCCGCCGAAGCCGGACCGAAAGATCGGTGGGCCACCGCCGCCGGGAAGGTCGAAGTAGAGTTCGAAGTCGAGCTTGCTCAACGCCTCGCCGAGACCGAGTGCCCTGTGGCTAGCCCTACCAGCCGACGATCACGACACCCCTCGTGCCTATCGCTCTGCTGCCATGTCAGGGACAACGGCAGTGGGCGCAGTGCGTCGGCGGCCTCCCCGCCGGTGGGGCGGCTATTCGGGTGGCGTGTTGCGGAGGACGCCCATGGCGAAGTACTGGGCCGCGCCCCCGTAGGCCTGCGCTAGGGCGGTGCGGACACCGTCGACCTGGTGTTCACCGGCCAGACCCCGGACCTGTTGGGCGGCCTCCGCGAAGCGCACCATTCCCGAGGCCCCGATGGCGTTGGTGGAAAGCACCCCGCCCGACGGATTGACCGGGAAGGCCCCGCCGAGGTCGGTTTCGCCCGTGTCGACCATTTTCCAGCCCTCGCCCGGACCGGCGATGTCGTGGCCTTCCAGCCACATGGGCTCGTACCAGCTGAACGGCACGTAGAGCTCGGCCATGTCGATCTGGCTTCGGGGGTCGGTGATGCCGGCCTGCCGGTACACGTCGTGGGCGCACTCCACGCCTGCTTGGGGCCGGACCGGATTGCGTCCCGGGAACTGGCCCAGCTCGCTTCGCACCGAAAGACCGTGGATCCAGGCCGGCGGTCGCGGTGCCCGCTTGGCTCCCTCCTCGTTGGTCACGATGGCGGCGCAGGCCCCGTCGGAGGACGGGCAGGATTCGTGGAAACGGATGGGATCCCACAGCATCGGGGACTCTTTCACCTTCTCGAGCGTGATGTCCGGCATCTTCAAGTGGGCGTACGGGTTCTTGGCCGCGTTGCGCCGGTCCTTGACCGCCACCATCCACCCGATGTAATCGGGTGCCCCCGACTGCTGGATGTAGGCGCGCATCCACGGGGCGAACGCCCCGCCGGCGCCGATCCCACCCGAGCGCCCGCCGGCCAGTCCCCATTGCGCGTTGCCTTCGGACTGCTTCTCCCACGCCACGGTGAGCACCGTGCCGTGGATGCCGGTGATGACGTGGTGGGCGCCGACGACGAGGGTCGAGCCGCCGACCGAACCGGCGGTGTGGACCCGGAGCAGGGGCTTGTTGGTCGCTCCGACGGCATCAGCAAGAAAGATCTCGGGCATGACGATGCCTTCGAATGCGTCGGGCGCCTTGCCGATGACGACGGCGTCGATGTCGCGAAGCGTGAGCTCGGCGTCGGCCAGGGCCCGGTCGATAGCCTCACGCAAAAGGCCTGCGATGGAAACGTCGTCACGGCGCTTCTTGAAATGGGTCTGTCCGACCCCGACGATCGCGCAGCGCTCGTTCATCACTCACCCTCCAAGAGGCAGACCAGATTCTGTTGAAGTAGCGGCCCGCTGGTGGCGTGAGCCAGGGCCCGGTTGGCCGTCCCGTCGATGATGCGCGACGCGGCCTCGACGATACGGATCAAGCCGACGGCCATGATCGGGTTGGCTGCGAGCGGGCCACCGGACGGATTGACGTTGACGCCGGCACCAAGCCCGATCGCGTTCTTCAGGATGATCTCCTGCGGGCTGAACGTCGACGACAGCTCGACGACATCCAGCGGCCCGCCGTCATAGCCGGCCTTGCGGGCAGCCAGGGTGGTGGAGGCGGAGGAGGTGATGTCGCGCAAGCCCGGCTGGTGCGCTTCGATGCGGTGGTCCATGCCCCGGATCCACGCCGGCCGTTCGCACAGCTCCCGGGCCTTGTCGCCTCGAGCCATGATCACGGCCACGGCCGCATCGGAGATCGGCGGTACGTCGTGCTTGCGCAACGGCCGCCGGTAGTACGGCTCGGCCAGCAGTGCGTCCACGTCGTAGTCGCCCGACAGCTGGGCGTTCGGGTTCGACTTGGCGTTGCGTCTGCTGTCGGCCACGACGGTGGCGAAGTCACGCTCGGTGGCCTTGCCCGCGTCGATCAGGGCTTGGGCCTGGATGCCGGCCAACGACACCGGGTCGACGCCGAGCGGAGCCAGGTAGTAGGGGTCGAGCTGCTGGGCCCAGACCTCGGCCGGGTTGGACGGCGAGGACTTTCCGGATCCGAACGCCAGGGCGACGTCGATGTCGCCTTCTTGCAAGCGCATCCACGCTTCGTACATCGCCCACGCCCCGTCGGCTTCCACGTGGGATTCCGAGATCGGAGGCCAGGCGCCCGCGGCTTCCAGGTTCGACACGAACGCGAAAGGGCCACCAGTCAGGTAGTCGCAACTTCCGGCGCACGTGAAGCCGATGTCGCTCCGCTCGATTCCGGCTGCGGTGA
The DNA here is from genome assembly GCA_003156795.1 of Acidimicrobiaceae bacterium. Classification (GTDB taxonomy): domain Bacteria; phylum Actinomycetota; class Acidimicrobiia; order Acidimicrobiales; family Palsa-688; genus PALSA-688. Next base: position 12,902 of record PMHU01000071.1, read on the forward strand.
TGGCGTCGGCGACGACAGGGACGAGAAGCTGGACTTCGCTGGGGGCGGCGTCGCGTACGGATTGGGACTGGGCGAAGCCCACGATGGCGATGTCGGTCGCGCCCCGATCGTTGGCCGCCATCAGAAGATGTGATCCTTGAATAGCTCTTCGCTGGCGTCGGGTTCGCCCGTCGCCTCGAAGGAGTCAACCACTGTTCCCATGCTCCCCCAACCTCGGTTCGATATCCCTTCGGCCGAACGCTGATCCTTCGGCTTCCACTTGGCCTTGACCCTCAGCCCCGTTCGGAGCTGGTCGTGCGGTAGGCCGGTTACGTCCTGACCGTTGAGGGGCGTATCGGCGCCGTCCAGGAGGACAGAGGCGAACACGAATGGTTCGGTCTCCTGCTGGCCGTAGTAGGCGACGGGCGTGACGATGGTGAAGCCGGTGACCGTTCCAGTGTCCGGCACCTCCACCTCGTCCTCGGCGCTGGTGGCGACCACACACATGGGGCAGTAGCCCTTCGACGGCAGGTAGACGCGCCCGCACGATGGACACTTGTGGCCGACGAGACGGCCTTCGAGCAGCTCGTCGACGAAGCGGTTGAGGTTGGGTGTCAACCGCTCCCGGTAGGTGAGGGAGACCAGGTGTTCCATCACCAGGTTCTCCTTCTCGGTCTGGGTCTGATCGCTCATGACTTGGTCGGCTCCCAGGCTTCGAGGTCGGTGATGAGTCCCTGAGGTTCGCTGCGATAGCGCGCCGTCACCCGCATCCCTGTGTGCACGGCCTCGACGCGGCCGGCATCGACGGCGCTGACCATGCTCGTGTCGGCGCCGTCCGGCTTGACGAGAGCGAAAGCGAAGGGATGGTCGAGCGGGTGCTTCTGGGTCGGATCGTCGACCCACGTCCAAGCTTCGACGGTCCCCCCCGGTCCGATCGGCACCATCTCGGTGCCGAGGGATTCGCCCGTCTCCGGGTCGTACTCGAGGGGTGGTGCCAGCACCCGTCTGTCCTTGGCTCTGATCCCGAGCAGCTGACCGTCTCGCAGGGCCATGAAAAAGGCGCCCATGACTGGTCCCAAAGTCCGGCTGTAGGGGAACTCGAGCTTCGTCTCGATGATTCTCGGCTCGCTCACGATAAAATCAGAACACATTCTAGTTCTGGGAGCAAGGTCGCCCCCCTTCGGGTACGGTTTGTTCCGCAAGGGTCACTGAGGGAGGGTGCATGAAGCTGGGACTGCAGCTCGGGTATTGGCAGGCTCAGCCGCCCGCCGGCGTCCTCGAGAAGGTACTCGAAGCGGAGAAGCTCGGCTTCGACATCGTCTTCACCGCCGAGGCTTGGGGGTCGGATGCCTTCAGCCCCCTGGCCTGGTGGGGGGCGTCCACCAACCGGATCAAGCTCGGCACTTCGATAGTGCAGATCTCCGCCCGGACGCCCACGTCGACGGCCATGCACGCCCTCACCATCGACCATCTGTCGGGCGGGCGGCTGGTGCTCGGGCTGGGGTTGTCGGGCCCGCAAGTCGTCGAAGGTTGGTACGGGCAGCCGTTCTCGAAGCCTCTGGCGCGAACGCGCGAGTACGTCGACATCGTGCGGCAGGTGCTGGCCCGGGAAGGACCCGTGACCAGCGCCGGCCCGCACTTTCCGCTGCCCTACACCGGGCCGGGCTCGCTGGGCTATGGCAAGGCGCTTCGACCGATCACCCACCCACTCCGAGCCGACGTGCCGGTCCTGTTGGGGGCCGAGGGTCCGAAAAACGTGGCCCTGACGGCCGAGATAGCCGACGGGTGGCTGCCGATCTACTACTCGCCCAAAGTCGCCGACATGTACCGGTCCTGGCTCGACGAGGGTTTCTCACGACCGGGAGCCAGGCGCAAGCCGGCCGACTTCGAAATCGCCAGCAACTGCTCCGTGGTCGTGACCGACGAGCGAGATCGGGTGCTGGAGTCGATGAAGCCGATCCTCGGCTTCTACATCGGAGGCATGGGCGCCAAGGAGATGAACTTCCACAAGAACGTCTTCGGCCGCATGGGTTACGAAAAGGAAGCGGAAGAGGTCCAGGATCTGTTTTTCGAAGGCAAGCGCGACGACGCTATAGCCGCAGTGCCCCTCGACATGGTTTCTGATATCTCGCTCATAGGGACACGCGAGCGGATCAGGGCGGATCTGGCCATGTGGGAGGAAGCGGGGGTGACCACCCTCGTGGTCGGAGCCAGCAACCTGGACGAGATGCGAACCGTGGCCGAGGTGATCCTGGGCTGAGGCGTGACATCTAAAGGCCCGCCGCTTCGAAGGTCGGCCGCCGAACGGGTCTGGCGCTAGTCGGCGCGGCCGGCCAGCAGGAGCCGAGCCGCGCTTTCGAGATCGTTCCCGATGCTCGATATGGGGGCGCGGCCGTTGGCCCACGCGCTGATCGAGGAGTTCCAGACGTGGGCCAAGACGGTGACGATGCCGTCGACGTCGTCGAGGGGCATGTCGCACAGGATCGGGGCCGTGATGTCGTAGATCTGGTCGCGCACCCGAACCGCCGCCGAAGCCACCCCCGGGTCGGGCGAGCTGAGGGCCCGGATGAGGGCGGCGGTGAAGAGCGGTCGGCGTTCCAGGGCGCGCGACGCTCGACGCAAGACATCGACCAGCTGGTCCACAGAGGTGTCGCCGCGCGCGGGTATCCGGGCCAGACCCCGTTGCAGCTGCGCGGTCCAGGCGGACACCGCTGCCGACAGGAGGTGGTCTTTGGACTCGAAGTACCGGTACACGGTGGCCAGGGCAACGCCCGCACTCTCGGCGACGACCCGCATGTGGACCGCGTCATATCCGCCTTCGGTCCCCAAGTCGATGGCGGCCTCGACGATGCGCTGCCGGCGGACCAGGGCCTTGGGCGTGAGAGGCGACCCGTCGACAGCAGTGGCGGTCGCAAGTTCGGTCAACGCGGTCGGTCCTCCCGAAGCCATACGCTCTCTAGAAAGTAGAACAGATTCTCATCCTGGATTTGAGCACACAAGGGGAGTCGATGGCACTTCAAGTGGGAAAGCGTTACAAGTGCGAGAGTTGCGGAGCCGAGGCGCTCATCACCAAGCCCGGCGCCGGAGACTTGCTCTGCTGCAATCAGGCCATGGAGATGATTCAACCCAAGACGACGCCCTCCTCGGATTGAGCGTCCGCGCCCAGCAGGAACGGGCCGTCCGGGTGCATCAACTCGGTTCCCGCGACGTTCAAAGGGTGGAACATTCCGGTCGCCACCCCCGCGTTGTACAGCGCTTCGCCCCGCCCCATGGGAGAAACAACGTTCGATGGATCGAACGCGAGCAAAGGCTGGATGGCTCCGGCTAGCGGGATCTCGAGCGACGCCGATGGCCGGCCGCGGTCGCGCCCGACGATCGCGGCCACGACGGCGAAGGCGGCCGTGAATCCAGATATCGGGTCCGGGTAGGTCACCGCAGGAGATTCAAAAGTACCGTCGCCTCGGTCGCCCAACCCCGAAAGCGCGTGCACGCCTGTCCCAAACGCCACCCAGTCCCGCCGGGGCCCGGGCCCGAATGCGGGCATGGAGACGCTCAGAGAGACTCCGGACCCGTCGCCCCAAACTGCCGGCGACAGCCCGAAGTTGGCCATCACCCTCGGCGAAAACGAGTCGATCACCACGTCGGATCGCCGAGCCAGGGCCACGAACTGGTCGCGCTGGTCAGGCTCGCGGAGATCGAGAGGCATCCGAGTCTTGCCCTGGTTGAGGGCGTTGAAGAGGGCAGAGTCCTCGCCGGCCAGACGCTGGCGACCGCCGGGGTAGATCCCCTTGCCGTCGAGCGCCCGGGTCCCGTCCAGGCGCACGTCCGGCTCCACTTTGTAGACGGCGGCGCCCAGGCAGGCGAGCAGCCAGGTGGCCAGCGGTCCAGCCCACATGGCGGTCAGGTCGCAGACCGTGATGTCGCTCAGTGGCCCACCCGGGTTCGGCCAAGGAACGTCGTTCCGACCTCGCCGTCGGGCCGGGGCGATGGGCTGCGTGGGAGGTGTGCCGAGGATCGGATCGAGCGGGGCCGCTCGTTCCCACTCTTTGTACTCGCAGACCGCTAGCCGCCACTCCTGGGCGGAGGCTTCGATCGTGGCCGCGTCCGCGTGCGGCGGCAGCGAGGCCAGGAGGTCGGCGAACCGGTCCTGGTCGCCTGTCGCCCCCAAGTCTGCGCTCAACCAACCTCCGCCGGGGGCCGGCCGTGGATGCGGCGGCACCGGCCAGTCAGGAGAGTCGTAGGCGGCGGCCATGACTGGCGGCAGGAACACTTGGATGGCTACTCCCAGTTCGCTGACGACTACTGGGGCCCGGCCCCGCCAGGCGGCCAAGGCGCCCAGGGCCAGCGCCACCCCGGTCGCGTAGTCGAGAGCACCCGCAGGGATTCCCGACGTCGAGCAGCTGGTCGGAGCCGGGCGCAACCGGGCGCCACGGCGCTCACCCGCCCGGCCAGCGCCGGCGGGGTCCACGCTTAGCACCAGGTCGGCCTGCTCGCAGTCCGCGTTGCTCCCGCTCAGGGCCGCGCCCACCGCGAACGGCGTCGTGGGCGGGTGGGCCTGCACGACCGAAGCGCCTCTACCGGCGAGCAGCCAGGCCGCCACTTCCGCCGCCACTCCGGAATGCAGCCGGCCGACGGTCAGGCCCGACAGCGATCCGTTGGACGCCGGAGTCAGTCGGCTTGCGTCCACCGACGTTTCAAGCCGGCGGTTCGGTCACTTCCAGGACCCCGTTGGCGACCAGCTGGTCGATCGTGGCGGGGTCGAGGCCGAGGAGTTCGCGGGCGATGTCCCGGGTGTGCCCGCCGAGCGCCGGCGCCGGGCCGATGAAAGGTCGACCCATGGCGCTGGCCTGGAAGGCGGGACCTTCCAGGATCATCGGCCCCACCCCGGGCTGGTCGATCTCGGCCAGGTAGCCGCGGAACTGAAGGTGGGGGTCGTCGGGCTGGTCGCTGGCGTAGGCGACCATCGCGGCCGGGACGCCATGGGTTTGCAGGGTGGTCATGGCGTCGATGTCGCTGCGTGTCGAGGTCCAGGCGCCGATGTGCTCGTCGATCTCGTCCTGGCGGGCCAGGCGCCCTTCGGCCGACTCGAACGCGCCGTCGGAGGCCCACGCCGGGTCGCCGAGCGCCTTGCGTAACCGGGACCAGTCCTCGTCATCCCGGCACGTGATCACGCACCACCTCTCATCGCCTGCGCATTGGTACACACCCCAAGGGGCGCCCCGCGGGCTGCGGTTCCCGAGCGGTCGCACCGCGCCCGGTTGCAAGCTCTCCTGAAGGAAGAACTGGGCCATCATCCCGAGCACGGTCTCCACTTGGGCCACTTCGACGTGGGCGCCCCGACCGTGGCGTTGACGGGCGGCCAGGGCGGCGAGAGCGGCGATGGCGCACAGCCTCCCCACCACGTGGTCGGGGAAGATCACCGCTGCACCCGGCGGCATCCCGCCGTCGGGGAAGTTCCACAGCCACGTCATGCCGCCCGCCGGGCGGGTGCTCGGCCCGTACCCGAGCCAATCCGCCCAAGGACCCGTCGTACCCATGAGCTGGCTGCTCACCATGACGACGGCGGGATTGACCTCCTTCAGGACTTCGTACCCGAGGCCGAGGTCGTCCATGGTGCCGGCCGAGTTGTTTTCGATGACCACGTCCGAGCTGGCCACCAGCCGCTTGACCAGGGCCAGGCCTTCGGCGGTCTTGATGTTGACTCCGAGGCTGCGCTTGGATCGGCTGGACGACGCGAAGGAGGGGGACATCTCGCTGCCGGCCACCAGGCGGATGAAGTCGGGGTAGGTCCGGCTCTCGATCTTGATGACGTCGGCGCCGTAGTCCGCCAGAATCTGCGTAGCGTAAGGGCCCAACACCATCGAGGTCAGGTCAACGACGCGCAAGCCCTGGAGCGGGGCTTGGTCGTTTGAACGGGTTTCGGTCGAGGACATGATCCTTATGCTACTGCTCCCGCTATCGCTGTTGCCGCATCATCGGATCACGCGCTTCGGATCTTCTTCGTAGGGCGGCGAATAGATGACGAGGATTTTGCACGGCGTCGGCCCGACGGCGGTGAAGACGTGTTGCCTGTCGGGCGGAAAGTAGCAGCAATCGCCGGGGCCGAGCTGCGCTTTCTGAGCGTCGACTTCGGCGACGGCTGCGCCTTCTAGCAAATAGCAGAACTGCTCGATGCCCGGATGCGCATGAGCGAGCGCGCCTTCGCCCGGCTGCAAGGTTCCGTGGATCACCTCGATGGCGCCGTGGCCGATGCGTTTCGGATCGATCAGCCGCCGGTTGACGGTGCCGCTGTGATTGGCGGGATGATAGCTCGGCACATCCGCGGCGCGCACGAAGTAGCGATTGTTCATGGCTAGTGTCCCGATTCCGAAGTTCGCAGGCTTTACTCGCCTCAATACGATTTCGGCAGTCCCAAGACCTTCTCGGCGATGAAGCAGAGAATAAGCTGCGGCGACACTGGCGCGATGCGCGGGATCAGGCTTTCACGCAGATAGCGCTCGACGTGATATTCCTTGGCATAGCCGTAGCCGCCATGGGTCATCACCGCGGTCTGGCAGGCTTTGAAGCCGGCTTCGGCGCC
>PMHU01000323.1:0-2972 GCA_003156795.1 Acidimicrobiaceae bacterium
GTCCCAGTCCCAGTCCGAGTCCAGCATCGAGATGGCGCCCGTGGACGCGCGACAGAGCGATCTGGCGACCATCCCGCAGGCATCTGCGCGGCGCGTCAAACTAGACCCTGGGGGACCCACCCCCACCGAGGTCCGGCGTTGGCGGGCATTCAGCCTGCTGGTGGTGGCGTATTTCATGACCATCGTCGATCTCACGATCGTCAATGTCGCCCTACCCACCATCGGAGCGAAGCTTCACTTTCCCGAGTCCGAGCTGCAGTGGGTGGTCACCGCCTACGGGTTGACCTTCGGTGGCTTCCTCCTCCTCGGAGGCCGGGCCGCCGACCTCCTGGGCCGCCGGCGCCTCCTCATGGCGGGTCTGCTCATATTCACCTCGGCCTCTCTCGCCTGTGGCCTGGCCACTTCTGACACCTTCTTGATCGTCATGCGCGGATTCCAGGGATTTGGGGCGGCCGTGGTGTTGCCGGCCGCGCTCTCGATCGTGATGAACATGTTCCCGGAGGGGGCGGAGCGCAACAAGGCGCTCGGCATTTGGGGTGCGTGCGGCGCCATGGGCGCGACGGTCGGGTTGCTCGCCGGCGGCCTGCTGACTCGCTACGTCGGTTGGCAGTACATCTTTTTCTTCAACGTGCCAGTCGGTGCAGCCGCCTTCGCCTTGGCACCGAAGATCGTGCCCGAGAGCCGGCTCCACACTGAACGGCGGCGGTACGACCCTTTCGGAGCGGTCACTGTCACGGCGGCATTGGTGGTTCTCGTCTATGCCATCTCCCGGGCGCCGCGTGTTGGTTGGGCCGCCACACAGACGGTGGTCATGCTCTCCGCTGCGGCCGCTCTACTTGTGACCTTCTTCATCCTCGAAACCCGGGTCGAAGCCCCCCTGTTGCCGCTGCGGCTGTTCCGCCTAAGCACTGTGGCGGGTTCGAACGCCGTCGGCTTTCTGCTCACCGGCAGCTTCTACACCTTCATCTTCGTCGGCACCCTCTATATGCAACAGGTGCTCCACTACTCGGCTCTCAAGACGGGTGTGGCATGGTTGGCAGCGTCGCTCACCTCGGTGGCCTGCGCCGGACTCTCGCAGATGCTGGTAACCAAGACGTCGGCCAAGATGGTCATGGTGCTCGGCATGGTGCTCATCGGGGGAGGGATCCTCTGGGCCACCCAGATCCCGACCGACGGGAACTTCTGGCACGACCTGGCCGGTCCGTTCTTCGTCTCGGGCATGGGCACGGCTTTCGCTTTCATCCCTGTGTCAATCGGTGGCCTCGCTGGGGTCACCGAGCGCGACGCCGGGGTCGCCTCCGGGCTCCTCAACACCTCCCANNATCGGAGTGGCGGTCGCCTCGTCTATCGCTGCGTCACGCTTCCACACGCTCATTCATCTGGGACAGGGAAACGCTGCCGCCCTGACCGGCGGGTTCCAATTGGCGCTGTGGGTCTGCGGGCTGACCGGGTTGGTTGCCGTCCCGGTGGCCTTCGTCCTCATCCGACGAGCCGAGATGAGCAAGGCGGTTGCCAGCGCACAGCAGCCAAAGGTCGCCGTCGCCGTAGCAGTCGACTAGCACCCGGCCCGGCTTTGGCTCTCACACCTAGAAACCCGAATCATGAACCAGGAGGCAGGGAAAATGTCTNNNNGAAGTGAGCGCCCGCTCGAGGAGCTGAAGGTGCAACTCGGCGACGGTTTCACCCCCGCGGTGGCCGACGTTGCGGACCCGTCATTGCCATCTCGACTTATTTCCCTCTACCGCCCCCAGACCCTCGTGCTCAACGCAGGGGCCACTCCAAAGGTCGGCAGGCTGCAAGAGCAGACTTGGGAGACGTTCAGCGAAAACTGGAACGTCGACGTGCAGCATGTGTTCAATTTCGTCCATGAAGCTCTGACGGCTCCTCTCGAGCCCGGATCCGTGGTCGTCAGCTTGTCCAGCGGAGCAGCCCTGCGGGGATCAGCGATGAGCGGGGGGTACGCGGGCGCAAAGGCCACTATCAGGTTCATCAGTTCGTACGCCGGGACCCAGGCACAGCGTGACGGATCCGAGATTCGCTTCGTAGCCGTTATGCCGCAGCTCACGACGGCGACTGAATTAGGACGGACCTACACCGAGACGTATGCGGCCCAGGCCGGAGTCAGCGTCGAAACGTTCCTCGAGCAAGGCTTCGGTGGGGCACTCACTGCCGAGCAAGCGGCCAAGAGCATTGCGGATGTTGTGCTGGACGATTCGTACGACGGCGCCGCCTACGTGGTGACTTCGGTCGGGCTGCGCGCCGTTGACTGAGCGCCTTGCCTTTGCTCGGTGAGGTTGATCAAAACACGCGACAGGTAGCCCGCCGTCTCTTTGCACTATGGACCGGACGCCACCCACCGGACCCCAATGAGATCTAACGATGAATTCAGGGTCCCCACGGTGTTACATCTAGAGAAGGTGTCCACAGGCCAGGAGGTACGACTCGATGATCGATACGGTGCTGACCAGGGCCCGGGCCGGCGACAGCGACGCCTTCGCTGAGCTCACCGACCCCTTCCGCCGGGAGCTCCGCGTGCACTGTTACCGGATCCTCGGATCGTTCCAAGACGCTGAGGACTTACTCCAGGAGACCCTCTTGTCGGCATGGCAAGCACTGGACCGCTTCGACGGCCGTTCGCTACGGGCCTGGCTCTACCGCATCGCCACCAACCGTTGCCTCAATTATCTGCGCGCCTCATCACGTCGCCCCAAGATCACTGGCGGGTCCGACTCGACCTCATTGTTCGCCGACGCCACCCACTCAGACGAGCCGTGGTGGCTCGAGCCGTATCCGGACGCATTGATCGATGAGCTCGAACCAGGTCCCGAGGCTCGCTACGACGCCCGAGAATCCGTCGCGCTCTCTTTCGTAGCGGGCCTGCAGCATCTGCCAACCCAGCAGCGAGCCGCGCTCGTCCTGCGCGACGTTCTCGGCTTTTCGGCGATCGAAGTCGCCGAGATGCTCGACTCAAC
>PMHU01000323.1:3073-7429 GCA_003156795.1 Acidimicrobiaceae bacterium
CGTTCTGGGGCGAGGACCTCAAGATGATCCAGACGAGAGCCAACAACAACCCTGCCTTTGGTTACTACCGCAGGGATCCCAACGCCGCCGTCTATCGAGCCAGCGGGCTAATGGTGCTGGCAGTGTCAGAAGACAAGGTCGCTTTGATGACCAGGTTCGGCGACAAGAGCCTCTTCGCTACCTTCGGCCTCCCACGCACGATTCCCGCTGCCACATGAGCGACTTGACCCGCGATCCGAGCGATCAATCTCCTGATATGCGGTGTTTCATCAAATAGCCAAGGAATTGGTCCATCTGGAGGGACTCGAACATGAGAGATCGCAACTTCTCGACCGTCATCGCGGCGGACCAGATGCCCGTCGAGGCCTGCTCGTCAATCATGAACATCGACGACCGGTGGACCGGGTGCAATGAAGTCAAGTGTGACGAGGTCGACGACGACTCTGAGGCCGTCTCATGGGTGGCGTTGGCGGGCAGCGCACGCGCTCACGATGTGGTCGTTGACGGGGAACCGGTCAGTGGCGTCGGCGTCGGCCCTGCTGTGTTGCGGTTGCACCGGCCGGCGCTGAGGGCTGCGTGTCACGGGGGCCGACGTTCGTGAGCGTGACTGGTCGTCGCTATCAGCTCGTTCGTCGTCCCGTGGGTCTTCCCGTCGAGGCGGACTTCGAGATTGTGAGCGTGGAGCTAGGTGACCCATCCCCGGACGAGGTTCTGGTCCAAAACGTGTACTTCTCCGTGGACCCGTACCATCGCGAGGAGATGGCCGAACTCGGTGGTTGGGAGCTGCACGCGCCGTTGGAGGGCCGGACCATCGGCCGGGTGATCGCTTCTGGTGTCGACGCCGTGCCCATCGGTGAGCTTGTCGTCCACCGCAAGGCCTACTCGACGCACGCTCTCGTGACGGACTTCCGAAGGATCGTGGTTCCCGACGGCGTACCAATATCGGCGTACCTGGGAATCCTGGGCGGTACCGGTCTGACGGCTTGGGTGGGCCTGACGACGATCGGCGGCCTACAGGCGGGCGAGTCAGTACTGATCACTGCAGCCGCCGGTGGAGTTGGAACGGCTGCAGGCCACATCGCCAAAGCCCTGGGGGCGGCAAAGGTCGTCGGGGTCACGGGCTCGGACGACAAAGCTGGGCGTCTCCTTCGCGGACCCTTTGACGAGGTCGTCAACTATCGGACGACGGACCTCTACCGCGCCCTGACGGATCGAAACATCGATCTCTGCCTCGAGGACGTCGGCGGCGACCAGTTCGGCGCGGCCATCGAGGCCGCGAGAGATCCAGGAGGCCGGATCGCCTGGGTGGGTGCGGTGGGCCAGTACAACGACCTCGCGCACCCGCCGCCAGCGCCCTACAACCTGTTTGACATCGTCGGCAAACAGCTCCGCGTAGAGGGCTACTTGGTGAAGGATCACGTCGACCAACGAGACGACTACGAGGCATTCATGGTCCCCTTGGTGCAGTCAGGACAGGTCCCGGTCGAGGAGTCCGTCACCCTCGGGTTCGGACACGCCATCGAAGCCCTGCGGTCCGTCCTCACAGGCGGTAACTACGGCAAGCAGCTCGTACATCTCGTAGCGGATCGCCGTTGCTCTCGGTGATTGGCAAGCGATGCGTGAGACGCCCCACGCCGTGCGACGGCTGGACGGTCGCGGATCTGATTTCGCACATGAACGCTGAACACGAAGCGATCATCGAACCGATCCTCGGTCCGCGCCGCGGCTGCAGTGACGATCCGTGGCGGGACTTTCCGCTGATCGCGGCGAGGTGGGTCAGCGCTCTCGACCAGGCTGGTGTGGACGTGATGGTGCCCAAGGTGGGTTCGAAGGTAGGCACCGAGCAGGTGTGGTCGATCCACTTCGTCGACATGCTCGTGCACGGCTGGGATGTCGCCAGGGCCGTAGGACGCTCGCATCCGGTCGCCGACGAGCTCGTTGTCGAGGCCTTTCCGGTCGCCAGGATCATCACCGCCCCGGCGAGCCCGTTGGCTGGAACCGTATAGGCCGCCCCCGTCGCAAAGCGTGGGGAATGGACGCCGCTGGACAACCTGGCCGCCGTGCTCGGCCGCAAGGTCGAGGTCTGGCTCGAGTGAGCCGTAAGGCATTCGGACGTAGTATCAGCTGCAGTAAATAGCTACGGCCTGAGGTAATGGCGCGGATCCGATCTCCTCGCTCTCGATCGTGGCGTTGCGGGAGGTCTGTTCCCGCCATGGGCTGATGTCGGCGACGTGCCGGAAATCGAAATAGTGCACCCGGGCCGAGTTCGTTTCCGTTTGCTACCAGCTATCCCAGTGAACCCGCTCGTCAGTGGGGATCCGCATGCCAGATTTGAAGTCTGTGCCAATCGTGTGTGCCACGGGGATCAGCGCCACCTGCATGACCTCCTCGAATGGGATGCCCAGTACCTCGGCGACGTCTTTTTCGTACTCCAGGTGAAGGCTGGTCCACGCCGTCCCGAGTCCCCTGGCGCGCGCCGCCAACATGAAGCTCCAAGTCGCCGGCAAGATCGACCCCCACGTCACTGCTTGCAGCAGGAGCGGAGCGTTCTCGACGCGTCCCTCCACGCATGGGATAACGAGTACTGGCACCTCGTGAAGGTGTTCTGCCAGGTAGGCCGATGAATCCATGTTTTTTTGATGTTCATCCTGTGTCGATTGCGGGTCGTTCTTGGTCTTCGACTTTCGGTACAGATCGGTGATAGCACGCTTAGGTTCCGGGTTGGTGACCAAGACGAAATGCCAGCCTTGAAGGTTGCCGCCCGTCGGTGCCTGAAGGGCGAGGTCGAGGCACTCTTCGAGGAGCTTTCGCTCGACTGGCCGAGTGAGATCGAGGCGCTTGCGCACCGTCCGCGTCGTCGACAGCAACTGATCCGGAGTCAGGTCAAGCTCTCCAGTCTTTTCGGTCATTCTCGCACCCCCTAGAGCATCACTTGTAACAGAGGCAACGATATGTGATTATTGGGCCGAGCGGAAGGAGGCACCTCTGTGTCTCAGAGGAACACCAGTGTGCCCGTAGTAGACGAGAGCGATGTCTGTGCGATCAGCGAAGTGCTCGGTCACGTGGCGGCCAAGTGGAGCATCGGTATTGTCATCGCCGCCGCCGACGGACCCATTCGTTTCACAGAACTGGAGCGGACGGTAGAGGGGATCAGCCGTCGGATGCTGACACTCAACCTGCGCAAATTGGAACGAGATGGTCTCCTTGTCCGGACCGTGTTCCCGACCGTTCCACCCAAGGTTGAATATCAACTCACGCCGATCGCTCGGGAACTCGTCGAGTCGTTCGCGGTTCTGACTGCATGGGCGGAGCGAAACAGAGGTGCCATAGCCGAGGCTCGCCACGACTACGACCTCCCGAGTCGACAACCACCACTCGATGAGAGCGAATGACGCTCGCGGGTCAGCGGTGGTGGTAGTTGGAGGCACGTCTGGTATCGGGTTGGCGAGCGCGAAGTCGTTTGTCGCCGGGGAGCCTCCGTCGTTGTTATCTCGAGCAGCCGGGCTCGTGTCGCGAGAGCAGTCGAGCAGCTGGGTGATCGCGGGGAGGGGCGCCCGGCCGATGCGCGAGGCGGGGCAAACCTGCGACAGCTGTTCGATATCTCGGCGCTTTTGATCCTCTCGTCTACACCGCTGGTGAGCCGCCCTGAGGGTCTGGCTCAGCACGGGACTGAGCAGGTCGGTGCGTGACGGTGCGTGGCCGGGGCCGGTTCCTGAGGTTGCTCGGTATCGAGCGCAGGTATGTGGGTGACGCTGTCGGGTCGGTCGTTGTCGGCTCTTGTGCTGACGGTCCTTCGAGTCTGAACGGGGTCGGCAGCGGGTTGGGCCGCTCCGCTCGCCGAAGTCCGCGATCGGCGGGCGCGCCGAGCCTGCTGCGCTCGTCTTGACTTCTCCGCCGTCGCGATCATGTCCTTCACGTGTTCGGCGGCAACCGCTTGCAATATGGCGGGGTGCATCATGTCTGGTCGCCCCCAAAGGTTGCTTTGCGTGGCCGGCCGGGCGGTCTCTTGCTCTCGATGATCCGGCCATGATCGAAGATCTCGCCGCCCCAGACACCGGTCGTCTCGGCACGCTCGAGCGCGCCCGCAAGGCAAGACTGGCGGCGCGGGCACCCCCGGCAGTAGGCCTGGGCCAGCTTAAGTTCGGCGGACAGGTTCGAGAACCACAGACGCGGATTCTCGTGCTGGCACGGCAGGCCGATGTTGATCCCTGGTACCGCCCTGGGCCGGCTTGACAGTTCAACAACGTTGCTCTTCATGGCCCGATCTCCTTGAGCGACGTCGCTAAGACGTCAACGATGCTCATGGACGCTTCGAAACAAACGCTCATGGACGGGGCTCCTTCGAGTGCGTGGTTG
>PMHU01000009.1 GCA_003156795.1 Acidimicrobiaceae bacterium
GATCTACAACTCCTTCTGCCCTGCTCTGACAACCGCTTCGCAGGCTCGTCGCTACGGGGTGAAGTTTGTTCTGGAGCCGGAAGGTGCCGTTGGTCCGACGGGAGCAACATTCGATCGCACAATTGGGAATGAAGATCTCTATCGAATAGGGGGTTCGGAGGCGGCCACTCTCACCCCGAAGACCCAGGCCGGCGGCTTACCGCCAGTCGATGCTCCGGGCACCCCGGTGGCCGTAGCCCATCCCTCACCAACGTCGTTGAGAATCACCACTCNNGGCGGCTTACCGATGAACCCGGGTGGCACGCCACCATCGACGGCCGTCCGCTGCAGCTCGTGCCATTTGCAAAGGTGATGATCCAAGCCCGAATTCCTGCCGGCCATCATGTCATCGAACTGCACTACTGGCCCACTTTGTTCACAGTCGGCCTCATCGTGGCAGGAAGTTGCGCGCTCTTGCTCTTGTCAATGTCCGTGGTTGCCCTGCTCGCCCGCCCAAGGGTCCGTCCAGAGGACCGCTGATCTGCGCAATGGGGTGATTTCGGCTCAGGGCAGAGAAACCATGGGCATGGCACGTGCTCTAAGAACTGGAGTCGGAAGAATCAATGCGATACGCAGATGTCCTTCCAGGCTGTTCGTCATTCCATTCCTCCAAGNNTGCCGAGTGCTACGAAGGACAGGATCAACAGACCGAGAACCGTGGCGATCACCCAACCCGGTATGGCCGCGTTCGTGAACAGCCGAATTCCTACCACCACCAGAGAGAGGATGATGCCCAGTCCGAACGTCGCTGAAAATGCGGTCAGCGCCCGCACCGCTATGCGGTCCGTGAACGGCATGAGCATCCGAATGCCGTGCATGATCAACCGAAACATGTTCATGCGCGATCGACCCTGGTATCTCTTCCCCCGGGGGCAGGGCACCGGTATGACGTTGAGGTCGAGGCTTACGAGCGTGGACGCGTAGCAGAGGCCGAAGTAGGGATGAGTGAGCATCCGCTTCGCCAGCCAGCCACGGTAGGCCGCGTAGTTCCCGTTGCGTACCGTGTTCCCGGTCAGTGTGCGGAACATCGTTCTGAAGAAGATGTAGAGGATTCTGAATCGAAGGGATTCGCTTCGCTTGGTCCGACGGGCGACACACAACATCCCACGTTCGTCTGGCGTGGCCATAAATGTTTCGATCAGCCGGGGAAGATCCTCCGGCCGGTCTTCTCCGTCTGCATCCATCGTCACGATGAGATCGGTCTCACNNAGTATGAGACGCAGGCCGAACACGAGAGCTCGCTGGTGTCCCAGATTGAAGGGAGGGGTGATCACACGTACATCGGAGTGCTCCTTCAATTGATCGATGTCGTCGTCGTAACCGCCGGTATCGTCCACGACGACGAAATACACGTCAGCTGAGGAGAACGCCTGCTCGGTTGCGATAACGCCAAGTATCCGAGTGCGCAGAATCACAAACGACGCAACATCTCTGTAGCTGGGGCACACGACCCACAACCTCATGTCACAGAGCCCNNGATCAGCGCGCTCGGGCCTTGCCACAAGGAATGTGGTTCGGGCACCTGGCCAGAGCGACGCCATCCCGCAGGAGGACCAGCCGGGCTGTGGATCGTGTCCCGGTGGGGGCATGAGGACGGGGCCCAGCATCGTCAGGCTGGTGGCGCGCGGCTGGCGCGGGCGATGACGTCCCGCCGCCGGGCGACGAAGGCGGCTATCACCAGTGCGACCACAGTAAGGACGGCCAGGACAATCCCTTCGGTGAACCGGTGAGGCCAATACTGCAGCACGATGACATGTCGTCCTGGCGGTATGCGAGCCTGGAGCATCATGGAGAGGTAGGGGGTCAGGGCCAATGGCCGACCGTCTATCGTGGCGTGCCACCCGGGAAACGAACCCACCCGCAATCGGAGGACTTGAGCTGATGACGCCTTGGTGACGACGCGGGCCTCAGAGGGACCCGGCCACTCGACGGGCACTGCCTTGCCCGGCGCGTCAGTGGACGGCCAGCCCGTCGATGACGCCGACGGCACAAGCGTGGCGGCGGCTGCACCCGGGATCCGGTAGAGGTCCTCGTTTCCCAACCGGGTAACGAACACGGCGCCGGATGGACCGGGGTCCCCGTGACGCTCGAGCACGTAGGATATGCCATAGCGGCGGGCAACGGTTGCGCTGGCAATACCGGGGGTGAATACGTAATCACCCGACAATCCGGAGGATGTGTGATTTATGGCGGACCACTCTGTGAAATATGCCAATGGCGCAATGGGGTCGTACTCGGCGAACTCGTGTATTCCGAAGGGGATGTTCGTGTTCGGGGCCAATCCGAGGTCCAATCCTCCCCACAGTTTCGTGGCTTCGCCTAGGCCCACCAACGAGGAGCCGGCAATTCGTTGCAAGGTGGTGACCGCTGCTGTCGGTTGGTACTCCACTAAATAGGTCGAAGGAATATCCACATCGTCAATGACGAGGAATACCGTCTGGCAGGTCAGAAGCAATACAGCAGTCCCAATCGTCAGCCAAGGGAGGCTTCTGCGTAGCCGCGGTGTGCTGTGTGACCGTCGGTCGATCGCCAGCAGTGCGGCGAATGCGGCGAGGCCCACGACAGTCGATGCGACAGGCCATACGAAGCTCT
>PMHU01000043.1 GCA_003156795.1 Acidimicrobiaceae bacterium
TCGGTGAAGGCAAGCTCGTCCTCGTTCACATTCGGAAAACCGAGAGCCCGCCAAAAGCGTTCCAACACGACGATATTGACCCCGGTGAGCTCTGCCACCTCGACCCTGGTGTAGCGCCGCCGTGACGGCACCAGAATCCGGTCGACCACGAACAGATCGAGAACGTCGTCGGCCACGCCGAGGTCGATCTCCTCGTCGGTGACCCCATGCGCGTGCAGCAGGTCCCGCACGTGCGCCAGGGCCGCATCACGGCTCGGCGCGTCGACTTCCTCCGAGAGCGAACCTTCTCAGCCGAACAGGCCGCTCACGTCTGCAGTCCGCGCAGCAGTGTCTCATCCCATTCGGGACGGGCCGGCCGGTCCATGAGCGCCAACAGGGCCTGGCGGGGCGACGACCGGCCGTCGACGATGGCCTCGATCTGCTCGGCTATCGGCATTTCCACCCCGTGGGACCGGGCCAGGCTCACCAGAGGGCCGGCGCTCTTCACTCCCTCGGCCACCATCTGCATGCCGCTGACGATGTCGTCCAGCGATCGCCCGCGGCCCAGCTCGAAGCCGACGGTGCGGTTACGGCTCTTCGGGCTGGCGCAGGTCGCCACCAGGTCCCCCACTCCGGCCAGGCCGCCGAAGGTCAGGACCTGGCCGCCCAGGGCGACGCCCAGACGACCGAGCTCGGCCAATCCTCTCGTGATCAGCACGGCCCGCGTGTTCTCGCCGAAGCCCAGGCCGTCACAGATCCCGGCCGCGATGGCCATGACGTTCTTGGTGGCGCCGGCCACCTCGCAGCCCACCACGTCGGTGCCCATGTAGACCCGGAAGGTGCGGGTGTGCACCAACTTCTGGATACGCCGGGCCAGTGCCTCGTCGCGGAGCGCCACCACACTGGCCGCCGGCTGTCCCTCGGCTACCTCGCGGGCCAGATTGGGGCCGGTGAGCACACCGGCCGGCACGTCCGGCAGGACCTCGCCGATCACTTCGGACATGCGCAGATTGGTCTCGTTCTCAATGCCCTTGGACAGGCTGATGATGGCCTCGACATCGACCACGTAGGGCGCCAGGGCGCCCAGCACGGTACGGAACCCGTGCGAGGGAACCGCCATGAAGACCACCGAGGCGCCGGTCACGGCCTGCTCGAGCGAGGAGGTGGCGGTGAGCCCGTCGGGCAGGTGCACCCCCGACAGGTAGGTCTCGTTCTCCCGGTTCCGCTCGATCGACGACGCCAAGTCGGGCGAACGCACCCAGAGGGTCGTGGGGAAGGAATCGGCCACGAGCCCCGCCACGGCGGTACCCCACGACCCGGCTCCGATGACGGCCACACGATTACTCACACCGTGAAGCCTACGGCGGAGACGCTGCCCGCTTCGTCCCCGCCCGTACACTGTGGTGGGTGTCCGCCGGCGTCTCCGTCACCCCGCGCTCGGCACCGGACCGGTTGACCGCGTCGCTCGGGCACGAGGTCGTGCTCATTCCGGTCAAGGGCTTCAGGCAGGCCAAGCGTCGACTGGGCGCCACCATGTCCGACGAAAGGCGGGTGGACCTGGTCCGATCAATGGCGGAACGGGTGGTCCGGGCCTGCGCTCCACTGCCNNGCCGGCGGCCGTGGTGTGCGACGACCCCGAGGTGGCCGCATGGGCCCGCGGCCTCGGGGCCACCGTCATGTGGGAGCCCGGTCTGGGCCTGAACGGCGCCGTCCGCTCCGGCGTGGAGCAGCTCTTCAGCGCCGGAGTCCGCTGGGTCACGGTGGCGCACGGCGATCTCCCGCGGGCCCGGAACCTGGGCTCGCTGGCCCCGTTCGACGGGATCACCCTGGTCCCGGATCGTCTCGACGATGGCACCAACGTGCTCAGGCTTCCGGTTGGATGTGACTTTCACTTCGCCTACGGCCCGGGCTCCTTTCGCCGGCATCGAGCCGAAGCGTCCCGGCTGGGGCTGCCCATCCGCGTGCTGCGCGTACCGTGCCTGGCCTACGACGTCGACTGGCCGTCCGACGTGGCCGAGCTCTCTTCATGACCCACCCCGACCGTTCGGCCCGGGCCAACCCGGTCAACGCCCTGCCCGGGGAAGGCACCATGTCGACCGACCTGGCCCCCCCTGGGGTCGCCCTGGCCATCGGCGCGCATCCTGATGACATTGAGTTCGGGTGCGGCGGAACGCTGGCCAAGTGGGCTNNACGCCGGGGCCACCATCCACCATCTGGTCCTGACGGACGGATCCAAAGGCAGTTGGGACCCCGATCGGCTGCCGGCTTCACTGGTGGCCGTGCGCCAGAAGGAGCAGCGCCGGGCCGCCGTCATCCTCGGCGGCGGCGACGTGCAATTCCTGGGTTGGCCCGACGGAGAGCTGCGCAACGACGTCAAGGTCCAATGGCAGGTCTCCCACTCCATTCGCACGCTTCGACCCGACGTCGTCTTGAGCCACGACCCGTGGCGCCGCTATCGGCTGCATCCAGACCACCGCCACGCGGGATTCATCGTCACCGATGCCGTGG
Organism: Acidimicrobiaceae bacterium; assembly: GCA_003156795.1. Classification (GTDB taxonomy): domain Bacteria; phylum Actinomycetota; class Acidimicrobiia; order Acidimicrobiales; family Palsa-688; genus PALSA-688. The sequence continues at coordinate 2,488 of PMHU01000043.1, forward strand.
TGGCGGCCCGTGATCCACATTTCTTCCCCGATCAGGGACTCGACCCTCATCGGCCCCGGGCCCTCTTGCTGTGGGAGGCCGACGTACCCAACCACGTCGAAGACGTGGCGGACTTCGTCGACACGAAGATTGCCGCGCTGATGGCCCATGAGAGCC
>PMHU01000144.1 GCA_003156795.1 Acidimicrobiaceae bacterium
CGCACCACGAGGGCGTCGCCTTGCCCTCCACCCCCGCACAAGGCGGCGACGCCGATGCCGCCGCCGCGCCGCCGCAGTTCGTGCAGCAGGGTCAGGGCCAGACGGTTGCCGGACGCGCCGATGGGGTGGCCGAGCGCAACCGCCCCACCATTAGGGTTGACGATGTCAGGAGACAGTGACAGGTCGTCGACCGACGCCAGCACGACCGCGGCGAAGGCCTCGTTGANNCCGGCCACCATCCCGTAGCTGACCACGCGTCCCAGTGGCTCCACGCCGTGGCGCTTCGCCGCGGATTCGGACATGACCACCACGGCTGATGCACCGTCGGATATCTGAGAGGCGTTGCCGGCCGTGATCGAACCGTCTTTCTTGAAGGCCGGCCTGAGGCCGCCGAGGGACTCGGCCGTGGTGCCGGCGCGGACGCCTTCGTCGATGCTGACGGTGATCGGTTCTCCTTTGCGCTGGGGCACTTCGACGGGAGTGATCTCGGCGGCGAAGAGGCCGTCCTTGGCGGCGCGTGCCGCCCTCTCGTGCGACTCGGCCGCGAACGAGTCCTGGCGTTCCCGGGTGACACCAGGGAACCGGGAGAGATGTCGTTCGCTGTCGAGGCCCATGGCTTCGTGGCTGTGGGCGTCTTCGAGTCCGTCGTACATCATGGCGTCGCGAAGCGGAGCGTCTCCAAGCCGGTAGCCCTGGCGGGCACCGAGAAGCATGTGAGGGGCGGCGGTCATCGATTCCATCCCGCCCGCGACCACGATTTCGGCATCGCCGGCCGAGATCATCAAGTCGGCTTGGTAAATGGAGTTGAGGCCGGAGAGACAGACCTTGTTGACAGTGGTGGCGGGGACGCTCATGGGGATGCCGGCNNTGACGACCGTCGCCGGCGTCGTCATGGGGATGCCGGCGCCGATCGCCGCTTGGCGGGCCGGCACCTGACCGGTGCCGGCCAGCAGGACTTGTCCCATGATCACGTAGTCGACCTCCTCGGGTGCGGTCGCGGCGCGTTCCAGCGCGGCTCGTATGGCGACAGCACCAAGCTGGGCCGCCGAGAGAGCGGCGAAAGCTCCCGAGAGCTTGCCGATCGGAGTGCGGGCTCCGGCGACGATCACCGAACCGGGCATGGTTCCCTCCTATGGTCGATGGAGTCGAGTCTACGGCCGGGCGGTACTGTGGGCCGATGGCGCTGACCGAGGTGGACCACGTAGCGATCGCAGTTCGCGATCTCGACGCCGCCATCGANNCAGCTGCTGACGCCGACTCGCGACGATTCACCCGTGGCCAAATACCTCGCAGCCAAGGGGGAGGGAATACACCACGTCGGATACCGAGTGGCGAACTGCGAGGAGGCCTTGGATCGGGCCGTCGCGTCCGGGGCCCGGGCCATCGACGCCGAGCCTCGACCTGGGTCGCGCGGCACGACCGTCGCCTTCCTCCACCCGAAGACCGCGTTCGGCACCCTGATCGAGCTGGTGCAGGAATGAGCTCCGACGTAGCGACCCGAACCCTCAAGTCCAACGATCTGTGCTGGTGTGGGAGCGGTCGAAAGTACAAGCGCTGCCACAAGTCGACCGAGGGGCGGGTCCTGCCCGGGCGGGTGAGCCCCATGCGAGACGTGCCGCCTGGAATCAGCCCGACCGACTACTACCAGAGCGGCTCNNATGCGCGACGTCCCGGACCACATCGTTCCCACCGACTACTACCGCACTGGCGTCCCGCTGCGCCGCGACGAGCCGATGGTCAAGTCCCCCGACGTGATCGAGAGGATGCGCGTCGCCGGCCGAGTGGCGGCCGAGGTACTCGTGGTGTCGGGCGCCGCCGTGGCTCCTGGAGTGACGACCGAGGACCTCGACTTGGTCGCCCACGACGCGTACATAGAGCGCGGCGCTTATCCGTCGACGCTCAACTACCACGCCTACCCCAAGTCGATCTGCACGTCGGTCAACGAGGTGATCTGCCANNGGCGACATCGTCAACATCGACGTCACCGCTTACATCGGCGGCGTTCACGGCGACTGCAACGCCACGTTTTATGTTGGAAACGTCGACGCCGAGTCGCGTGCCCTGGTCGAGGTGACACGCGAGTGTCGGGCGCTCGGCATCGAAGCGGTGCGACCCGGTCGTCCGATCTCCGACATCGGGCGGGCCATCGAGACCCACGCCCATGCCCACCGCTATGGGGTGGTGCGGATGTTCGTGGGCCACGGTATCGGCCAGCAGTTCCACATCTCGCCGTCCGTACCGCACTACTACGCGTCCGAGGCCGCGACCGTCATGGAACCGGGTATGACGTTCACCATCGAACCGATGATCACGATGGGTACCTGGCGCGAGACCATGTGGGACAACGGCTGGACGGNNCAGTTCGAGCACACCATCCTGGTGACCGACGACGGCGCCGAGATCCTCACCATGGAACCCTGAGCTCCTAATCGGGTCGAATTCGCCATGACCGATATCGACAGACGACCGGTGACGTCGGCTCGGCCAGCGGGCGTCATCTGGCGATGAAAGTCCACCTCGTCGATGGGACCTACGAGCTGTTTCGCCACTTCTTCGGCGCGCCGCCGCACGTCAACAAAGCCGGCCTAGAAGTGGCCGCGGTCCGTGGGGTGCTCTCCTCGGTGCTTGGAATGATCGAGGAAGGGGCTACCCACGTCGGGGTCGCGACCGACCATGTAATCGAGTCCTTTCGCAACGACATGTGGCCGGGATACAAGACCGGCGCAGGAGTCGACCCTGTGCTTATGGGACAGTTCGGGCTGCTCGAGGACGCGCTTGCATCCATGGGAGTCGTCGTGTGGCCGATGGTCGAGCTCGAAGCTGACGACGCCCTGGCCTCCGCGGCAGATGTGGCTGCGGGCGACCCCGCAGTGGCGCAGGTAATCATTTGCACCCCCGACAAGGACCTGGGCCAATGCGTCGCCGGGCAGAGGGTCGTCCAGCTGGACCGGCGCAAAGGCGCCGTCATCGATGAGGAAGGAGTGTGGGCCAAGTTCGGAGTCGGGCCGCGGTCGATTCCTGATTATCTGGCCTTGGTCGGTGACAGCGCCGACGGCTTCCCGGGCCTGGCCGGTTGGGGAGCGAAGAGCTCGGCGGCGGTCCTGGCGCGATACGAGCACCTCGAAGCGATACCGGACGCCGCAGGGCAGTGGGACGTCGGTGTCCGCAACGCGGGCACGCTGGCCGCGACGCTCAAAGCACAGAGGGATCTCGCCCTTCTATTTCGGGACATCGCCACCCTGCGTCTGGCTCCGCCCGTCCTCGCCGACGTCGAGCACCTGCGGTGGTCCCGCCCCGCAGAAGGGTTCCGCGCCCTTTGCGAGGACGTGCTCGACTCGCCCGGGCTGTCGGTGCGCGCCCACCGCGTGGCCAAGGAACGGGGCGCCTAGCCTCCGAAAGCGACCGGCTGCGGTAGAGCCAGCGCGGCGCCCAGCATTTCGTGATAGCGCAACCGGCTCACCTCCACGGCCCCCAGTGACTGAAGGTGCGGGGTGACCCACTGCACGTCCAGGAGCGCACCAACGGACTCCTGCAGGATCGAGACCAGGGCCACCAGGGCTACTTTCGACGCGTCGGTCTGGCGATGAAACATGGACTCGCCGGCGAAGAATCCACCGATCGCCACTCCGTACAGGCCGCCGGCCAGCCGGCCCGACGCATCCCACGCTTCTACGCTGTGCACCCAGCCCAACTCGTGCAGACGTGAGTACGCGGCCTTGATGTCCCTATCTATCCAAGCCCCCCGACGCTTGCGGTCGCCGCACCCATCGATCACCTCTTCGAAGGCGGTATCGACCCGGATCTCGAAGCGGGCGCACGACTTGCGAAGCGATCGTGACACTCGGAGACCACCGGCATCCAGCGGGATGACCCCCCGGGGGTCGGGCGACCACCACGCCATCAAACCCCGGCGGACCGGCATGGGAAAGATGCCGCTTCGGTAGGCCGCGAGAAGCGTCCCGGGCTCCAAGTCCGCCCCGATGCCGACCACCTCCTGATCGCCGGCCGCGGCGGCCAGGGCATCGGGGTCGTCGGGGAACTGCCACCTCGTCGACGGGGGCTCGGTCGCTCGAACGCGACGGCGGTCAGACGTCGCCATGGTTCAAGCCGGGCCTCGGTCCACAGCCGTCAACCGTAGGCGTCGGCACGGCCAACTACCCTCTACTCCCGAATGTCAGAGCACCCGATGACCGAACGCCTGGAGGAGCTCGCCCGCCGCCGAGAGGCCGCCCTCCACGCTGGTCCCCCACACGCGGTCGAGCGCCAGCACTCAAAGGGCAAAATGACCGCCCGCGAGCGCATCGACTACCTCCTGGACGAAGGTTCGTTCCAGGAGCTCGACATGCTCGCACGCACCCGAGCGCCCGGGCTTCCGGACGAGAAGCGGCCGTACACCGATGGCGTCATCACCGGGTTCGGGACCGTCGACGGTCGAAAGGTGTGCGTCTTCTCGCAGGACTTCACCGTCAACGGTGGGTCGCTAGGCGAAGTGTTCGGCGAGAAGGTGCACAAGATCATGGACCTCGCCACTTCCCTCGGTGTGCCCATGGTGGGCATCAACGACGGAGGCGGCGCCCGGGTCCAGGAGGGCGTGGTCGGGCTCCACTACTTCGGCGGGATCTTCAAGCGCAACGTCGATGCGTCCGGGGTCATACCGCAAATCAGCGTGATCATGGGCTCGTGCGCGGGCGGCGCCGTCTACAGCCCGGCCATGACCGACTTCATATTCATGGTGCGCGACACAAGTCAGATGTTCATCACCGGTCCCGACGTTGTAAAGACGGTGACAGGAGAGGAAGTGACGCTCGAGGAGCTCGGAGGCGCCATCACCCACGCCACCAAGTCGGGCGTCGCGGCTTTCGTGACCGCCGACGAGAAGAGCTGCCTCGACGAGGTCCGCTACCTGCTCGGCTTCCTGCCATCGAACAACATGGAGGAACCGCCACGGGTCGATACTGGCGATGACCCCGAACGGTCGACGCCCGAGCTGCAGCAGCTGATTCCACCGAGCCCGAACCAGCCGTACGACATGAAAAAGGTGATCGCGGCCATCGTCGACGGCGGTGATTTCATCGAGTACCACGCCCTCTGGGCTATGAACCTGGTGTGCGGGTTCGCTCGCATAGACGGTTACGTGGTTGGCATTGTCGGCAATCAGCCGCAAAACCTGGCCGGGGTGCTCGACATCGAGAGCTCGGAAAAGGGCGCCCGCTTCGTGCGCACCTGCGACTCTTTCAACATCCCCCTGGTGACGTTTGTGGACGTTCCTGGCTTCATGCCGGGAACCGACCAGGAGTACGGCGGGATCATCCGTCACGGGGCCAAGCTGCTGTACGCATATTGCGAGTCCACGGTGCCCCGCATGCAGATCATCACCCGCAAGGCCTACGGCGGGGCCTACGTGGTCATGAACTCCAAGTCCATCGGGGCCGACCTGGCTTTCGCCTGGCCGTCGGCCGAGCTGGCGGTGATGGGGCCGCAAGGCGCGGTAGACATCGTCTACCGGCGGGAACTGGCGACGTCATCCGACGCAGCCGGCCGGCGGGCGCAACTCGTTGACGAGTACACCGAGAAGTTCGCCAACCCGTACCTGGCGGCCGAGCGCGGCTACGTCGATGACGTCATCGACCCGGCCGACACCCGCAAGGTCCTTTCCCGCAGCCTCGACCTCCTTCGTACCAAGCGGGAGGAGCTTCCGAAGCGCAAGCACGGGAACGTGCCCCTGTGAGCGATCGCGAGCCCTCGCCGGCTGGGTTGGGGGCCGGGTCGAGCGAGGCTGGGTTCGGGGCTGGGCCGAGCGAGGCTGGGTTCGGGGCTGGGCCGAGCGAGGCAGTGCTGGCCGCCATCGTGGCAGCCGTAGAGGTGGCGTGGCCGCGCCCGGTGGTCGTGGCGCCCGACGCCTGGCCCGAGCCCCCCGGCCCCTGGCGTTTCTCCGGCCGCTGGTGGTCCAAGCCGAGCGCGGTGCGCCGTGAACGGCCGTGGGTGGCGCGAGTTTCCTGATAACCCACTACGCGAAAGCGACGGGTGGCGGGTTATCAAGGGTATGGAACCTGAGGATCTGCTGGGCCTAGGAGACGAAGGAGCGCCAGCGGGCGCCGACGAGCTGCGAACGATCGTGGCCCGGGCCGGCCGTCGCCGGTTGCGGGCAGCTGCGGGCGGCCTGACCGCAGCCCTCCTCGTCGGCGGGGGAGCCGGATACGCCCTCTCGAACCACTCGTCGGCTGGGCAGACGGTCGCCACCGCACCCGCGGCGAGCTCGCCAGGCGGTTCAGTCTCCTCACCCGACCAATCCTCGGTGGCGTCCGGTTCCCCGAACATGTCGACGAGCGGGTCGGCGGCCGCGGGCGGCGGATTCTCTTCGGAGAGCTTGACGCTCCTGTTCACGCGGACGGTCGGCTCGATCGACATACGCGGCTTCGAAGTGAACCTTTCTGAGGCCTTGATCGACGGGGCGACCGGGCCGGCATGCGGAATCGAAGTCCCGCGCTTCCAAGCCGAGGTGTCGACGTCCAAAATGGTCGGCACGGCCGTCAGCGCCTTTTCCTCGCCCGATCCGTCCAAGGCTCTGAGCGACGTGGGCGCTTCCGTGGTCGGCGTGGCTGAAGGCGACCCGGTCCTGGTCGTGACGGCCGCCGCCGGATCCGGGGTGGCCCAGGTTCGAGAGACCGGATTCTCGGGCGGGGCGACCGACGTCATGGCTCCGGTGCATGGGTGGGTCGCGCTGGCCGGGCCGACGTCGACTCCGTCATCGTCGAAGGCCGGGTCGCCCCTCAAGGTGGGCACCATCACGGCCCTGAGCGCCTCCGGCAAGGTGGTGGCGTCCGAGTCGGTTACCTGGCCGCTGGCGGTGGCCGTACCCCAGATGCCGATCGGAGCTCCGGGCGTCTCGACTGGATCGGCGAAAGGGCTCCCTTCCGATGCCTGCGTGGGTGGCGGGTCGGTCGGAGGCGGGACGACGGGGTCCGGGCGGTCCGTGTGCACGTCCTCGGGTGGGGCGATCACCGTCTTGCCGGGCATCACCTCGGGCGGGGCGGTCAGGCTGGCCCCGGCCACGTCGCCGCCGACCTTGTACACCTGCCGGCCGCCTCTCCTGTGCTCCTCCGCCCACAACCCGGCCGCCGGCGGAGGCTGCCCGAGCCCGCTTTGTCCCATGGCCACGCGCATGACGTTGCCGGGTAGCGCCGTTGGCGGGAGCAGCGGAGTCGCGAGCGGAGGAGCCCAGATCGTCTGCTCCGTGCCGATGAAGGCGGCGTCGACCAAAGCGGCCGGGTAGCGGCCGGGGCGGCTGCAACCATGGAGGCGGTGCAGGTCCGTCCGCCGTATCCCCCCGATGGCGCCACCGAGGGGCAACAGACCACGTCCGACTTCGTCGAGTGCTACCTCATGCACTACCGACGGCTGGTCAGGGCCCTGCGCCTCGGCGGTGCCGATCCGGCGACGGCGGAGGACCTGGCCCAGGAATCGTTCGCCCGAGCCCTGGCTCGTTGGCGCCGGGTCAGGAAGGGGGCCAACCCGCCGGGTTACGTGTACACAACGGGATTCCGCCTCCTGCAGCGCTCCCAGCGTCGGTCGGCCCAAATCAGCGGTCTAAACGAGGCACGGTCCGGGGCCCTTGTCGACGCGCCGGCGGCGGATGCGGCCGCAACATTCGCCGTGGCCCTCGAACAGGCTCTCACCGAAATGCCGCCCAAGCGCCGAGCCTGCGCGGTCATGTGCCTGGTCGTCGGGATGTCGGTCCACGAGGCGGGCGAGGCTTTGGGCATCGCGGACGGAACGGTACGGAAGCACTTGGACGAAGCCCGCCGCGACCTGCGCGTCGCGTGGAAGCCCGATGCCTGAGCGCGATCTGTAGCTGAGAGCACGTCGTCGTTGTCCCCTCACATCCGAGGTTGTGCCACGTCCGCGACTGTGTTCGATCCAGCTCCGCGTGCGCGATTTTCATCGCCCACCGATGTTTTTCGAACACGCGGAGGCGAATCGAACACGCGTCGCCCTCCGCCGCCGGCCGGCCGGCCGGAGGCTGGATCGGAACCGATCGAGCTAGCCGCTTTCGAGCGACTTGGCGGCGAGGGCGGCCAGGTCGGCCATGATCCGGCCCAGCTCGAAGTCCTTGGGGGTGTAGACGGCGGCCACGCCGGCCGCGGTGAGAAGGGCCGCGTCCTCGGGAGGGATGATCCCGCCAACCACGACGGGGGAGGTGATGCCGGCCGCCGCCAGGCGCCTCATGACGTCGCCGACGAGGTCCATGTGGCTGCCCGACAGGATCGAAAGGCCGATCACGTCGACGTCCTCGTCGCGAGCGACAGCCGCGATCTGCTCGGGAGTCTGACGGATCCCTTGGTACACGACTTCGAAGCCGGCGTCACGGGCGGCGACCGCGATCTGCTCGGCCCCGTTGCTGTGGCCGTCGAGACCGGGCTTGGCCACCAGAAGCCGGGGCGGACCGCCATGCGCAGCCGAGATACGCCCGACGCGCTCGCGGGCCTCGCCGAGCCCCGTTCTGGGCTGCTTGGAGGTTCCGGTGGGTCCACCTACGCCCGTCGGGGCCCGGTACTCACCCCACACCTCGCGTAGGGCTTGGGCCCATGCTCCTGTGGTCCCGCCGGCATGGGCCAGGGCGATGGTGGCGGGCACGATGTTGGCCGCGGCCTTCCCGTTCGGACCACCGCCCGAGTTGTAGTCGGTCTCCGCCGCCCGACGCAGCGCATCCAGAGCCTTCACCACTGAATCACCGTCGTGTTGAGACCGCCACCGCTCGACGTCGGCGACCAGCTCGGCTTCGACCAGGGGATCGACCTGCAGGATCGAGGCGTCGCCGCCGAGCGGCGACGCCTCTGTGGTGGTGAAGCGGTTGACGCCGACCACCGCCAACTCTCCAGCCTCGATCCGACGGGTCCGCTCAGACTGGCTGGCGACGAGGCGGGACTTCATGGTTTCGATGGCCTCGAAGGCCCCACCCAGGGCCAGGATCTCGTCCAGCTCGACCTGCCCCGCTTCCAGCAGCTCGGCGGTGCGGGCCTCGATCACCGTGGAGCCTTCCAGGATGTCTCCGTACTCGAGCAGGTCGGTCTCATAAGCGAGGATCTGCTGGATCCGCAGTGACCACTGTTGATCCCAAGGGTGGGGGAGGCCCAGGGCCTCGTTCCAGGCCGGTAGCTGCAGGGCCCGGGTCCTCGACCCGCGCGCCAGGGCCACGCCGAGGGCTTCGAGCACGATGCGGGGAACGTTGTTTTCCGGCTGCTGCTCGGTGAGGCCGAGCGAGTTGACCTGGACCCCGTACCGGAACCGGCGCAGCTTCGGGTCCCGCACTTTCCATCGGTCGGCGCAGATGCGGTCCCACATGGCGGTGAAGGCCCGCATCTTGCAGGCCTCCTCGATGAAGCGGATGCCGGCGTTGCAGAAGAAGGAGATCCTCCCCACCACGGCCGGTAGCTCGTCGTCTCGCAGCTGGCCGGAATCTCTCACCGCGTCGACGACGCTGATCGCGGTGGCGAGTGCGTACGCCAGTTCCTGCACGGGCGTCGCACCTGCTTCTTGGAGGTGGTAGCTGCAGACGTTGATGGGGTTCCACTTCGGGGCGTGACGGACCGCCCAGGCGATGGTGTCGACCGTGAGCCGGCGGCTCGGGGCGGGCGGAAAGATGTACGTGCCGCGGGAGAGGTACTCCTTGACGATGTCGTTTTGGGTGGTGCCTTGTAGTTGGGTGCGATCCACCCCGGTGTCGTCGGCCCGGGAGACGTATAGGGCGAGGAGCCAGGCCGCCGGGGCGTTGATCGTCATGGAGGTGTTCATCTGATCGAGGGGGATGCCGTCCATCAGATCTGCCATGTGGCCTTTGTGCACGACCGGAACCCCCACCTTGCCGACCTCGCCCTTGGCTTGGGGGGCGTCTGGGTCGTAGCCGGTCTGGGTCGGAAGGTCGAAAGCGATCGACAGGCCGGTTTGGCCCTTGGCCAGGTTGGTCCGGTACAGCTCGTTGGACGCTCGGGCCGTCGAGTGACCCGAGTAGGTGCGCATCACCCACGGCGGGTCGGGGACCGGGAGCCTGGAAGGGTTCGCGCTGGGCTGCCGGGCCTGGCCGTGGGGCTCGGTGTCGGGATGGGCGGTGGGCTGGGCGGGGAGCTCGGCCATGGGCGACATTCTCCCATTTTCTCGATCAGGCCCGAGCCGAAACTACGCGCGCGACTCCGGCTAATTCACCCCGACCGATACTGAGGATTCGGCCTTCGGCGGCCCAAGTAGTTTCGGCGAGGGCTCTCAGCGCCTCCCTCGACGCGCGTCGCGACCGGCCCGCTAGCATTGCTCCCGGCAGCGGAGAAGGGGACCGCCATCCCAGGGTGAAGTTGACGGGTGCCCGGCCCAGTTCGGCGCACCCGTCCAGCCCTGCCTGCAGCCGGCCCGGTACCCGCTACGGTGAGCGGCCGATGAGCGAACTCGTAGGACCGTTGGCCTTGGTCGGTGGCGCTGAATGGACCGACGGGTGCGACTTCGACCAGCAGCTGTGGGAGCTGGCGGGGAAGGCCGACGTAGTGGTGCTCCCCACCGCAGCCGCCTACGAGCATCCGCAGCGGGCCGTCGATACCGCGACCAAGTGGTTCGCGGCGTTCGGAGCAAATGTCAGGGGTCTGATGCTGCTCAACCGGCGCGACGCACTGGACCCGGACGTAGCCCGCGACATCCGACAGGCCAAGTTCGTCTACCTGAGTGGCGGTTCGCCCATGCACCTCCGTTCGGTCCTCAAGGACACGCCGGCGTGGACCGCGCTGGGCGAGGCGTGGTCGGACGGGGCGGTGGTAGCGGGCTCTTCCGCCGGGGCCATGGTGCTGGGCGACCCCATGGTCGATCCCCGGGGCGGTGCGTTGACGCTCGGTCTCGGGCTGATCAACCACGTGGCCATCCTGCCCCACTACGACACCTGGTCGGAGGAGAAGGCCCACCGCACGGTGCAGCTGGCGACCGGTCACTTGCGCATCGCCGCCATCGACGAGCGCACCGCTCTGATCCGAGACACCGGGGGGGCGTGGCGAACGGCTGGAGCCGGGGACGTTACGGTTTACGTCGACGGCAGGCCGACGGGTTTGAACGCACTGGCGAACCGCTGAAGGGAGGCCCGATGCGGGCGGCGGCATCCGGATGATCCTGGTCGACGACGCCCGGTGGCCCTGGCGAGATCGGTTATGGGCGCACTTGGTCAGCGACGAAAGCTACGACGAGCTGCACCTGTTCGCGGCGCGTTTGGATGTTCCTCGCCGGGCTTTCCAGGGCGACCACTACGACGTTCCTGCCGAGTATCGGGAGCGGGCCATCGAGCTGGGCGCCGCAGCCGTGACCAGCCGGGAGCTCCTGTCTCGTCTGCTTACCGCCGGCCTGCGGCTCCCGCCGGCCGCCCGCAGGCGTTCCGCCGGCAAGGTGGCCGGGAGTGGTCAACGGATCCCGTGATCGGCAGCCCATCGGATGAGCTCGTCGCGCCGAGTCAAGTGCAGCTTGTGCAGGATGTTGCGGACGTGGTTCTCCACCGTCTTCTCCGAAATGAAGAGCTCGCTCCCGACCTGTCGGTAGGTGTAGCCCCGACCGACCAGGCCGAGGACCTCTCTTTCGCGGTCTGAGATGGGATTGGCGCCACTGGATGTTCTGGCCACCCGCCGGAACTCGCCGAGGAGCAGGGTCGCGAGCTGCGGCGCGAAAGGCGGATCGCCCTGGGCGGCCCGTACCAGCTGGCGGTGCAGTTCGGGCCCGGGGGTCGACTTCGTCAGGTAGCCGTAAGCGCCGCTGGCCACGGCATCGAGGAGGTCTCGCTCGTGCTCGGAAACCGTGAACACGATGACCTTGACCTTTTCACCGTGGCGGGCAGCCGTCTCGCGCACGACGCGGAGACCCCCACCGTTGGGCATGTTTAGATCGCACACCACCAAATGGGGCTGATGGGCGTCGATCAGGCCGAGCGCCTCGATGGCGTCGCCCGCTTCGCCGACGACCTGGAAGGGGGGTCGCAGGTCGGCCTTGATCCCCGATCGAACGGTCGGGTGGTCGTCGGCGAGGACCACTGTGTAGACGGGCTCCTCCGGTTGGCTCGACACGGTCATCACGACCGCCAGCTCGGTTTGCGGACGGCCATCGGGATCGTGATGCGCACTTCGGCTCCTTCGCCGCCGGCCGACGCGAACACGACCGTGCCGCCGAGGGGCTCGATCCGTCCCCTGATGCTCTGGGCCATGCCCACTCCCTCGTTGACCGCGCTGGGGTCGAAGCCGCAGCCGTCGTCCTTGATGCTCACGAAGAGCCCGCCGGACGCCTCCTCGACGTCCGCGAAAACCGGCCCGGGTGGCGCGCCCGTGCTTGGCCGCGTTCGTGAGCGCCTCGGTCACGGCTCCGCCGACGGCATCTACGGCGCTTCCATGCCAATCGGCGACGTCGTCGCTCACGGCAACGGTGGCGGTGGTGCCTGGCCAGGACTGCTCGAAGCGGCCTGCAGTCGAACGGAGTACGGCGCCCAGGCTGCTGTGGTCCTGATAGTCCCCGAACAGGTAGGCGCGCAGGTCACGCTCCTGGTCTCGGGCCAGCTGGGCGATTTCCGGTGACGGCGACCTGCGCTCGATGAGGGTGAGCGTCTGGAGCACCCCGTCGTGGAGGTCTCGGGCGATGCGATCTCTCACCTCGGCTTCGGCCAGCTGCCGGTGGGCTCGGCGTAGGAGGCGTATCACGACCGCACTCGCGGCCCCGAAGGCGATCCACTCGATCGCCGTGGAGGTAACGGCCAGCCAGACGCGTCCGGCCTGGCCGGGCGTCCAGCCGCTCACCGCTACCGCTACTGCGCGTGCCACCGCGAGCAAGGCGGCGGACCCAATGCCCCAAGCCATCCCACCCGCCAGCGCGGCCACGAGGATGGTCGGAACCGGCCAGCTGCCGGCGAGGGTCTGGCCCGTGAGGCGGCCCTGCTCCACCCATCCGTCGGCGGCTACGACAGCGATGGCGACGGCTAGCTCGGTCCCGACCCATCCGGGTCGCAGGCTCTGCTGCCACGCGCCGTCGCGCAAGGCGAGGGTCGCTACGAGCGTGGCTGCGCCGGTGACCGCGACCGCGGTCACGGCGAGCGGGGCGTGGTGGACCCGGTGCAGGTTGGCGAGGGCCACCACGGTGAGCCACACCCAGGAGGCCCACCGCAGTCCCGCGGCGCCGACCAGAACACCTCGTTCCACCGCACCACGATGCCTTATCAGGCGTAGTTGCGCGGTGACGGTCGGAGCTGCGAGTCCAGCCGACGTCGCCGCGACGGGGGTGCCGTCGGATCCTCGCTGTCGAATCGGTGCAGGAAGCGATATGACCACAGCGCGACGGGAAGGGCGATGCTCAAAGAGATCGATACGTTGATGGCTCCGGCTAGGAGAGAGTCGTCGCGGCTACCGGGGGCCTTGACGAGCTCGGAGATCAGCTGGGTCGCGTACATGAGCAGGCGGGCGCCGCCGACGACCCCGCACGCCCATAGGAGGGTGATGGCGAGGGTTCGTCGCGGTCGTGACCACACCGCGACGGGGTCGTCTCGGTCCGCCCGGAGCGCCCATCGGTGGGCCCACGCCGCGAACGGCAGCACGCACGTCAGCACCGATAACCACATGGCGAGAGATTGGCGGTGGAGCGGCCCGTTGAGAGCGCCGGTGAGGATGTGTCCGACCGTCCCGAGGGCGAGAGCCGAAACGCCGGTGGTCACGAGCAGCGCCGAGTACCCGAGGGTGTGCTCGTTGAAACGTTTCCGGTAGCCATCGGCGATCGCGGTGGCCTGGACCGGCGCCCAGCCCTGGCGGCGGAGCTGGTCCTCTACCCGGCCCGGGTGCACGAGGTCGTGCTCGCACCCGTCCAGCCAGGTGGAAATGTCGGGCTCCGGTCGGGGTGAACGGGTCTGATCCACGTCGGTCTCCGTTTCGTTGGAAGGTTCGACGTAAGTAGACGATGCCGGCGGCCACCCCAGAAACCCCCCAACTGGAAATGGGGGCTACCCCGCAGCCCCCTATCCCTGACCGTCGAGGCCCATGCGAGCGGTGATCATCTCCGACGTTTCCGGTCGGGCGAAGTAGTACCCCTGGGCGTGGGTGCAACCGAGGCGGACGAGCTCGTTGGCTTGCAGGTCCGTCTCGACTCCTTCCGCCACCGTTTGGATGCCGAGCCGGTCGGCCAAGCGGATGACGGCCCCCACGATGATGCCGTCGTCCGGGTCGGTACCGAGGCCGGAGACGAACGAGCGGTCGATCTTGAGGATGTCCACCGGGAAGTGCTTGAGGTAGCTGAGCGACGAGTAGCCCGTGCCGAAGTCGTCGATCGCAAGGCTGACGCCCAGGTCTTTGAGGAGGCCGAGCACCTGCGCCGCCTTCCCGGCGTCGGCCATGACGACCGTCTCGGTAATTTCGAGGGTCAGCCGCTCGGCGGGCAGGTTTGCGGTGTCGAGCGCCGCTCTGATGCGGTCGAGAAGGTAGGGCTCGCTGATCTGGCGGCCTGAGAGGTTGACGGCCACGTTGGGCGCCGGTAGCGAGCTGGCCGAGGCTCCCTTGGCCCAACGACGGGCCTGATGGCATGCCGTGTTGAGGACCCACTCGCCGATCGGCAGGATCAGTCCGCTGTCCTCCGCGATGGTCATGAACTCGGCCGGGCTCAGCAGACCCCGTTGGGCGTGCTGCCACCGGATCAGGGCTTCGGCGCCGATGACGGCGTCGTCGTCGAGTCGTACGACCGGTTGGTAGTGGACCCTGAACTGCCTCGCACTCAGCGCCCATCGCAATTCGGTTTCGAGTTCGAGGCGGCGGGCCGGGCTGCGGTCGGCGAAGGCGTCGTAGCTCACGAACCGAGCGCCACCCTGCTCCTTGGCGTGCTGTACCGCCCAGTCGGCTTCGCGCAGAAGCTCGTCGGTGCTCGCCCCTGGTCGAGCGGTGGTCGAGCCGACCGAAGCGCTCACGATCAGGTCGTGGTCTCCTACCCGTACCGCTCCCCGCAGGGCCTCCAGGAGGCGCTGGGCCTCAGCCAGCAACTGGGCCTCGCTGGAGAGGCCTTCGCACAAGACCATGAATCGGGCTCCGCCGTAGCGCGCCAAGGTGTCGACGGGGCGAACGGCCCGACGCAACCGGCCCCCCAATTCGACGATGACCCGATCACCGCCGAGATGGCCGAAGGTGCTGTTGATCTGAACCATCTGGTCGATCTCGATGCACACGACTGCGATCAGCATCCGCTCCGGTCGCCGTCGCTGGATGGCCTCGTCCAAGCGATCCACCAGCACGGCCAACCCGGGCAGGCCGGTCAGGGGGTCGTGCAAGGTCAGATGTTCGATTTCCTCGTGAGCCAGGCGGGCCTCGATGGCTGTGGCCAACAGCTGGGCGATCACTTCCAGCCCGTAGACGTTGGCCGTCGCCGTCGTTGCCTCGCCGGGTGCGAAGACTGCGATGACCCCCCACACCCTCCCCCGGACCGTGATCGGCACCGCCAGTGTGCTGTCGCGGACCACCCCCGCACTTCCTGCCAATCGGGCGCCCAGCCGCACTCCCTCGTCGGGTCGCATGGGATCGGCGAAGACGGCATGCACCGGCCCGCCGAAGCCCCGGACAGCCAGCGGAGCGAGCTCGCCACCACGGACTTCGAGGACGAGCGCACCCGGGGCGCCGTACAGCCCGGCCGCGGCCTCGACGGCATCGCGGGCCAGATCATCGATGGACGCGCCATCTCGAACGCGGTGGCTGAAGTCGGACAGCACTCCTACCGGGTCGGCTCTTCCCGCCCCGTCTCGCGTTCTTTCGAGCCATCCGTCCATGCGTTCTCCTAACCGGCGATTGGGAGAACGGATCCCAATCGCTCATGGGGGGCACAACGACGCAAGTGGTACTTAGATACTCATATAACCACAAATCGGCAGCTGGGACTGCAATTTACGACCTAATCGGCTTCGGTCACGCTCACCGACTCGATGGTGACGCTCTCGGTGGGTGTACCGGACTGGGTCCCCACCGAGTCAATATCGGCAACGATGTCGAGTCCGCTGACAACTTTTCCGAACAGCGAGTACTGCGGAGGCAGGCGCACGCCCGATGGGCCGCTGATGACGAAGAACTGGCTGCCGTTGGTGTTGGGNNCCGGCGTTGGCCATGGCCAACGAGCCCAGCTCATAGCGACCCGGGCCGGGCAGCTCGTCGGCGAACTGATAGCCAGGACCGCCGCGTCCGGTGCCGGTCGGGTCCCCTCCCTGCAACACGAAACCGGGGATTATGCGGTGGAAGACGATCCCATCGAAGTAGTGGTAGCGGGCTAGGAAGACGAAGTTGTTGACCGTGTTGGGAGCGGCGATGGGGTCGAGGGCGATCTTCATGGTCCCCTTGGACGTCACCATCTCCGCCGTGTACCGCTTGGCCGGGTCGATGCACAGAGGGGGAGGCCCGTCGAACTTCTGCTGCTTTGGGCTGGATCCGTCGGCGGCGGGGCAGGGGCTGGACACAGGGTGCCTCCTCGAGGCTGAAGTGGTGACGAACTTGTGGGGGAGCAGAGAGAGGCGAATGAGCCTTAGGACTCGCTGATCGTCACTTTGACGATCTTGTGGTACACGTTGGGCGTGCCGCCTTGCGATCCGTCGGAGTTGATCTTCTCGACCACGTTCAATCCCGACGTCACCTGGCCGAAAACGGTGTAGGAGGCTGTCAGCCCCGCGCCCCCACCCGGCACGACAATGAATATCTGGCTTCCGTTGGTGTTGGCGCCGCTGTTGGCCATCGCGACCGAGCCGGCCTGGTAGGCCGAGGCCGCCGAAGGCAGCTCATCCTTGAACGTGTAGCCCGGGCCTCCGGATCCCGTGGCGGTAGGGTCACCGCCTTGGTCCATGAACCCAGGAATGACCCGGTGAAACGTGATCCCGTCGTAGTAGTGGTAGC